>JAUQQA010000006.1 GCA_030550095.1 Chloroflexota bacterium | reverse complement strand
CACCTTCAACCACTCAGGGCGGCGTGTCGGATTCGCCTGCGTCGGCGATGCTTCGACCGCGATCGCCGATGGCGGAATCACAGAGGGCGTCATAGATGCGCAACATTGTAGCAGAGGAAATGCAAAAATGAAATCAGCCCCCGAGCAGAGCCCAGGGGCTGAGTCGCAGGTGTTCTTAAACCAGAACGCGTGTCAGAAGTCGAAGTTGTCGATGTTGTCCTTGTTGAAGATGAATGGCGGACCGAGGAGGATCTCGCTGCCGTTCACCTTCAGCTCACCCAGGCGACCAGCCTTGAGCGATGTGGCACCTGGCTTCAACTCGCCGTCGGCAATGGCGCGCGCAGCGTATACAGCCGCGTAGCCGAGGTCAATAGGATTCCAGAGGATGACGCTCTTCACGCAACCCTCCTTGACGAAGGGACGCATCTGGTTTGGCGTTGAGAGACCGACCACGGCGATCTGGCCGCACTTGCCTGCTTGCTTCACTGCATCAGCCGCGCCAGGAAATGCCACGGAGGAAAGCCCAAAGACGCCCTTGACGTTCGGGTACGTCTTCATGATGTCCTGGGTTGCCTTGAACGCCAACTGTTGGTCTTCCTCGGAAGGGAGTGTGACGACGAACTTGAGGTTGGGGTATTTCGCAGCGGCGTATTTCTTCATTTCCTCGATCCAGCGGTTCTGGTTTGGCGCGGTCAAGGAGCTGGTCACGATAGCGACCTCCGCGTCGGGACCGACCTGCGACACCATATCCTCAATGAGCGCTTGCCCGATCGCCTCAAAAGTTGCTTGATTAACGAAGAATTGCCGCGCGTCCTCTTGAGCATCGGCGTCGTAACCGACGACGATAATGCCTTGATCGAGTGCCTTCTTTAGAACGGGCGCGATCGCCACTGGGTCGTTCGCGGCAAAGAGGATAACGTCAACACCTTGGGTGATGAAGTTGTCGATGAACTCGATCTGTTTCTCGATCTTCGCCTCTGTGGGTGCGTCTGTCTTGAAGTCAATGTTGCCCAGCTCAGCAGCGGCTTCTTCCATGCCTCGTGTCGTGGCAGCGAAGTAACCGATGCCTATCAGCTTGGGCACATCACGAATGACAAGCTTCTTGCCCTTGCGATCGGGAGGGTTCTTGGGAATGCCAGCTTTCCAGCCTGGCGGTAATTGCTCAGCTGGTTGCTGTGCCGCTTCTTGAGGCTGGGCAGGTTGTTGAGGTTGCTGCGGCGCGGCAGGAGGTGGCGCTGCGCAGGCAGCGACGACGATACTTGCAAAGGCAAGCAAAGCGAGTGTACGGTTCAAAGCAGTTGGTTTCATGACGAACTACCTCCGGGCTTGGTTTCCAGAGATTTGGGTAAACCGAATTGAACTGACTTGCGAGCAAGCCGTGCTTTCAAGACGCGTAAAACGCGAGAGAGTGCGAGTGACATTTTGCGCTCAGTTTCCTAGCTATCACCTCCTTCGAACGAGGTTGTTCACCAGTACGGCGAGGATCAGCACGATGCCAATCACCATGAAAGTCGCGTCGCCCTTCACGCCGGTGAGGAGCAATCCGTTGCGCAGCAGCGTGATGATCACCAAGCCAAGCACAGTGCCAATGATGCTGCCGCTGCCACCAAAGATGCTTGTTCCGCCAAGCACAACGGCGGCGATAACATCTAGCTCGAGACCAGTTGCTGCGTCGGCGCGCGTTGTGGTGACGCGCGAAGTGAAGATGAAGGCTGCAAGCCCTGCCATCAACCCGCTGAGGGTGTAGAGCGTGAACTTGACACGCTCGACAGGAATCCCCGAGTAGCGGGCAGCAAGCTCATTGTTGCCGATCGCGTAAACCCAGCGTCCAAAGCCTGTGCGCGATAGCAACAAGTGAGCAGCCACGATCAGTGCAGCGAGGATGACGAACTGTGTGGGGAAGGGACCTATCTGCCCCTGTCCCCAAAAGGCAAACTCTTCGGGGAAACCGCGTGCGGATCGCGCTTGGCTTATCCCGAACGAGAATCCCCTGTAGATAGCCAAGGTTGCCAGGGTCGCAATTAGAGGGGGAACACGCACGTAAGCGATGAGCAGTCCATTGATCGCGCCGCCTACCACTCCTGTGAGTAAGCACACGAGCACCGCCAAGGGTAACGGCAACCCTAGCAGCTGCCACGAGAAGCCGAGCATGACTGCGCTCCACGCTAGCATGGAGCCGACTGACAAGTCAATGCCGCCGCTGATGATGATCAGCGTCATCGGCAGCGCGAGCAGAGCTGTCTCAGTAAGCAGGCGCGTCTGGTTGAGCAAGTTATTAACGGTCAAGAACCGGTCCGAGAGCAGCGAGAGCGCAACAACGATCACCACCAACAAAACAAGCAAAACCCCTTCCTGCGTGCGCAGCATACTTTGCAGGCGCGATGGGAGAAATGTGACAGCTGAAGATGTCTTAGAGGTCATGTCATGCGCCTCCGCCGCAGCACGTCAACCAAGACTGTGAGCAGGATCAAGCCGCCTTGCACGGCCTGCAACCAGAAGGGTGAGACCTTTAGGAAGATCGCTGCTGTACCTATTTGGCTTATCAGGAGTGACCCGAGCAACGCACCCATCACGCTGCCGACACCACCCAAGATGCTTACCCCGCCGACAACGGTGCCGCTGATCACCGCCAGCTCGAATCCTTGACCAGCATTGGACTGGATCGCTGTAAACCGGCTGGCATAGAGCACCGCAGCTAGCCCAACCAACAGACCGTTCATGATGAAGACAAACAGGTAAATCCGCTTCGGGTTGATACCTGCCAAACGTGCTGCCTCTGCATTGCCCCCCACTGCATATATCGCCCGACCGAGCCGGTGATACTTCATGAACAGCCAAGTGAGCACCGACACAAGCACCATTACCCAGATGGGATTTGGGATTCCAAGGGTGCTGCGTTGGCTAAAGAAGAAAGCTTCTGGAAGACTCTCTATCCACCGCCCCTGTGTCACGAGGATCAGGCCCCCGCGCAAAATGCTCAGCATCCCTAGTGTGACGACGATAGCTGGAATGCGGGCATAGGCGACTAGAAGACCGTTCACAGCGCCTAGCGCCCCGCCTGCCAACACCGCAGCCGCGAAAGCGATGGGCACTGGCACACCATTGCGCGCTAACTCGCCCGCGATTGTGGCGCACACTCCGAGCATTGACCCAACTGAGATGTCGATGTTGCCGCTCACAATGACCATCGTCATCCCAGCAGCTGCGACGGCGATGTAGGCTGTATTCACAGCGATGTCGAGCAGATTGTTAGCGCTGAGGAAGTCAGGGTTGATCAAAGAAACGATCGCCGATAGAGCAACGATCGCCACGGCTATCACGCCTTCCTGCTGAAGGGTAAAGCTGCTTCTCGGTGACTCTAGGGGCTTTGCCGATATCATGGGGGTAGCGCAGTCCTTACACTAAGTGTAGTTCGCTCGCTCCCATCGCTGCAGCGATGACGGCTTCCTGCGAGGCGCTTTGCCGATCGAGCTCTGCAACGATGCTGCCTTGCCGCATCACCAATATGCGATCGCTCATGCCCATCACCTCGGGCAGCTCTGAAGAGATCATCAAGATTGCCATGCCTTGATGGGCTAGCGCGTTCATGAGGCGGTGGATCTCTGCTTTCGCACCAACGTCGATCCCGCGAGTAGGTTCGTCGAGGATGAGCACTCTTGGCTTCGCTGCTAGCCACTTCGCAAGCACCACTTTTTGCTGATTGCCGCCGGATAGGTTTGCTACCTGTTGCATGAGAGAAGGCGTGCGGATCTGAAGGCGATCCACGTATTCCTGCGTGAGACGCGATTCGGCGTGATGGTCCACGAACCCATAGCGAAGCAGCTGGCGCAGCACGGCGAGAGTGGTGTTCTCCCGCACGCTCATGGGGAGTAGCAGCCCTTGCAATTTGCGATCCTCTGGAACGTATGCAATGCCAAGCGCCATTGCCTCGCGCGGATTGCGAATGCGTACCTCCTTGCCCTCCACAAGTATTGTGCCAGACTGCGCTGGTGTGATTCCGAAGAGCACTTGCGCCAGCTCCGAGCGCCCTGCCCCAACCAGCCCAGCAAGTCCAACGATCTCTCCGCGCCGCAGCGTGAAGCTCACGTTGCGCGTCGTGCGCCCATAGGATAGGTTGCGCACCTCCAGCACTACTTCTCCTGGGATGGCAGGGTCCTTTGGGAAGAGCGTGTCTAGCGTGCGTCCTACCATCATCTTCACAAGCTCTGCCTGGTTTGTTTGTGACACCTCCAGCGTTGTGCCGACCACGCGGCCATCACGCAGCACAGTGACGCGATCAGCAAGCAGGAAGACCTCTTCAAGGCGATGGGTGATGTAAATGATTGCCACACCACGTGCGCGCAATCTCCTCACGATCTCGAAGAGTCGTTCCACGTCGTGCTGTGTAAGCGCAGCGGTGGGCTCATCCATGATCAGGATGCGCGCGTCATGCGAGAGCGCCTTTGCGATCTCCACGCGTTGCTGATTGCCGACGCTTAGACCGCGCACGGGTCGTGTCACGTCGAGGTCGTCAGCGTCCAACTCATGCAAGAGCGCGCGTGCGCGTTGCTGCATCTGTCTCCAATCCACCATGCCAAAGCGGTTGCTTGGCTGGTGGCCCATGAAGATGTTTTCGGCGACAGTCAAATCGGGGTAGAGGCTGAGCTCTTGGTAGATGGCAGCAATGCCTAGCTTTAGGCCTTGGCGCGTGTCTGGGATCGTGATTGGCTGGCCGCGTAGCAGGATCGTGCCACTGTCTGGTTGGTGGGCGCCTGTGAGGATTTTGATCAGTGTGGATTTGCCGGCGCCGTTCTCACCGAGCAGAGCATGGACCTCGCCCTCACGCACCTCGAAGCTCACGCGGTCGAGGGCTTGTACACCTGGAAAGGCTTTGCTGATCTCACGCAGCTCGATGATGGGGACAGCCATTTAGTAGCGTTATAGCATATCGTCTCTTTTTGCGCTGCGCGTTTGCAAATGGGCTATGGAGATTGCACAGGTGTGCACCTCATCTCAGATCCCTTTTGCCTTCTCTCGCGTCATGCTTACGCCCACGAAGGCTAAGCAGTGGACGCGCTGTTGTTGTCTTCTTCTCTGGTGATCCTCCGCCGGATACGTGGTGTGACCAGGCGCGTGGGTCTGAGGCTGTCCTCGTCGAACTCCATGAGTTTGAAGAGCGAATCAGCTTGCTCGTCAAGCTCGGCATGCCAGAACAGCCAAGTCTCTAGGGCTCTTTGTGCGCGTTCGGCGAGCCACTCGTCTTTGCTTCTTGATGCGCGCTCAAGTGTGTCGCGCGCGGCTTTTGTGCTGATGTTCGCAAGCCCCTCCAGGGCAGCTTGTCGTACTTCGTCGTCTGGGTCTTCGAGGAGGCGCTCTAGGTCAGCAACCGCCTCCTCGTCGTCGAGATTGCCACATGCGCGAGCGGCTGCGCGTCGCACTGCGGGTGAGATGCTCTGCAGCGCAGCACGCACCAGAGCGCTGTAGGCGCTGTTGTGACTCAGCCCCATGGCAGTGACTGCGCTCAGATGCAGCAGATCGTCGTCAGCTGCATAGGCGTCGCGGATGTACCACTCCACCGCTTCCTCTGATGCGCAGGCAACCGCTTCTAGCGCGCGGCGATACACCAACGACCCGTATGGTTCGCGTCGTAGCGCGCCCATCAACGCGCGGTAAACCTGATCGCGGCGACGCTGTGGGATCTGACCGCTTTCGCCAGCTTCCATGAGCACCCCAAGCGCTGTTGCAGCAGCAGCGCGCACTGCCTCGTTTGGATCTTCGGCAAGTGCTCGCTCGAGCACATCTATCAGCGCAATTGGCGGCTCCAGCGCCAGCCCCTCGAGCGCGGCAAGGCGCACGCGTGCCTCCTCGTCAGCAATCACGTGCGCAAAGATGGCGTTGAAGTTAAGGACGGCATGGCGCTCGCTGGCATCGCGCAATTGCTCGGCGAGCGCAATGCGGCGCTCTGGGGGCAATGTTGCCCAGGTTGCTTTCCATGCCTCAAAACGTTCCCCGCTGAGGTCCGAGAGCGCCAGGAGTGCTCCCGGTTGCAGAGGCTGCGGCTCGCGCATTGCTGCTAGCGCGCGCTCTAATGGCCACCGACGCACGCGACGGCGCTTTGGCTGTCTGTTCATCGCAGATTGATGGGAGCAACGATGTCCAAGATCAGGATGGCGAGGGAGAGTGTGAGCAGCAGCGCCATGCCGACGCCATGCACCCAACGCTCGCGCAGTGGATCGATGCGCCGGCCTCGCAGTGCCTCGATCAAGACAAACAGGATTCGTCCACCGTCCAGCGCAGGAATCGGCAGCAGGTTTGTGAGGCCGACCAGGATGCTGATAAAGCCGGCAAAGCGTATGAAGGGGAACAGCCCTTGTGTATCGCGCTCTTCAAGCATCGCCACGCCGATGTTGGTGATCCCTATCGGTCCTACAGGGCGCGCCTGCTCAAGCGATATGCGCTGGTTGAGCAACTCGGCAGGCAATCGGATGATGCCCCCAACGACAAACGCGAAGTCTGCGAGCGCAGCGCGCACAGCCTCGCCGAAGGTGTACGCACGGGGCTCAGAGGCTACGACGCGGAATGAGATGCTCACACCAAGCGGCGCCTCGGGGTTGAGCTGCCGAGGAAGTGTGCCGCGCAGGGTCACAGATTGCGGAGACAGCCCTTCTGCGGGGCTGCGCAGCACTTCAAGGGTGAAGGGTTGTCCGGCTGATTGTAGGACTACCTCGCGTAACGCACTGGCCGAAAGGGATTGATCAGCGCCTATCGGCTGCTCGAATGGCTTGCCGTTCACAGCAATGATCTCATCTCCGGGCTGCACCCCCAGCATTGCCGCAACGCTGTTTGGTTGCACGCCAATAACACGGTAGCGGAACGCAGTTGGCTGTGTAGCAAAGGCCAGGTATGCAATGGTGAGCACAACGAAGCCAAGGGCGAAGTTCATGAAAGGACCTGCGAAGAGCACTGCGAAGCGCCAGCGCTTCGGCTGCGCAGCGAAACTGCGTGGGTCGCTGGGGTCTTCCTCGCCCGTCATGCGCACAAAGGCGCCAATGGGCAACCAATTGAGCGTGTATTCCGTCTCGCCGCGCTGGAATAAGCGCACCATGCGTGGCGGCAAGCCCATTCCGAACTCCTCCACGCGGATGCCAGCCCACTTGGCGACCAAGAAGTGCCCAAGCTCGTGCACAAACATCAGCGGTCCGAGCAGGATGATAAACACCGGCAAGCCGAGCACAAGTGTTTCAAGAACGTCCATTGGGACTTAACTTTAGCGCAGAGCTGTGCTTATGGCGCGGTCTTGTTGTCTGTTCAGCAAGCGCACAGCTGGGCTCGGCCTCGAGCATGCCGCTCGGTGATAAACTGCGAGCCGCATGGTTGCTTTGAGCAGAACGACCCAAACGCCCACCCCCGATGCCGCAGGCAAATTCGGCGCTTACGGTGGTCGTTTCGTGCCCGAGACGTTAATGCCAGTGCTCGATGAGCTTGCCGAGGCGTATGAGGAGCTGCGCGACGATGCTACCTTTCGCGCGGAGTATGAGCACTTGCTGCACACTTACGTTGGTCGCCCTTCGCCCATTACGCACGCGCGGCGGCTGAGCGAGCATCTAGGCGGTGCGCAGATTTATCTCAAACGCGAAGACCTGCTGCATACCGGTGCGCACAAGATCAACAACGCGCTCGGGCAGGTGTTGCTGGCAAAGCGCATGGGCAAGCGGCGCGTGATCGCGGAGACTGGCGCGGGTCAGCACGGCGTCGCCACGGCGACGGCATGTGCGCTGCTCGGGCTTCCGTGCGTGGTGTACATGGGCGCGGTGGACATGCAGCGCCAGCAGCCAAACGTCTTTCGCATGCGCTTGCTCGGCGCCGAAGTGCGTGCTGTGGAGAGCGGCACGCGCACGCTGAAAGATGCTGTGAACGAGGCGATCCGCGATTGGGTTGCGCACCCGCACGATACCTACTACGTGATCGGCAGCGCGCTTGGTCCACATCCCTACCCCACCATTTGCCGCGACTTTCAAAGCGTAATTGGGCGCGAGGCGCGCGCGCAGATGCTTGCGCAGGTGGGTCGCCTGCCCGACCAAGTCATCGCTTGCGTGGGTGGCGGTAGCAACGCCATTGGCATCTTCTATGGCTTCCTCAACGATGAGCGTGTGCGCTTGGTGGGCGTTGAGGCTGGCGGCCGCGGCATCGAAAGCGGCGAGCACGCCGCACGCTTTGCAGAGAGCGCGCACCCCCAGGTCGCCGGTCGCGTTGGCATCTTCCAAGGCATGAAGACTGTCGTGCTCCAAAATGCGGATGGGCAGATTGCCAACACGCATTCCATTTCCGCGGGGCTGGACTATGCGGGAGTTGGTCCCGAGCACGTCTATCTGCGCGAAATCGGGCGTGCCGAGTACACCTACGCGACTGACGAAGAGGCGCTCCAGGCCTTCAATTTGCTTTGTCGGCTCGAAGGCATCATTCCGGCGTTGGAGTCGGCGCACGCCGTTGCTGAGGCGATCCGACGTGCGCCGACTCTGCCGCGTGATCAAATCCTTCTCGTTAACCTAAGCGGACGCGGCGACAAGGATCTGAACACGGTGATGCCGCTGCTCGAAGAGGAAAACAACGGTGTAGGCTAGCTCTCCTCTTCTGCGCTCATCGGGAAGGCGACATTGAAGCCAGCATCTACGTAGTGCACTTCGCCCGTGACGCCAGCAGCGAGGTCTGAGCAGAGGTAAACCGCCGCGTTGCCCACGTCATCAATCGTGATGTTGCGATGCAGCAAGCTCACCTTGCTGAACTCACTGATCAGCGCGCGTGAGCCTGCAATGCCTGCCACAGCCAACGTGCGGATTGGCCCGGCGGAGATGGCGTTCACGCGGATGCGCTTCTCGTGGTTGCCGAAGTCGGCAGCCAAGTAGCGCACGCTTGCCTCGAGCGCGGCTTTGGCCACGCCCATGATGTTGTAGTGGGGCACAGCGCGCTGGCTGCCAATGTAGGTCAAGGTGAGCAGCGCTCCGTTCGGGCGTAGAATCGGCAACGCCTCGCGCGCGAGCGCTGTGAATGAGTACACGCTGATGTCCATCGCCACGCGGAATCCTTCACGTGAGACGGTGTAGTACGGTCCCGAAAGGTCCTCGCGGTTGGCGAAGGCGATGGAATGAACCAGGATATCAATCTCGCCGAATGCGGCGCGTGCTTTCTGGATGACCTGCACGATGTCTTCATCGCGGCTCACGTCACATGGCTCGATGAACGTGCTGCCGAGCGATTCCGCGAGGGGACGCACACGCCGTTCGAGCTTCTCGTTTGCGTAGCTGAAGCCCAGACGTGCGCCTTCGCGGTGGAATGCTTTTGCGATACCCCAAGCGATGCTGTGGTCATTTGCGACGCCGAAGATCAACGCTGTCTTGCCGCTGAGTAGTCCCATGGGTGATCTCCTTGCGTGTGAGTATAGTGGCTGACGAATTGTCGGGCCTAGTTGCGCTTCATACGACCTGGGGTGGCTGATACTCTCCGAACACACGCCGCAGCACGCGCCCGATCTCGCCTACGGTCACGCCGCCTTCCACGCAAGCGATCAGCACAGGCATGAGGTTTTCCGTGCTGCGCGCGGTTTCCTCTAGCTGCCTGAGCAAGGCGCCGACGCGTTCATGATCGCGGTTTGCGCGCCAAGCTGCGAGTCGCGCGCGTTGTTCTTCCTCGATGCGGGGATCGACCTTGAAGCGTTGGATGCTTAGCTGTTGATCTTCGTCCTCGGTGAATGCGTTGACGCCCACGATGATGCGCTCTTTGCTTTCGACTTGCCGCTGGTAGCGGTACGCGGCTTCTGCGATTTGGGCTTGCATCCAGCCGCTTTCAATCGCGCGCACGGCGCCGCCGAGTGCGTCAATGGTCTCGATGAGCGCTTGCGCGCGTCGCTCTATCTCGTCGGTGAGGTACTCGATCGCGTACGAGCCGCCGAGTGGATCAACAGTGTCTGTCACGCCGCTCTCGTAGGCAATGATCTGCTGTGTGCGCAATGCGAGTCGCACGGATGCCTCTGTCGGTAGCTGGAGTGCTTCGTCCCAGCTGTTGGTGTGCAAGCTTTGGGCGCCGCCGAGCACGGCTGCAAGCGCTTGGATCGTGACGCGCACAATGTTGTTCATCGGCTGCTGTGCGGTGAGTGTGCTGCCGCCTGTTTGAGCGTGGAAGCGCAACATCCAGCTGCGCGGTTCCTTTGCACCAAAGCGCTCACGCATGATTTTCGCCCAGAGCCGGCGTGCAGCCCGGAACTTGGCGATCTCCTCGAGGAAGTCGTTGTGCGCGTTGAAGAAGAAGGTGAGTTGCCCGGCGAATTCGTCAACGTCTAGCCCTGCTTCGAGTGCAGCTTGCACGTAGGCGATGGCGTTGGCGAGCGTGAACGCTACCTCCTGGACGGCTGTGCTGCCCGCTTCGCGGATGTGATAACCGCTGATGCTGATCGTGTTCCAGTGTGGCATGTGTTGCTTGCAGAATGCGAACACGTCTGTCACCAGCCGCATGGAGGGGCGCGGCGGGAAGATGTATAGCCCACGTGCTGCGTACTCCTTGAGGATGTCGTTTTGCACAGTGCCGCGCAGTGCGCGCATCACTGCCTCGGGGTCGGCGTTGGGACCTGCCTGCTCTTTCGCTGTGGCGATGTAGAGAGCCAGCAAGACTGCCGCAGGTGCATTGATCGTCATGCTGGTGCTCACCTTGTCCAGCGGGATGCCTGCGAAGAGCGTTCGCATGTCGTCCAGTGTTGAGATGCTCACGCCAACCTTCCCCACCTCTCCACTGGCGAGCGGGTCATCAGCGTCCATGCATAGCTGCGTGGGCAGATCAAAGGCAACGGATAGCCCCGTTTGCCCCTGTGCGAGCAGGTACCGGAATCGGGCGTTGGTCTCGCGTGCTGTGGAGAAGCCAGCGTATTGGCGCATGGTCCACAGGCGCGAGCGGTACATCGTTGGGTGAATGCCGCGTGTGAAGGGGTAAGCACCAGGCCAGTCTGTTGCGTCTTCGGGCGCGTGTACGGTCTCAAGGGGGATGCCTGATGGTGTCTCGAAGAGCGGTTTACGCTCTGGCGCTTTCGCTGTTGCTGGCTTTAGGACCTTGTTCGCCCACTCTGCTTTGTTCATCGTCTCCGCGAATCACGAGTGCCTATGCGAAATAAGTTTGAGACTCAAGAATTGAGCCTCACGCAAAGGTGAGCGCATCTGCGATGCGCGCAATCCCCTCTTGAATTTGCTCTAAGGACATTGCGTAACTCAGACGCGCAAAACCTGGCGCACCAAAAGCCTCACCATGCACGATCCCCACACGCACAGCGTCGAGCAAGTACATCGCGAGCTCTTCACTTGTGTGGCACACACGCCCATACTTCAGGCGCTTCCCCAAAACACCGCTAAAGTCGGGAAAGGCGTAGAACGCGCCCTGCGGCAAGAGGCACGATACGCCCGGGATCGCGTTCAGCGCTGAAACGATCCAGTCGCGGCGTGCACGAAAGGCGTTCACCATCGTCGCGATTTCGGATTCGAGGTCGTGCGTGTAAGCGTAGAGAGCAGCAGCCTGCGTAATGGAGCTGGGATGCGAGTTGCTGTGGCTTTGGATCTTCAGCATCGCCTTGATCGCCCACTCCGGCCCCACGGCGTAGCCAAGGCGCCAACCCGTCATAGCGTAGGCTTTGGATAAGCCGTTAACCACAATGGTGCGGTCGTGTAAATCGGGGGCGACGCGCAACCAGCGCGGATACGGTGGTTCGAAAACGATGCGGTCGTAGAGCTCATCGCTGATGATGATCACATCGTTGGTGCGCGCCCAAGCCGCAATGCTCGCCAGCTCCTCTTGGGTATACACCATCCCCGTTGGGTTAGCGGGTGAGTTCAGCACCAAGATGCGCGTGCGCGGCGTGGTGTAGTGCGCAAGCAACTCACCGTTGACTTTGAAATGATCAGCTACGGTGGTCGGCACGATTACGGGCGTCGCACCCGCGAGCCGTACTTGCTCCACGTAACTCACCCAGTATGGCGCAGGAATGAGCACTTCGTCGCCAGGCTCACACAGCGCCTGAAAGGCAAGGTAAAGCGATTCTTTGCCACCAGTGTGGGTTGCTACTTGCGCCGCCGTAAACGGGATGCCCGTGTTCTCCGTCTCGCGTGCAGCGATGGCTTCTTTGAGCGCCATCATGCCGCCGGTCTCTGTGTATTTCGTGAAGTTGCGATGGATCGCTTCGATGGCCGCTTGCTTGATTGGCTCAGGCGTGGGGAAATCTGGCTCGCCAGCGCCAAAGCCGATCACGGCTTCGCCAGCCGCGCGAAGCTGCTTCACGCGGCTTTCGACTGCCATGGTCGCGGAGGGTTGCACGGCTAGGGTGCGTGCGCTGAGTCTGCGATAAGCGGGGGAAACGGATGTACTCATGGCTTCAATGTTACTGGGCTGTTTCGTGGAAGAGCGGCAATTGGTTCGCCATCAACGCTTGAGTTGAGCAGCGAACTTCTCGCGCGTAAGAAGTCGGTGCACTAGCGGGCCGACGTCCATGATGCTAGCGACGTAGTAATCAGCGGCATCGTCGTTTGACGGACAGTCCACGAGGATGGTGGTCATGCCTAGCGCACGCGCTGGGATGGTGTTCGCAGGCGTGTCCTCGACGAAGATGACCGCCTGCGGCGGTACGCCAAGCAGCGCAAGCGCGCGTTGATAAGCTTCGGGCGCTGGTTTGTTCTTGAACTCGAGCGCGCGGATGTCAATGATGCGTTCGAAACAATCGCGAATCTGCATGTGCTGCAGAACGCGCTCGGCATGTTCGAGGTTGGAGTTTGTCAGCACGGCGCGCCGCAGCGGGATGCTGAGCAGCATGGCACGCAGCTCTGGATCTGGATCAATGCGCCCGCTTAGCTCAACGTCGTGCACATACTCGAAGTAGTCTTCTACGTCCACGGGGTACCCTTCTTCCATCAAGCCACGCAAAGCTGCGCCGTATGTTTGGCGAAAATGCCGACGCAGGGCTGTGGCTTGCTCTGGTGGGATGCCGAGGCGCTCAACCATGTAACGATTGATGCGCTCGCTCACCTGCGCCATGATCGCGGCGCTGCGTGGATACAGCGTTTCGTCCAGGTCAAACAGGATGACTTCAAACGACATGTTGCTCAGGAGAGCACCGCGCCTTGCTCAAGCGCATCGATCAGCTCGGTGAAGGATTCGGGCAGGGAGAGTTTTAGCGTGTTGCCTTCTAAGGTGTAGGGCAACTTGGTGAAAGTGGCATCATGGTACCAGTAGACGTAGGGGCTGATCGAGCCTGGGCCTTCAGCATAGAGATCAACTGCAGCGCGGAGCATGGCTTCCATCGCGTCCATAGCGCCGAGATCTTGGATGTTGTGAACGATGAGGGTATCACGGCGCGGGAGCGCGATCAGCGCGCCGTGCATGTTTGGCTCAGCAAGCCAGACTTCAGGAAGCAGCACGAAGCTTGCTGTGTAGAAGGGATCGCTGGCGTAAATATCCACCCGAACGCCCGGCTGAATCGAGATAGGCTGCCGCTCTACGGCGTGGTAGAGACGGAGGTTCTGGCGACCAATGTCCAGCAGTGTTGCGACGTCAACGCCCCATCTTTCCACCTCGCTGCGCGCAACCGTGCGCATACTCGTGGGCATGTCGAGCACCAGCACCTCGATGGTGCCTTCTGGGCCAGGGCGGTACACCAAGTCAGGCACGCGGTTGGAGATTTCTTCAGAGTAGATGCGAGCCCGCAATTGAGTGCGAAGCTGCGCGAGAGCACCTCCCAACTGCAGCGCTTCTTTTGAGATGAGGTATTCCAGCAAGCTATCGAAGTGAGCTTCAACGAGGCTTTGCCATTGCTCAACAGGCGCTTGTGCGCAGAGTTGGGCAAGATTCCGCAAACCGATTACACTCCCCTGCGCTTGAGCAACGCTCGTGAGCCGGAGTATGCCGTGAGATACGTCAAGCGCAATGGACAGGTTGCGATGCGCAAAGTAAGCCCTTACTAGCTCAAGAAAGGTCGGAAGCTCAGCCCCAAGTTGGTTTGCCCAAGGAGGAGGCTGGTGTGCCTGGTTCATGATGGGAGTTAGTGTAGCACTGCCACGTTCCCCCGCTGCACTAATTTGTGCCTATGCGAATTCCGGTGAACACCTCTTGAACTTGTAAAGCTTTTGTTGTAGCCTTCGTCTTTGAGAAGGCAGGAGTTGGAGGAGCGATGAGCGAAATCACGAGCGACGTTGTTGAGTTCGTGCCCGCAGGCGGCAAGAAACACGCCCCTATCGAGTTGATCCGCGACTTGGAAAGCACCAGCGGTTACTGGGCAGCCGTTTGGACGATGTGCACAATGCCCGATGTGCACCTCGTGTGTGATGCACCTATCGGTTGCTTTAACCTCGTCGCGACTGCCGTGCCTGACTACACCGACGCCATCCCACACATCCACAACATCACCCCAAGCGTGATGCGCGAGCAGGAGGTCACCTTGCTGGGAACGGCAGGCGCTGTCCGCAAAACCGTCGAAGCGCTGCGCGAAATGCACCCAGACAAGGAGATCATCGTCGTCAGCACAGCAGAAAGCGAGATGATCTCTTCGGATCACAGCGATTGGCTGAGCAAGATGAACCCACCCGTGCCGTTCTTTTGGAGCCAATCGCTGGAAGGCGACGAGTGGGAGGGGCGCGATCGGGTGCTGCTCTGGTTGTGGCGCACCTTCGGCGCCCCAAAGGCGGAAGGCATTCAGCCCGTAGCACCGAACGTTGTGAACATCATCGGACCCACGTACGGCTGCTTTAACTCGCCATCAGACCTGCACGAAGTGAAGCGCCTGATCGAGGGTGCAGGAGGCAAGGTGAACTTGGTGTATCCCTTCGAGGCAACCCTGAAGGACACGCCACGCCTTGCAGAAAGCGCTGTGAACGTTGTGCTTTACCGCGAGTTCGGCGAGGCACTCGCCAAGGAATTGGGCAAGCCGTATCTCTTCGCGCCGATGGGCATCCGCGAGACCACGGATTTTGTGCGCAGGCTCGGCGCGTTGATGGGCACGGAGCAGCAAGCAGAGGCATTCCTTGAACGCGAGAAGAAAACCACGCTTGCACCGTTGTGGGACCTGTGGCGCGGACCGCAAGGCGATTGGTTCCCCACGACGGATTTTGCAGTCGTGGCGGGGCGCACGTACGCTGATGGGTTGGTGCGCCTACTCGCGGACGAGTTGGGGATGAAGCTCCATTTTGCCAGCGGACGACCACGCTTGCCCGGCGAGATGAACAACATTCAAATCCGCGAGACCTTGCACAAGAAGCAGCCCGCCTTTCTGTTCGGCAGCATGAACGAGAAGATCTACCTCACGGAGATCCAAGCGAAAGCCACTTTCTTCATCCCTGCTGCTTTCCCGTTGCCAATCGTGCGCCGCGCTTTGGGCACACCGTTCATGGGGTTCAGCGGTGTGGTTTACATTGTGCAGGAGATCGTCAACCGCTACTATGAGCTAGTGTTTAACTTTCTGCCGTTCGACAACATCGCGGCAGCAGGACAGTTGAAGGAAGTCGTCAACCCGCTCACCTTGGCGAGCAAGTTGATGTGGACCGAGGAGGCGCGGCGGCAACTTGAACAGCATTTGGAGAGTGTGCCTTGGATCAGCCGCATCAGTGCTAGCCGTGAGCTGCGCGCTCAGGTGGAGCGTTACGCTGTTCAGCACGGCGTGAAAGAAGTGACCGCAGAGGTCGTGGAACGTGCACTAGCGGGGAATTAGTTAGATCGGCACGCCGCGACTATTGCCTTCTCAAAGTGCAGCTCGCCCGAACGATCGCGGCGAGCTGTTTGCTTTCGCTGGGCAAGCATAGAGCCGAGCGCGCCTGCTCTACACTAATCGGTCACGCTAGAATTGCTAGCCCTGCGATGTCTAAGCTGCAAGCAGCCATCATCGGCGCCACAGGTTACACAGGCGGCGAGTTGCTCCGCATCTTGAACTTTCACCCGCATCTTGAAGTGACGCAGATCACCTCGCGCACGCGCATGGGCGAGTACGCGCACGTGCCCCACCCTAACCTGCGCAACACACGCGTTGGCGGGCTAACGTTCATCCGCCCTGAGGACGTGCGCAAAACCGATGTGATCTTTCTTTGCCTGCCGCACGGCGAGGCAGCGAAGCAAATCGATCACTGGGCGACGCTGGCGGATGTCATTATCGATCTCAGCGCCGACTTCCGCCTGCAACAGTTAGAGGCTTATGCTCGTTGGTACGGCGCGCCGCATCCTTCGCCGCAGTGGGTCTCGCGCTTTGTGTATGGCTTGCCTGAACTCACGCGCGAGCACCTGCGCGGCGCACGCTACGCCAGCGGCGTGGGTTGCAACGCAACCGCAGCGAACCTTGCGCTGTTGCCCCTCGTGCGCGCTGGCTTGCTCGACTCAACGCAGCCGGTCATCATTGACGTGAAAGTGGGCAGCAGCGAAGGCGGCGCCGAAAGCTCGCCCGCTTCGCATCACCCAGAGCGCAGCGGCGCCGTGCGCTCCTATGCCCCGGCTGGACATCGGCACCAAGCCGAAGTTGAGCAGATGTTTCGCCTTGTGCATGGCGAAGGTGCGACCGTCCCCCCTCTCCACATGACCGTCACCGCCATCGAAATGGTGCGCGGGGTGTTGGCAACAGTACACGCTTTCCTCAAGCAGCCCATGCAAGAAAAGGAGCTGTGGCGCGCATTTCGTGCCTGCTACAAGGACGAGCCTTTCGTGCGCATCGTGAAGAGCACAGCGGGCATCTACCGCCTGCCCGAGCCAAAGATCCTCGCGGGTAGCAATTGGGCAGACGTCGGCTTTGCGCTCAGCGAAGATGGGCGAAAGGTGACACTGCTGTGCGCGATTGACAATCTCATGAAGGGTGCTTCGGGCAGCGCTGTGCAGGCGCTCAACGTGATGATGGGCTGGGACGAGCGCACAGGCCTCGAGTTCCCAGGATTGCATCCCTAAGGCAAATGGAGTTGCACAATGACGAAACCGATTGTGGTCAAGGTTGGCGGCAGCGCTGGGATCAACTACGATTACGTGTGCGATGACGTTGCTGCGCTGGTGCGCGAGGGGCAGCGCGTGGTGCTTGTGCACGGCGGCTCACATGAGCTAAACGTGCTTAGCGAAAAGTTGGGCAAGCCGCCGCGCTTCCTCACCTCGCCACAGGGGTTCACCTCGCGCTACACCGACGCCGAGACGCTCGATCTGTTCGCCATGGTGTATGCGGGCAAGATGAACACGCGCATCGTAGAGCGCTTGCAAAAGCGTGGGGTCAACGCCGTTGGGCTGAGTGGGCTGGACGGTCGGCTGCTCGAAGGTCCGCGCAAAGCCAGCGTGCGCGCTGTGATTGACGGGCGGCAGGTGCTCGTGCGCGATGACTATACGGGCAAAGTCGAGAAGGTGAACCGCGCGCTGCTGTTGCTGCTGCTCGATCACGGCTACACGCCGGTGATCTCACCGCCAGCGTGCAGCACCGAAGGCGAGGCGATCAACGTGGATGGTGACCGCGCCGCAGCAATGATCGCCGTCGCGCTTGGCGCGGATCAACTCATCATCCTCTCCAACGTGCCGGGGTTGCTGCGCAATTTCCCCGATGAAAGCTCTTTGATCCCCGAGCTGCCCTACACTGGCTTGGAGCAAGCGCTGAGCTTCGCCGAAGGGCGCATGAAGAAGAAGGTGCTCGGCGCGAGCGAAGCAATCGCTGGCGGCGTGCGTCAAGTGGTCTTCGGCGACGCGCGCATCGAGCGTCCGATTCACCAAGCGATGCTTGGGCACGGCACCGTGATCCACGCTTGAGCGCCACCGCGCTAGGCGCGCCAACGGTAGTCCGTCTCGCGGATCGTCGCGCGGATGTCCGCCTGCACACCCGGTTTATCCACGATGCTGTAGGCATCATCGCGCGACCAGCGGTAGAGGATCACAGCCTGAATTTGAGGCGCGTGCGGCTGATGGTTGAAGCGCTCGATCTCCGCATATGCCGCTTGCACCCATCCGTTCTGCCCCCCTGCCCAGGGAGTGGGACCGTGTGGATCGGTCTCAGTGATGAAGATCGGCTTGTTGCGATGGCGTGGCGGTAATGCATCGAGAAACGTGGTGTAGCAGCGGAAATGGTAGTACTGCCAGCGCAGCGGATCATCGCGGAAGGTCTCCAACGAGGTAATCAGGTCAGGCGTGTAGCCGTGTGTGTATGCATGGAGCGCGATGCCGTCTAAGTCCACAATGTTCGCCATCATGCGCTCGAAGTACTCCAAGCAGCTCATCCAAGGGCCTTGATAGGGATCGACAGCGCCAGGGATCACGATGGCATGGGGCTGCACACTTTTGATCGCAGCGCGCACTTTGTTGAAACAGAGCGCGTAGCGCTCAGGCGTGATTGCATCTGCTGGGTTGTTGCCCGGGTTGTGCGGCGATTGGTTAGGCCATTCGCGCGGGTTATTCATCTCGTTGCCGATCACCCAGATAAAGCAGTCGCGCGAGTTTTGCACCCAACGCCGGCACTGGTCGGCGAACACATCGTAGCGGTCGGGCGTGGGGATGGTGCCGCTGCCGCCGTAGTCGTTGTTCAGGCGCGCGATCACGCCATAGCCCGCGCGCGCCCAACTGCTGTAATCCATGCCCTCGCCCCCCACGACGCGATGCGTGATCAGCACCCACCCCGTTTTACCGCTGCCTGCGAACAAGTCACGATCAAATGGGTCATGAACGCCATAGAGCCAAGCACATGCGCCGAACGGCAATGTGGCGTCGAGCACCTTGCGACGCAGATCGGGGTAATCAGGCAAGCGCAGCGCATCGCTGCGGACGAAGCCGCGCTTGAAGGCAAAAGTCTCTACCTCAATGAAGTGCCCCGGCAGCCCCACCTTTGCCCAATCTGCGGGATTGCGCAAGCGTACGGGCACGCTGGCTTTGATGCGCCATTCAACTGCGCTGTTCGCGGAGGGCGCACGATGCAGCGACGTGTTCACAGCCGCCAATGCAACACCTTGGTTGATGATGGCTTGCTCGGACTCCGCGGGCGTCGCGTGCACCGCCACGAATTCCGCAGCGACGTAGCCATCAACGCCATCCAGCGTGCGCACGTAAAGCCACTGATTGGGCTTACCCACTTTCGGCAAGCCGCTGCTTGCAGGCTCGAGCAAGAGCAGCAACGTGCCAAACGCCAAAATGCGCTTGACGACAGAACCCGAGGTGCTGGGCACATTGCGCAGATTCAGCCCCAAGCGCGCGATGACGCGCACGATCGGGCGCACTTCTGACTCGGCGCGCGCGATGACCTTCTCTTGCTTTGCGATGGCAAGCGCAGAAACACGCTTGGGTTTGCGCACAGGCACCACCACTACCGCGCTCGCTGGGACAAAACCTTGTTCATGCCGCCCAAAGCGCACGCGCACCCAAGTCTCGCTTTGTGGAGCAGCAGCCTGATCAAACACGGCGACATCATCGAGCAGCTCCACTTTGCGCCCTGCGCGCACCACGCCAACCGTCTCGCCGTTCGGCGTGGCTCGAACAGGGAGCACCCCTGATCCTTTCGCGCGCACAAAGGCGCGGGGACGCAGCGGCGGCTGGCGAGAGTCAGCTTCACCCTCAACTGCGCGCGTGAGCTGAGTCTCGCGCACATGCACCAGCCACGCCGCAACCCAACCCACTAGCCCGTCCTCTGTCCGCACATTGAGCCATTGACCGAACACACCCACCTTCTCATACACCGCCGAAGCAGGCTCTAGGGGCATGAGCACACTTCCCGCTGGTAAGCGACGCAGCACTTGGCTCCCCACAACCCCCGGACGATTACGCAACGCTAGCCCGCCAGCCTGATGGATCTCGGGCAAGTCGTTCACCACCAATACTGACGCCGGCGATGGGGATGGCGTAGGCTGAAAGCCAGGGTGGCTGTAAAACACAGCATAGGTGATGATCTGTGCCGGCGCGCCCGCAAACCCGTAGCGCTGTCGCAGCAACGCGCGCGACTCAGTGGGATAGGGCCATGGGTCATGCATCAGGTAGTCATTGCCCTCGCGTCCGTACAGCAAAACCCAATGATTTTGAAAGCCAGGGCTGGGCGACATGTCCAACTCCACGATTACGGGTAGCCCCGAGTCCAGCGCTGCATCAATCTCCGCCATGGGCGCGGGTTTGTTGCGGCACTCCACCAACTTGTCCACGCGCAACCCTGGCAGCACACGCGCCACGCCAAACCATGCGATCAACGCGCCGAAGAAGCCTTGGTTCGGACCAAGCGCTTTGAGCTTTTCGTTCAGCGTTGCGGGTGTCTCCTGGAAACCGAAGCCATTTGCCATCATCGTCACGCACGTGAGGGTGCAGCCTTCGGAGCCGATGGTACGACCGTCGGTAGCGAAGCCCAACGGCATATCACGCCAAAGTGGGTCGCGCTGCGAGAGCGGCTGCGTGTTAAAGCGCAGATTGGTCATTCCCTCCACAAAGCGAAAACGCCCATTGGCCACTGCAAGCACGCGGTCATCACGATCCTCGCCAGGTGGCTCGTCGTTCTCGTAAAGCCCGAGTGGCTCGAGCAAGCGCGGGCGGAAGATAAAATCCAGCAGGCCCCAATTGCGGCGCGGCACACGGCGCAGGTAGAGGTACTGGAAGATCTCTTTGCCGCTGTCGTTCGCAATCACTGGGTAACGCACCCAGCGTAAGCCGGTTGTGGGATCCACTTGGGGGATCCCAGGTTGCACGGTTACCTGGTTGGGCGCGTTGCCGATGCTTTTGTGGTACTGCAACGCAGCGAGATAAGGATCGCCATTCCATTTCTCCTGCACCTCGCGCGCCGCACGTCCTGGTCCAGCGTTGTAGGCAAGTCCGGCCAACACCACGTAGCCATGGAAGCGGTCCAGTTGCTCGCGGATGTAGTAACCTCCCGTGACCATTTGCACCAGCGCATTGCGCGCCTCGAAGGCTTGTGCAAAGCGCTGATTGAGCTCAGCGTCGCTGAGGGGAAGCGCGTTTTCACTGAGTCCCAGCGCTGCTAACTTGAGCGCGCGCGGGATGCGCGGGATAAGCGCAGCGCGTGTTGCGGGCGTTACCTGTAGCACACCATCGCGATGATTGAGGTTTGCACCCTCTACGCCCATGAACGCTTTGAGCAGCAACGGCGGCAGTTCAAGCAGCTCCGCAGCACGCTGCGTTGCAGCAACCAACAGGGTGTTGACTGGCATCGTGCATGAAAGCCTAACACGAGTGCAAGGCGCTCGCAACTCTAGGAGCAGCGCCGACAATGCGAAGCTGCGATGCAATCCACACGAGGGGACGGCTATAATGCCAACTGGTTATCACATCATGAGCACTCGGCAGCACGGCGCCCAGGCGCTCGATAAGCGCAGCCCGGTGCCGCTTTACCATCAACTAAAAGAAGCGCTTCAGCAGCGCATTGATGCCGGCGAGTGGCGAGCAGGAGCACGCCTGCCATCTGAGCGCGAGCTTTGCGCCCAATTCGGCGTCAGCCGAATCACGGTGCGCCAAGCACTCGCAGCCCTCGAGCGCGAAGGTCGCCTCATGCGCGATCGAGGACGCGGGACGTTCGTCGCGCAGCCGCGCTTTGAGCAGCACCTAACACACCTTACGAGCTTCACGCAAGACATGCTCGCGCGCGGTCAACGACCCGGCGCCCTCGTGCTTCGACAAGCGGTGCTGCGCGCGCCTGCGAACATCGCCCACCTGCTTCAACTCGATGCATCGCGGCGCCGTGTGATTCTGTTGCGCCGGCTGAGGCTCGCCAATGATGAGCCTGTGGCGCTCGAAACTGCGTACCTGAGCGAACACCTATTTCCGCAGCTCGTTCAAGAAAATCTCAATAACCGCTCGCTGTACTCTTTGCTCTCTGAGCGCTTCGGCGTCGTCCCAACACGTGCTGAGCAACAAATGACAGCAACCGCTTGTCCGGCACCTGAAGCTCGGCTGCTGCGCATTCGACCAGGCAGCCCAGTGCTCCACTTGCGCCGTGTGACCTACGCTCAAGACGATCAACCGTTCGAGGTTGTAGAGTCGTTCTACCGCGGCGACAAATACGTGTTCTACGCTGAGCTTCGCGTGGAAACGCCCTCCGCCAAGACGAGGTTGAGGGCGAAAACAACCAAACTGGCTGATCACTCCACGGTTCAGCCCAAAAAGTGAGGAAGTGTCATGCAAAGATCAACCCTTCTTGCCCTCACGCTATCCACTTTGCTTGCGCTTGCTGCATGCGCACCGCAGCAAGGCGCCGTCGCCCCCACGCAGCCCGCTGCAGCCCCACCAAGCACCGCAGAAGCCGCTCCACCTAGCCAAGCAACACAACCCACAGAAGCACCGCAGCCTGCAACGGCCCCTACTGAGCCTACAGCCACTCCTAGCGGGCCCGCTATTCCACAGATGCAACCAAAGGGTGGCATTCGCAAGAGCAGCAGCAACTACAAAGGCAAATTAAGCTTATGGGTGCTTGGCTACACACCCGGCAACCAATTTGCCACACCGTTTGATCTCGCTGTTGCTCAGTTCGAGGCTGACAACCCAGACATTGACGTGGAGATCATCGGGTACCCGCCCAATGATGAGGGATTCACCAAGCTAACCACCGCGCTCCAAACAGGACAAGGGATTGACGTCCTGCGCTTGCCTTCTGACCGTCTGCCCGCGTTCGTCGAAGACGATTTGATCGCGCCCATTGATGAGTATTTGACCGAAGCAGATAAAGCAGACTACTTCCCCAGCACGTTAGAGGCTGTGCGAATCAAGGACGGCAAAGCTTACGCTTGGCCGTTGTGGGTAGTGCCGATGGGGATGTACCTCAACCTTGACGTTTTCAAAGAGGCAAACGTCCCGCTCCCGTCAAAAGACTGGACTTGGGATGAGTTTGTCGAGACAGCGAAGAAGCTCACCTTCAAGCGCGCTAATGGCGAGCAGGTGTATGGCTTTGCTGGATTCATTGACGCGGGCGTGATCAATACCTGGGGTCTTTGGATGAATGAAGATCCCAGCGTGCGCCCTGTGGTCAACGGCAAGTTCGGCTTCAACAATGAGAAGACAGCAGCAGCCCTCAAGCGCTTTGCCGAGCTAGCACTCGTTCATAAGGTCACGCCGCCTGACTTCGGCGCTCTCAAGGATGCAGATGTCAAGGGCGGTTTCAAGAGTGGGCAGTACGCCATGGTTGTAGATGCCACCGGCTTTAGCCCACAACTCAAGAAGGACGGGATCAATTTCGCGATCTATCCTCTCCCCTCCTACAACGGCAACCGACTCACTGTGGGCGCCATTGGTTTGATTGCAGTAGCAGCGACCAATGACAAAGAGAAAGAACGCGCAGCCATGGATCTCGCGCGCTACCTCACCAGTGCCGAAGTGCAAGAGGATGTGCCGCCCAGCGAAACGGCAGCAACGGGCTTCTATCTTGCACCTGCGGCGCGCCGCTCCGTGAAGGTTGCACCACCGCTCGACGAATTTGTGCCCATGCTGGACTACATGTGGATCACGCCGCTCACCCCAGCTTGGCCTAAGCTCACGCGGCTGTTCCACACCGAATACCAAAACATCATCTTCGGCAAAGCAGACCCAGCGGAGGCAATGGCGCGCATTGCTCCAGAAGCAGACGCGCTGCTCGCTCAACCGTGAAGTCGGCTTGTTTACCTTGCTCGGCGCAAGTACGCGCGTACTTGCGCCGAGCATCTGATGAACGTTGCAGGACGATGTTTAAAGTTCGCAGGTTTTTACAACGGCATGGGTGGAGCTACTTCTTCATCGCCCCAAGCCTAGCTACCTTTTTGATCTTCACGCTCATCCCGGTTGGCTGGTCACTGATCATCGCCTTCCAACGGTATAGCCTGGTGCGCGGCGCGCGTTGGATAGAGCCGTTGTATCAAAACTTCGTCACAGCGTTCACCCAGCTCAACGGCGTTTTTGTCCAAGCAATTCTCAACACGCTGTTCTACACAGTGTTCACGGTCTCTGCGAACATCACAGTGGGCTTGGTCCTCGCCAGCCTGATGCAGCCTCTTGGCCACTGGTTGCGCTCCTTCTTTCGCGCAGCCTATTACCTACCCGCCGTCACCAGTGCCCTAATCATCGGGCTAACGTGGGCATATATCTTCAACGCGCAGTGGGGGTTTGCCAACTACTTACTGCGCCTTGTTGGGCTCCCACCTGTGCGCTGGCTCTCTGACCCCGACATCGCGCTCGGGAGCGTGACGCTTTCCGCAGTGCTCACCGTGCCAGCGACTGCTGTTGTCTTGTTCAGCGCTGCCATGGGAAGCATCCCTCGAGAATATTACGAGGCCGCTGCCCTTGACGGAGCGAATGCCTTACAACGATGGTGGCATATCACAGTGCCACTCGTAAAGCCAACTTTGCTCTACCTCGTTGTCATCTACACCATTGCCAGCTTTGAGGTCTTTGAGCGCATTTACGTGATGGTGCCAAGCGGCGTTGCGAACAGCACGCAAACCATTGTGACGCAGATCTACAACACAGGGTTCAAAGACCTCAATTTTGGCGTTGCTTCTGCGCAAGCTCTAGTGCTATTCATGATGATCGCCGCAGTAGCGGCTTTGCAGTTCCGGCTCCTGCGAAGTGACGTTGAGTATTAGCGCACATGCTCCTGCAAAGTCCTTTCAGACGAAAACTGCCTATTGGGAAGCTCATTGCGATCTCGGTGCTCTCCGCCGTGGCTGTGGTGGCGCTCTTCCCTATGTATTGGCTCTTCGTAAACGCACTGACGCCGATCACCAGCACGCCACCGCTCACGCCAATTTTGACCCCCGCTTTTCGATTTGACAACTTCGAGCGCCTTTTTGGCGGAACTCGCTATTACACGAACTGGATGCTCAACAGCTTGATCGTCTCTCTTGCAACCACAGCTTGGCACGTTGTCTTTGACACAATGGCTGGCTATGCCTTTGCTAAGCGCCGATTTCCAGGGCGCGATCTGCTTTTTGCACTGCTGTTGAGCACGCTCATGGTGCCCATCCACGTCACCCTCATCCCAACCTACATTATTACGCGCGCACTTGGCTTGATTGACACCCTCCTGGGCGTGATCCTTCCAGGAACAGCAACGGTGTTTGGTATTTTCCTAATGCGTCAATACATCAAGACACTGCCCAGCGAACTAGAAGAGGCGGCGCGCATTGATGGCTGCTCTGAGTTGCGTGTGTTCTGGGAGATCATCCTGCCTTTGTGCAAGCCCGCAGTTGCCGCGCTTGCGATCTTCACTTTCGTTCGGTATTGGAACGATTTTCTCTGGCCGCTTATCGTGCTCAACCGACCGCAAAATTACACGCTAACCGTTGGTGTAGCCAACCTACAAGGTGAATTCATGACCGACTGGGGCATCATTTTTGCAGGTGCTGCAATGGCAGCGTTACCAATGATTGTATTCTTCCTTGCTTTCCAGCGTTACTTCCTTGAGGGAATCCGAATGGGGGCGCTGAAAGGATGAGCATACCCATCACTTTAGGGGTAGATCGGTTCCTCGAAAGCATTGCATCCTTAAGCGGCGAACGCATCGCACTGCTCACTCATGCCGCTGGTGTCACGCGCAAATTAGTGCCTACAACAGTTGCGCTATATCGCCTCGTTGGTGATAAGCTTGTCGCACTTTTTGCCCCCGAGCACGGCATAGAAAGCGCGGCACCTGACGCTTCTCCTGTACCATCAGCATCTCACCCTCAATTCGGCATCCCTATTTACAGCTTGTATGGCGAGACGCGGCGACCCAACCGAGCGATGCTCTCTAGTGTTGAGACAATTGTGGTTGATCTTCAAGACGTAGGCGCGCGATTCTACACCTACGTTTGGACGCTCGTCTTCGTCTTAGAAGCAGCTGCCGAATCTGGTATCCGCGTCGTCGTGCTTGATCGCCCTAATCCCCTCGGCGACAAAATTCGCGGCCCTGTGCTTCAGTCAGAGTTTGCCTCTTTTTTAGGGCGATTTCCTATACCCATCCAGCATGGGATGAGCATTGGTGAGCTTGCAAATATGTTCAACTCACTCTTCGGGATCAACGCCACGCTAGAAATCGTCCTCATGCATGGGTGGCGCCGCACGATGAGCTGGGAAGAAACAGGGCTTTCATGGGTATCGCCTTCCCCCGCCTTGAACTGCCTAGACGCAGTGCGCTTATACCCAGGCTTGTGCCTCATCGAAGGCACAAATCTCTCCGAAGGTCGCGGCACAGCACTCCCTTTTCAAGTTGTCGGCGCGCCGTGGATCCATGACGAGATCCGCCTTGCAGAACACCTAAACGCTTCATCACTGCCAGGTGTGTGCTTCCGTCCAACAGCGTTTATTCCCTGTGAGGGGAAGTGGGCAGGTCAAGTGTGCCGGGGCGTTCAGATACACATCACAAATCAGAAGCAGCTAGATGCGCTTCTGGTTGGGCTAACCCTGATTGCAAGTGTGCAGCAGTTATACCCCAACCAATTCGCTTGGCTCACCACAAGCCCAGAAGGCAACAAACCTCACTTTGACTTGCTAATTGGCAACGCCGATGTCCGCGCCATGCTAGAAGCCGGCATACCTGCAAAAACGATTTGCGAGGCTTGGTATGCAGACGAAGAAAAATTTGCAAACACACGCGAAGCGTTTTTGCTTTACACTCCCTTCGCTAGCTGAAGTGCTTTGAGCGCAGCGCCAACAGCAGGGGAATGTCTGGGTTCCACAACAGGCGTTTCAGCTTGGTAGCGCCTGAGCGCGCGTTTGAAAGCAGGGAGGAGTAAAGCAAGATGCTCAAATGCGCCGCCCACTGCTGCAACAGGCGTGGTAGGCGGCAAGTCAAGCCGCTTAAAGACGGCGCGCACCTGCTGCGCCAATAACGCTCCTGCATCCTCAAAAATGCGAAGCGCCACGGCGTCTCCTTGTCGTGCTGCACGATCGACAATTGGTGCTAAGGCGGCAAATTCCTTTGCGCCGAAGGCACCTCGATAAATCAAACGCTTAATGTGGTTGAATTGTTCTAAGCCTAGCGAATCGCAGAGAAGCGCAACCAGCCTGGTAGGCTCTCCTGTGCCATCCAGAGCGCGGCATGCAGCCTGCACACCTGCGCGCCCAATCCACATCCCGCTTCCCTCGTCGCCTAGCAACCACCCCCACCCTCCTGCGCGCGCTACCTCACCGCGCGTGTTCATTCCCCGCACATGTGAGCCTGTGCCTGCGATCACAATCACCCCAGGCCCGCCGCCATGCGCACCCAACAGCGCAATCTGCGCATCGGAGCAAACCACAACGCGCTCTACATCGAGCGCCTCTCTTGCGAGCGCAGCAGCGTGCTGGGCTTCTGGGGAATCGTCTTCCACAGTTGCCAGGCCAAGCACTGCCGCCTCGAAGGGCCTGGGAGTGAGATCGGCTTGCTGCCAAGCCGAGCGTACAGCTTGCTCCAATGCTGAGGCTAAGCGATCCGCGCCTCGTTCGTTTGCAAGATGCACAAGCCCATCGCCGCTCCCTTGTGCGACAACATTGCCTTGCGCATCCATGATCACACACTTCAAGCTTGTCTGTCCGCCATCCACGCCCAGCACAAACATCAGCGTTTGACCATGTTACCCCACATCCAACTGCTTGCTGTCGATCTTGACGGAACAACGCTCAGCGCCTCGGGCGCTGTTTCAGCACGTGTGCGCGAAGCCCTAGCACGCGCAGCGCAACGTCGTCTTTGGATCACCCTAGCCACTGGGCGGAATCTGCCGAGCGCACGCCCTTTCGCCGAAGTCATGCATATCAACGCGCCCATCATCTGCTTGCAGGGCAGCCTTATCTACGACTTAGCGAAAGAACGAGTGTTGAGGCGCTGCACCCTCCCTAGCACACTCATCTGTGACCTACTCGCTGCGCACGAAGTGCACTGGCCCGTCGCTGCATACCGCTCAGAGCAGATCTTCGTTGTTGATCCACAGCTTGCCCAGACGATCTACGCTGCCATTCGCCAAGAACCTACACAGGTACCCGACTTGTGCCAAGCCCTACACCCAGAAGGCGCAGACAAACTCCTCTTCCAAGTCCCCGAACACGAGATCCCCCACGCGACCCGCGTCTTGCGTAACTTCGTCGGGGATCAAGCTCATGTCGTGCAGTCTGACAAACACTACGTCGAGGTTATTCCAAAAGACGCAGACAAAGGCAACGCCCTGCGCTGGCTTGCGCAGTACCTAGGCGTACCGCGCGAAGCCGTGATGGCGATCGGCGATCAAGACAACGACGCAGCCATGCTCGCATGGGCAGGACTAGGAGTTGCAATGGGCAACGGCAGCGAAGCTGCAAAAGCCGCTGCGGCTTGGGTCGCGCCGTCCATCGAGCAGGATGGCGCCGCAGTCGCCATCGAGCGCTTCGTCTTGCGATGAGCTTCAAGCTTCACAGGGATCGCGTCCTGTAAGGGCATGTAAGGCTCGGCGCACACTCCCCTCGTGTGCTTCCAGCACACGGCGCGCTCGCTCTGGCGAGCATTGCGCTAAATGCGAGACGATCGCAACTTTGGTCTCGCCTCCGCAGCGCTCCAGTAAGACGCTTGCTTCGTCCTCACGAACGCCACATGCCGCAGCAACAATACGCACCGCGCGGCGCCGCAGCTTCGCATTGGTCGGCTGCACGTCCACCATGAGATTGCCGAACGTTTTGCCCAAGCGGATCATCACCCCTGTGCTGATGGTGTTAAGCACAAGCTTCGTCGCGGTGCCAGACTTCATGCGTGTTGAGCCAGTGATCACCTCTGGACCGACCAGCGGTGCAATGACAATAGAGGCTACTTGATGCAGGGGTGTTTCTGGATTACAGGTTAAGCCCACAGTGAGCGCGCCGCGCTGCCGCGCTGCTTTAAGCGCAGCAAGCACATAGGGAGTGCTACCACTTGCCGAAATGCCAAACACGCAGTCGCGCGCACCAATGTGAAGCGCCTCAACGTCTGCCTCGCCCTGGCTCGCATCATCCTCTGCGCCCTCTAGCGCGCGCCGCAGCGCTGCATCCCCGCCGGCAATGAGCCCAATGACGCGCTCAGGAGGCATGTTAAAAGTGGGCGGGATTTCACTTGCATCGAGCACACCTAACCTACCAGATGTGCCTGCACCCACGTAAACAAGGCGGCCGCCAGCGCGCATACGCTCGGCGATGGCGTCAATGGCGCGGGCGATGGCTTCGCTTTGCTCCGCAACAGCCTGCGCCACTTTCTGATCTTCCGCGTTGATCACCGCAACAAGCGCTGGTGTTGGCAAGCAGTCAATGTGCACTGTGTCAGGGTTAACCGCCTCGGTGAGCTGGGACGACGCGAGGCGCCGCGCTCTTTGACTAGCAGGCGTGATCTGCCCCAGGATGACCGCTCGCCGAGCACCTGTAGCGCTCGGCAGATTTCCCGGGCGTCCATGCCACGTTTCGTACGCAAGAACTGCAAACGCGATTGCTTCTTTCGCAGCTGCTGGCAGGCCAACGGCGTCAGTCGGTAACACCTCAGCGGGGGCGAGCAGCTCAGCTAACCAGCGCATTAGCGTTGCATTTCGCACCCCTCCTCCAGAGACCAGCACTTGTTTCGGCAAGCGTGGCAAAAAGCGGTGGTGTGCTTCAGCAATGGTGCGCGCCGTCAACAAAGTTAAAGTGGCGACAACGCGCTCACCGCTCAGCCCGCGTTGAAGCGCTTTTTGCCAGATCTCATCAACGAGCGCTGTCCCAAACAGTTCACGTCCCGTTGTCTTTGGCGGCGGTTGCCTGAAGTAAGGATGTTGGAGCAGCTCTTCAAGCAGCACGAGATCAGGCTGCGCGCTCGCTGAGATGCTGCCTCCGCGATCGAACAACCACGCGCCTTTCGTCAGGCGCTGCACGGCAGCATCAATGAGCACGTTTCCAGGACCGCTGTCGAAGGCAAAAGGTTGCTCATTGCTTGTAGTTGGGGGGAGATAGGTAAAGTTGGCAATCCCCCCTACGTTGAGCGCGGTTCGCGCCAAGGTAGGATGTGAGAGCAGCAGCACATCGACGTAAGCAACCAGGGGCGCGCCTTGCCCACCAGCGGCAATATCACGCGCGCGAAAGTTGCTAACAACTGGCACACCTGTGCGCTCAGCGATCACGCTTGCTTCGCCGAGTTGCAAGGTGGCACGCCCTGGGATGTGCCAGAGTGTCTGACCGTGGCTCCCGATCAAGTCCACTGCATCAGCGTCGAGCTGCGCGTCGTTCATGCAACGCAGCGCAGCCTCGGCAAAGAACTCCCCAAGCGCCACGTTGAGCGCACAGAGGCGATCAACCGTTCCTTGAGCGGGCTGAAAGCAAGCAAAAAGCTCTGCTCGCAGCTCTGGAGGATACGGGACAAAGGTGTGCTGGAGAAGTCGCCAGCGAAGAAATGGGGGGGCACCCTGCAGCTCAACCAATGCTGCGTCAACCCCATCTGCGGAGGTGCCCGACATGAGACCGATGACGCGCATTTTGCTCTCCACTTACTGCACAATCAACACGTGCAGCAGGACGAGATTGTCCTTCGCAGTTGTCGTGCCTGGGTCACGCACGGGCAAGCGCTCGTTCCCAGCGTACAAGCTAATGAAAAGTGGATATGACCCTGGGGGGAGCGTTGATGGCAAGCGTAGTACGTAGGTGTCGTTGACCTGCGTGCCGCTTACCCAAAATTGCGTGGGCGCAGGCAGGCCGTTGTTCATCGGCGCGCGGTCATCACCTTGAGCAAGCACAACATTCGCATCGGGCGTGAGCAGATACCACCCCACAGCGTAATCCCGCCCCACTGGCGCCAACGCGCGCCATTGCACACTGAATTGCACCACCTCGCCGGGGCGGTAGCGCTCGCGCTGCAGCGTAACCGATTCAAGCACGATGGGGCTGAGATTGACGTTGAGCATCTTGCGACCGCCGCTGCTGATCGTCAGCGTGAGCGTTTGCCCAGCTTCGACAACGGATCCGGGAGGTGGGTCTGTGCGCAGGATAAGCCCACTGGGCGCGAAGTCGAACACCTCCTCAACGATCACGCGGAAACCAGCGTCGCTCAGGGTTCGCGAGATCGGTTCACCTAATGTGTTGCCTATCAGCCAGGGGGGAACAACAACGCGCTGCACAAAGCGCGGACTTTCGACCACCACGCTGACCACGTCGCCCGGCATCAACAACGTGCCCGGCGCTGGACGCTGCTCAACCACCGTGGTGATCATCGCGGCCTCGCTCACCCGCGTTTCTGCAATCACAACGCTGAGCCCCAATGCCGCCGCCTGCGAGGCTGCTTCCGTGATGGGCCGCCCCACAAGCAAGGGCACGCTCACTTGTTGCCCGATCACCACTGAGACGGTAGGCGTCGCAAACAGAGGCAGATTCGTCGCAGGTCGCGTGTAGGCGCGATATACCGCCACGTAGAGCGGCACTAGCCCAAGCACACACAAGAACGCTACAAGCCCAAGCAGCCATAGCAAGACATCCGGCCCTTCCTGCCGACGCGCCCGTGTTGGGCTGATCTCCTCAGCTGCCAAGCGCGCAGCTGCAACTGGCTGAACGCGCTGTGTGGCGAGCGGCGAATCTGGGGGGACGCTGACTGGCGCAAGGTTGAACTGGGTCCGTGCGTCTCCCTGTTGCGCGTACGCTGTAAGCGCGCGCGCAAAGGCGTTAGCATCGGGATAGCGCTGGCTTGGGTCTTTGGCGAGCGCGCGCAGCACAATGCGCTCAAGCTGAAGCGGCACAGCGGGGTTGAGCGTATGAATCGGCGGCGGGGGTTGAGTTTGGTGCATGCGCGCGAGCACTCGCGGATCGCTCGACTCGAAGGGCGGGCGTGCAGTGAGCAGCTCATAGAGCACAACGCCGATGCTATACACATCACTGGCTGGCGTTGGCGGCGCCCCTGCTGCCTGCTCAGGCGCGTAGTACAACGGCGTTCCCCAAACTTCATGCGCTGGTGCTGAGGCTCGTTCGGCTTGCCAAGCACGCGCAATGCCGAAATCGGTAACCTTCACTTGACCGCTTGAGGTCACGAGCACATTTTGCGGTTTAATGTCGCAGTGCACGAAGCCGCGGCTGTGCGCGAATCCAACTGCCTGGCAAAGTTGCGCGCCGACCTGAACAGCTTCTTCTACTGAGAACGGGCGCGCGTAACGGCGCAGCCGCTGCGCGAGGTTCTCGCCCTCCACCAGCTCCATGACGATGTAGTAGTACGTCGTTGGTCCGGCGAGCGCCTGTCCAACATCGTAAATGGAGACGATGTTAGGGTGGCTAAGGTTGGCTGCAAGTTGTGCTTCGCGGTGAAAACGCTCAACAAACAGCGGATCGCTTGCGAAGGGTTCTTTGAGAAGCTTAACTGCAACGCGCCGACTCAGCAGCGTGTCGAAAGCAGCATACACCACCGCTACCCCACCTTCAGCGAGGAGCGTTAGGAGCTGGTAGCGGTTGTTGAGAAGCACAGCGCGTCTGTTGCCTTAGGGCAGGAGAGAGATCACTGGGGCAGTGCGCGCCTTGGCGTTAGGCAGCGTGAGCCGTGCCGCAACCCAACCGCGCTTATCACCACCCACGCGCACCTGATACCACTGCCCGTCAGGACTGCGTCCCAGCACGGCAAGCTGCTCGCCGCGCAAAGCCACACCGATCACCGTTGCGCTCTCGCGCGGCTCTGCGCGGATGTTCAATCGTTCGCGCGCGTTCACGGTGAGCGCGGGTTGATCATCTGGCGGGGGCTGAAGCGCTGCGGTCGCGGTCACAACATCGCTTGCGCGGCTCACCGTGCTCGTCAACACAGGGCTATTCTGCGCTGCTTTGTTGGGCAAGGTCAAACGCCCAGCAACCCACCCTTGTGAGTCCGCAAGCCGAACGAGGAACCAGCGGCGATCTGCTGTCCTGCCAAGCACTGGCAACACCTCACCACGCTTTACACGCGCAAGGATTGGCGCTGACTCCGTTGGCTCTGCGCGCACGTTTAGGCTTGCGCGCGCGTTGACTGCAAGCGCAGGCTCACCCTCTGGCGGCACACGCACGGGCGCAAGCACATTAGACAAAGCAACGCCGAGGTTTGCCAACAGACTGCGTTGTTCTTCCGCCGTCGTGCGGCGCGTCACGTAGTCCTCAGGCAAAGGCAATACACCAGCACCTGTCGGCACAAGCCCTGCACCTTTGCAAATGCCTGGCGCATTGGGCGCAGGCAAGATCTCAAAGCAGCTCTCATCCACATAGGCATCGTTGTGCTGCACGGGCAAGCTTGCAGTGCTCCAGATAAGCACGTTCACCACATCGTTCTTCGCCACGCCATCCACAACGAGCTGCTCCCAGCGATTGTTGGGCTGCGCCCAGGGCGAACAGACGAGCTCCGGGTCCTCCATGTTGCGCGGTCCGCCGTCTTGATCAATGCACACCCGGATCTTCATGTCGCCGTCGTTGCGATCAGCTTGTGAAGGATCGTAATGGTTCTCTTGGCTAGACCAGAGCTGCGCGTATGTGGTGAAACGAATGGGCGCACCAATCGGCAGATTGCCAACATACTGCATGACCCCTGCCTTGCGGTTGAGCGCGTAGAAGTTGAACCATCGGTTCGACCCCCCACCGCTCTTGACGCGGTTGGGATACTCATGCGCAAAAACGGGACGAAATTCTGGTGTGCGGTAGTAGGGGTCACGCGGATCAACACCCGCCGGAGGCTCTTCCCAGAAGGGCACCCACCCCCAAGAAACGTTGATCTCACCGCGACCTGCAAAGTAAACGCCGGGGTGCTCGTGACCCGGGTTTTGCAACAGATTCACACCCACGGGATTGAGTTGTGCATGAACTCCGTGCGCGCTGCTTACGGCAAGCGCCAGTAAAGCACTCATTCCCAAAAGCTTGCGCGCGATTTTGATCTGCGGCATAAGCGGGTGCGATTATACGGGTCAGCAACGTGATGGTGCGCGGTCAGGCGAAGAGACGCACATCAATCATCTCCCCTGCACGTAGCTCATTCACGCCCATCGGCGCGCAGACTAAGCCATGCGCGCGCACCAAGCCGAAGATCAAATTTGACTTGACGATGAACGGCGTCGCAAGCAGCGCACCGTCCTCTGCGCGTTCCAAGATCACTGGAATCCAGTGCTCTAGGTCGCGGGGGGATTTAACACTTTGCTTCAGCTGAGCGCGCACCCAAGCAACCCCGGGTGGGTTGTGTGCCCCTTGCACACGCCACAACGTCGGTGCGAGGAACAGCGTGCCCGTCACCAACGCGCTGATTGGGTTCCCAGGTAGCCCAAACACAGGTTTGCCTGCACACACTGCGAACAAAGTCGGTTTGCCAGGGCGGAAGTAAATACCGTGCGCAAGGATGCCTGGGGCCCCCATTCGCGCGACCACATCAGCAACAAAATCGTGCTCGCCGACACTGCTGCCTGCCATGAACACGATAACATCCGCTTCGCGCATGGCGCGCTCCGCAGCTTGCTCAAAGGCTGCGCGCTCATCAGGCAAAATGCCGTAGTCCAGCGGCTCACCGCCATTCCGCAGCACAAGCGCAGCAAGCATCGGCGCGTTAATGTTGCGCACTTGTCCTCGGCGCACTGGCTGATCCGCAGGGACGAGTTCGTTGCCGCTTGCGATCAACGCTACGCGCGGTTTGCGCCGCACCAACACCTGTGTGATGCCCAACGCAAGCAACCCAGCGATCTCTTGCTCGCGCAAGCGCCGCCCAGCAGGCACAGCGACATCGCCTGCATGTAAATCTTCAGCTTGGTGGATCACGTTCTCACCGGGCACCAGCCGCACAGGAGCACGGATCGTTTGCTCGTCAACGCGCTGAGTGTGTTCCTGCATCAACACTGCATCGGCACCTTCGGGCACGTGCCCGCCAGTCGGCACGCGCACCGCTTCTCCTGCGCGAACGCGCAGCGTGCTGATCTCACCCATGCGCACTTCGCCAACGATGCGTAGATCGCCCGGCGTTGAAGCGGACCAGACAGCATAACCATCCACAGCGCTGCGCGGGAATTCGGGCACATCCACAGGCGAGCGCACATCCTCAGCAAGCACGCGATTCAGCGCTTGAGCAGTAGCCACTTGCTCGACGCCCAGCGAACACCTTGCTGCATCCAACGCCGCGTTGAGGCGCGCCAACGCCTCAGCGGGGGGAAGCAACGTCAACACACGCATCACACTCACCGCTCACCAAGCGCGTGCCACATTCATGGACTGGAGCAACGCCGCGACGCTTGCATCCATGGCGCCGAAGAAAGGCGCAGCATACACGCCGATCACAAAACACAACACGATCAACGGCGCAACACTTGCCACTTCGCGCCAATTCAGATCGCGCAGATGCACATTCGCTGGATCTCGGCTTTCGCCAAGGAAAACCTTTTGAAAGAACGTGAGCAAATACGCGGCGCTCAGTACCATGCCCAACGCGCCAAAACCCGCTGCGAGCGGGTCGCGCAGGAAAGCCCCCTGCAAGATGGTGAACTCACCAACGAAGCCGTTTAACGTCGGCAGGCCCACCGAGGCGAGCACCAACAGCAAGGTCAGTGTGCCGAAGAGAGGCATGCGCGCCCAAACGCCGCCGAATTGGCGCATGTCGCGCGTGTGCCTTCGTTCATACAGCATACCGATCGCGAGGAACAAGCCGCCTGTGCTCAAGCCATGGTTCACCATCTGCAACAACGCGCCTTGAACGCCGATCGCGTTCAACGCAAAGATGCCAAGCACAATGAAGCCCATGTGGCTCACCGATGAGTAGGCGATGAGCTTCTTAGCGTCGTTCTGCGCGAACGCCACCAATGCACCATAGAGAATGCCGATCACGCCAAACGCGACTAGGACCGGCGCCGCCCACGCACTTGCTTCGGGGAATAAGCCGAGGTTGTAACGGATCAACCCATACGACCCCATCTTAAGCAGCACCGAAGCGAGGATCACCGATCCAGGTGTTGGCGCCTCGACGTGTGCATCGGGCAACCATGTGTGGAAGGGGAAGATCGGCACCTTAATGGCGAACGCTAAGGCAAATGCTGCAAAGAGCCATACATCGCTGCGAAAGGCGGCGTTGCGCTGCGCGATCGCCTCGAGGTCGAACGTGCCCGCACCGATCCCAAGCACGAGGATCGCCACCAACATCAACACGCTGCCCACCATCGTGTAGAGGAAGAACTTGACCGCCGCATAAAGCCGGCGTTCCCCACCCCACACGCCGATGATGAAATACATCGGCACCAGCGCAAACTCCCAAAAGACGTAGAACAAGAACAGATCGAGCGCAAGAAACACGCCCAGTGTCGCCGTCTCCATGAGCAGCATCAGGGCGTAATAGGCGCGCTCGCGGTGGTGAATGGACTCGCCAGAAAACCAGAGCGCCACAGGAAAGATGAACGTGGTCAACAGCACCAACCACAAGCTAATGCCATCCACGCCCAACTTGTAGGTGATGCCATACTGCGGCACCCATGGCAGCGATTCAACAAATTGGTAGCCCGCTGCACTGGGATCGAAGCGCAGCAAAGCGATCAGCGAGACGACAAACGTGAGCAGCGACGTGGTGAGCGCAATCCATCGCGCGCTGCTGCGCGGCGCCAGCACCACAACCACAGCGCCGACCAGGGGCAAAAAAGTGAGTAGGGAGAGCATCCGCGATTGACGTGAGCTGGAATCTGGAGCCTAGACGAGCTTCTGCTTCAGGAACGCCACCGCTTTCGCCCAAGCATCCTTCGCAGCCTCGGGCACGTACATCCCGTGATCAGGGTTGTTAAAGGCGTGACCTGCCTTGTAAACAAGGAACGTAGCGTCTTTGCCCGCTGCCTTAAAGAGCGACTCGATCTTGCGCACTTGCTCCATCGGGATCCAGGGATCAGTTTCGCCGTAGATCGCCAACACAGGTGCTGTGATCTTGGCAACGTCTTCCGGCTTTGGGTCGTAGCCCCCGCCGTACCACGGCGAGATCGCGCCGAGGTTCGGATAGCGCTCCGCGACGCGATAGGTGAGGTAGCCGCCCATGCAGAAGCCAATCAGCCCGAGCTTCTTCGGCTGCACGTGCTCATCGTTGCGCAAATACTCGAGCGCAAGGATGATCTCGCCAATGGCGCGCTCGACGTTTTCCAGGGTCATCATCATCATGCGCTGCGCGTCATCCGGCTCGGTGGCGACTTTGCCGTGGTACAGATCGGGCACGAGCACGACAAACCCCGCCGTGGCGAGGCGAATCGCCAACTCGCGGATGTGCGGCTCAATGCCCCACCACTCTTGAATCAGTACCACGCCAGGATACGCCTTGTCGTCATCAGGGCGAACGTAGTACCCCTGCGGGCCCGACTGCTTGGGATCAGTATGCACTGTTTGTGTTCGGACGAGCATGGCACACCTCCGTTTTGCGGACCTTATCGCACAACCACAAAGTAGACCACAAGCACGATCACCCCTAGGAACATGAGCAGGCCGTAGTTACGCACGAAGCCACTTTGTGCTGCGCGCAGCTGATCAGCCGCCGCGCGCGCACTGCGCCCAACGGCGTTCACCGCAGCGTCAATCAAGCCAATGTCAATAAGCTGCGAGCAGATCGTGCTCAACGTGTAGAACGCACGCAACACCGTCGCGTGATACACAGCGTCAATGTGCCAAGCGCTGAGCAAGAAGCGCCCCAGCGCGCTTTCCACTTCGAGGCGCGCGCGTTGCGCATCCCGATACCACACCCAGGCGAGCGCCAGCGCGCCCAACGCGATCAACGTGAACACCAACGCCAACCCAACGTTGAGCGGCTTCGCTGCTTCGTGGAGCACGGGCTCTAGCCAGTGATGCAGCCAGCCGCCGCCGGGCAAGTTGATCGCCCCACCTGCGAGGGTGAGCAAAGCAAGAACCGCAAGCGGCATCGTCATGATCGCCGGCGATTCATGCGCGTGTGCTGCGTTGGCGCTGCGCGGCTCTCCTAGGAACACAAGCACGATCTGCCGACCTACGTACAACGCTGTGAACGCTGCCGTGATGCCAAGCAACACGAACACGAGCGGGTTGTCTGCGAACGCCGCGAGCAGGACTTCATCTTTGGAGAAGAACCCCGCCAACGGTGGTAGCCCCGCTAGCGCCAAGCCGCCGATCACGAACGTGAGGAAGGTGAACGGCATGCGCTTGGCAAGCCCACCCATGGCGCGCATATCTTGCGGGTCAACATCACCATGCGCGGCGTGCATGGCGTGGATCACCGAGCCTGCGCCTAGGAATAGCAGCGCCTTGAAAAAGGCATGCGTGAGCAAATGAAACAACGCGGCGACGTATGCGCCTAACCCAGCAGCAGCTACCATGAAACCCAGCTGCGAGACTGTCGAGTAGGCAAGCACTTTCTTGATGTCCACCTGACGCAACGCGCTACTCCCTGCCACCAGCGCCGTGATCGCGCCGACCAACGCGATCAGCGCTTGCGTCGTCGGTGCCAACTCGAACAGCACATGTGCCCGGCTCATCATGTACACCCCTGCCGTCACCATGGTCGCCGCATGGATCAGCGCCGACACTGGTGTCGGGCCTGCCATGGCGTCGGGCAGCCAAACGAACAGCGGGATTTGTGCGCTCTTGCCGGTGGCGCCGATGAACAGCAGCAGCGTGATTAAGCTCGCAACCGCTGCGAGCGACTCGCCGCGCACCTTTACTTGCGCGAAGACGGTCTCAAAGTCCAGCGTGCCGAACGTGGCGAAGATGAGCAACATCCCCAACACAAAACCCACATCGCCAATGCGGTTTACGACGAACGCCTTGCGCCCAGCCGCTGCGTTTTTAACATCCTGAAACCAAAACCCGATCAACAGATACGAGCACAGACCGACCAGCTCCCAGCCCACAAATAGCACCAAGAAGTTATCCGCCATCACCAACACCAGCATCGCAGCGACAAACAAGTTCAAATACACAAAGTAGCGCGCGAAGCGCGGGTCGCCGTGCATGTAACCGATGCTGTAGATGTGAATCAGCGCGCCGACGCCCGTGACGATGAGCATCATCACCGCACTGAGCGGATCAACCAAAAAGCCCCACGCCACGTTGAGCGCCCCTGCGGTGATCCACGGCGCAAGTGTGAGGCGCAGTGGCTCGCCGTGGCTTTGGCTAAGCTGCACAAAGAGCACGACGGAAGCCGCGAATGCCGCAATCACCGCAAACGACGCCACCCACCCCACTACACGCTCGCGCATGCGCTGCCCGAACAACGCGTTGATCAGCATGCCGAGCAGCGGAAACAAGATCGGGGAAACGATGAGGAGCGTCATGCTTCACCCTCGCAGTTGCGCAAGCTCGTCCACACTCGTGCTGCGCTTGGTGCGGAAGATGGTCACGATCAGCGCCAAGCCAACAGCCACCTCAGCCGCAGCAACGGTCATCACGAAGAACACAAACACTTGACCAGCAAGCTGCGCCCAACGCTGCGCAAACGCAACAAACGCTAGGTTGGCTGCGTTCAGCATCAGCTCGATGGACATGAAAATCATCAGCGCGTTGCGTCGCAGCAACACGCCCAACGCGCCGATCACGAAGAGCACACTGGAGAGAAACACAACAAACGATGTTGGCTCCATGAGGCGTTCACTCCGTTTTGCGCGTGAGCACCACCGCGCCGACCATCGCCGCAAGCAACAGCAGCGCAACGACCTCAAACGGAAAAACGTAGTTCCTGAAAAGTTGCAAGCCGACCGCTGTTGGGCTTGCATCCACACTTTGCGCGACAGGCGCAGCGCTCGCTTGGCGCGTGAGGAGCACATACGCCGCAAGCCCTAAAGCCAGCACGCCCAGGATCAACGCCAATGGGCGCTGATAGTTTAGGCCGGGCGGGTTCTCGGCTGGTGTAAGGCGCTCTGCGCCCAGCAACATGATAACGAAGATGAACAACACCATGATCGCGCCAGCGTACACGCTGATCTGCACAACGGCGAGGAATGGCGCGTTGAGCACAAGATAAATCACTGCGCCGATCACGAAGTTCAGCACCAAAAACAGCGCGGCGTAGATGGCATTGCGGCTGAGCAACAACCCCAATGCCGAGGCAACACTCAACACGCCTAGCAGCCCAAGCACAATCCAGTCCGTCATGGCTCAAACGCTCTCGTCAATGGGCGGGAAAGGCAAGATCGCGCGATCGTATTTGCCAGGCGGCGTTTGTTGTGGCGTCCCTGGCACGCCGGGCGGCGGTGGCTCGAGCAACATGGATTTGGTGTAGATCAGGCTTTCGCGCGTGTAGCCTGTGGGGAACTCGATGGGCTCGAGCACGATGGCGTTTGTTGGGCATGCGTCTTCGCAGTAGCCGCAGAAGATGCAGCGGAGCATGTTGATCTCGTACACCTTCGCGTAGCGCTCGCCGGGCGAGTAGCGCTCCTCGTTGGTGTTCTCAGCAGCCTCAACGTAAATCGCATCTGCTGGGCATGCCGCAGCGCACAATGCGCACCCAATGCAACGCTCCAGCCCGTCCTCATAGCGCTTGAGCTGATGACGCCCGCGGAAGCGCGGACTCATCGGCTTCTTCTCTTCTGGATACTGAATCGTGACGGGCTTCTCGAACAGCGTTTTGAACACTGTCGCTAGCCCAACCGGAATCTTGGTAAGGTACTCCCAAAAGTTCTGCATCACACGTGCTCCCATTCACAAACGATATCCAGGCAAACCCAACAGGATCAGCACCGCCGTCACCAGGACGTTCGCCAACGCCACAGGGAACAGCACCTTCCACCCCATGTCCATCAGCTTGTCGTAGCGCACGCGCGGCAACGTGGCGCGCACCCAGATGAACGCGAGCAAACACACCACAACCTTGATGGTGAAGTAAACCACCGAAAGGATGGGCGCTTCATTCACAAAGGGACCGCTCCAGCCGCCCAAGAAAAACGTGGTGAACAACGCGCTGACGGCGATCATCTTGACGTACTCGCCCATGAAGAACAACGCGAACTTCATGCCGCCGTACTCAGTCATGAAACCAGCTGTCAGCTCTTGCTCCGCCTCCACAAGGTCGAAAGGCGCACGCGCTACTTCCGCAAACGCGGCGATGACGAAAATCGCTGCTGCGACGGGCTGACGGAACAAGAACCACCCCAAAATTCCGCCGTACTGCTCAGGGTATTGCGCAGCAACGATGTCTGCTAGGCTCGCAGAGGACGCCATGAGCACCACCGCAGCGACTGATAGCCCCATGCCCAGCTCATACGCGATCATCTGCGCAGCCGCGCGCAAGCCGCCAAGCACGGCATATTTGTTGTTGCTCGCCCACCCCGCTAGCGCGATGCCATACACTGCGAGGCTCATCACGCCGACAACGTAGAGCGCGCCCACGTTGAGATCGCTTGCAAGTTGAAACGTCGCGCCTTTGCCCACGGGGATCACCGCGAACAACATCAGCGCAGGCACCACTACCAACGCTGGCGCGAGGAAGTAAATCGGCTTATCCACCCCCTTCGGCGTAACGCTCTCTTTGAAGATAAGCTTCAGCCCATCAGCAACAGGTTGCAAAAGCCCAAAAGGTCCTGCGCGGTTTGGACCGATGCGCGCTTGCAGGCGCGCGATGAATTTGCGCTCGAGCAGCGAGAGATAGGCAAAGCCAGTTAGGAGCACGAAAATCAGCGCCGCTGACTTCAGGGTTACCTCAACGACGACCGGCATGCTTTCACCTCAAGCAGTCAAAGGCTCAGCAACAATGTGCGCGCGGAGAACGGCGCTGCGGCGGATCAGCTCGCCGTCTCGATACAACAGCCGCGGCGTTCGCTCCAAGCCCGCCAGCGTTGGCTCTGGCACGTGCACATCGTAGGGCGATAGCGCGCTGCGCTCCGCGTCAGCCGCGTAGCGCGCGCCCAGCCCGCCTGTGTTGTCATACACCGTGCCGCCGTAGTAGAGGTCTTCGCGCCCCATGGGGGGCCACTGCGGCTCGACGCGGCTGATGCGCTCATACGACAACTCAGCATAACGCGGCACCTGCTGAGCAATCGCGGCGAAGATCTGCGCTGGCGCTTCGTAACGCCAAGGAAGCTCAAAACGCCGCGCGATCTCCTGGACGATCCACCAATCGGGCTTTGCTTCGCCGAGCGGTGGCAACGCGCGGTAGAAGCGCTGCACACGGCGGTCGCCACTCGTGAAGGTGCCTTCGCGCTCCGCAAAGCTCAACGCAGGCAAGACGAGGTCTGCGCGCTTCGCGCGTTCTGTGAGCAAAATGTCTTGCACGATGATGAAGTTCGCGCGCGGCGCTGGCTCATCCGCACCAACACCCACAAGCCACAACGTGTCGGTAGTTTCGTTCGCTGGGCGCGTTGCATGCTCGAGCATGTCGAAAACGCCTTGCGTGTTGGCGTGCGGGTAAAGCGGCAACAAGCCGCTGTTCGGCTTGCCCGCGAAGCCGCCGAGGATGAGCCAATTGGCGAGCGTCTGCGCCAAAGCGCGCGCCGATGAGCCATCCAAGTGCTCATCGCCGAAGACGATCAGCACGTTGCGCGCGCCCTGCAGCCAATCGGCGCGTTGTGAAGCTGCCCACTTTGCAGCTTGTCCAACTTCGTAGCGATGAATCGCTGCTGCGTAGCGGTGCATCTTCGTGCTGCGATGATGCGCGACGATTAGCTTCGCGCCGCGATCCACCACCGCCTGGCGCAGGCGCAGGAACCACACAGGCGCTTCTTCTTCCACGTCACCGTTGACGACGAGGATCACATCGCCTGCGCCGAGCTGCTTGAAATCTGCGTCACTGCCGATGCCCACAGCGCGCGCCACGTCTGCATAGTGTGCGGGGAGCGCTGGGCGTTGCTCCAGCGCTGCGCCGATCGCCTTGGCGAATTGCGCGATCAAGAAGGCGTCTTCGTTGGCGATCCGATCGCCAACCAAAATAGCCGAGGGGCGCTCAAGGCGATCTGCAGCGATGCGCAGCGCTTGCTCCCACGTGGTCTCAACCAGTTTGCCGTCTTGGCGGATCAAGGGGTAATGCAGGCGATCCTCAGCGCGCGTGAAGTGATGCACATAGCGGCCCTTGTCGCAGATCCAAATTTCGTTGACCTGCTCGTTCTGGCGCGGCATGACGCGCTTGATCTCATAGCCGCCGGTTTTGGTCTCTAGGCGCGTGTTCAGGGCGAGGTTGCAGCCCACTGCGCAATGGGTGCAGAGGCTGGGCGTTGTCTTCAGCTCCCACGGGCGCGCCTTAAACCGAAAGTCGGCAGTGGTCAGCGCGCCAACAGGGCAAATGTCGGTCGTGTTGCCGCCGAAGTAAGAATCGAACGGCGGGTCGCTAAAGGTGACGATCTCCATGCCGCGCCCGCGATCGTGGAACTGCAACACGGGGTCATCTGCGATCTCTGATTGAAAGCGCACACAGCGCCCACACTGAATGCACCGCTCGCGATCGAGAAAGATGAGATCGCCGAGCGGCACGTGTTTGTCGTTGTGGAACTTCAGGTCGTAATCGAAACGGCTGACGGTGGGACCATGCGCCATTGTCAAGTTCTGCAACGGGCACTCGCCGCCTTTGTCGCAGATCGGGCAATCGAGCGGGTGCGAAGCGAGCAAGAACTCCAGCACATCCTCGCGCGCGGCGCGCACTTGCTCGGTTGCTGTGCGCACCACCATGCCCTCGCTGACGGGCGTTGTGCACGCCGTGGTGAGCTTGGGACCGAAGACGATCACTGGCTGGCCCTTCTCATCGCGCACCACCTGCCGCGTTGCAGGGTCGATCTTTGGTGTGCCGATGTCCACCAGGCACATGCGGCACATGCCCACGGGCTTGAGCTTCGGGTGGTAGCAGAACACGGGAATGTCAATGCCAACGCTTTTGGCTGCGTCCACCACGAGCGTACCCTTGGGCACGCGCACGGAGATACCGTCAATCGTAAGATTTACAAGCTCTGCCATAGCGAAGTCTCAAGGCGAAGCGGGCGTTGGCGTCACCGCGCTCTGCAACACGCGCACGTCGTGCGGCAACGCTGGCTCGATGAAGATGCCGCGCCGGCGCTGCGCGCGCACACGCCCGATCACTTCAATCGTCTCTCCCGGCTGCACGCGCACGCGGTCGGCGACTACGCGCCACAAACGCACGTACTGCGCGCCGGTGCCATCTTGGATCAGCACAAGCACGCCGTCGTCAAACGGCTCGATGGAATACACCTCCCCGCGCACGTGCACCAACGCGTTGTGGTCGTTGCCGCTCATGCTGCCGAGCGCGTAGATGCGCACCTCGTGCATTGGCGCCGCCTGTGCAACACGCAAGCCGTTGGCGGCGGTCAAGATGATCTCCGGCTCCTTGCCGATGGTGTCCACCTTGCCGGTGATGGTGAGCACCGCGCCGACGTTGACGGCCTCGGGATTGGCGAGGTCGTCGTACACCTTCTCAGGGATGGTAAGCGTCACACCACCGGTGTCGTCGGCGAGCGTAAAGCGAAAGCCGTTGCTGTAGTTACGCGCATCGAGCACGCGCCCCACCACACGCACACGCTTGCCCTTGTCCTCGAGCGTCAACGTGCCGATCGCGCGCGGCTCTGCAGTCGGCGCGGGTTGAACGATCTGCACATCCTCAGCGCGGCGCGGCACCACTTGCATCTCCTGGCGGTAGAAGTCAAGCTTGCCCACCGCGCGCACCACGGCGCCTTCCGCAAGTTGATCGCGCTGCCCGAGACGGTTCAACACGCGATCGAACAGCACCAACGTCGCCTTGCCCGTGCTGTCTTGCACCACATAGCGCACGCCGCTCTTGAAAGTGGTCTCGCGCGTGACGGTGCCTTGAACGGCGACCAGCTTGCCCTTCTCAATCGTGCCGAGCTTTTCGATGGGCGTGAGAGGTAACTCCGCAGCACGCGCATCTGTTGGCGCGATGACAACCGTGCCAAGGAGCAGCGCCGCGCTCAAACACAGGACTGAGAACAAGCGGTTCATGCTGCGTTGTTGTAGCGCAACTCCTGCGCGCCGTCAAAGATGATGCGCCGTTTTCTGCCCGACGTGACCGACGATTAAGTTGCCTGCCTCATCAATCACGCCCTCGCGGATCAACTCGTCATCGTAACCGTTGCGGCGCCCGCCTTGGTGTGCAGCGATAAACGCCTCGTATTCCTCGCGGAAATGCTTGATCGTGCTTAACATCGGCGAGGTGGCGAACTCACCGAGCAAGCAGAAGCACTTGCCAGACATCTGCGAGGCGACCTCGGCGATCATGTCAATGTCTTCGCGCGTACCGTGACCGCTGAGGATTTTGTCGTAGAGCCGCAGCCCCCAGTACGTCCCCTCGCGGCACGGCGTGCACTTGCCGCAGCTTTCATGCTTGAAGAAGCGCACCATCTTGCGCGCCGCCCACACAATGTTCACTGTGTCGTCGAGGATCACAAACGACGCCGAGCCGAGGATCGAGCCTGCCGCTTGTAGGCTCTCGTAGTCCAGTTTGGTATCCAACGCGCTCGCCGGCAGGATCGGCGCCGATGAACCCGCAGGCAGCACGCCTTTCACAGGTCGGTTGTCAATCGTGCCGCCCGCCATCTCGATCAATTCGCGGATGGTGTATTTGCCCAAGGGCAGCTCGTAGTTGCCTGGGCGTTTCACGCGGCCGCTGACGCAGAAGATTTTGGTGCCCGGGCTTTTCTCCGTGCCGAACTGGCGATACCACTGCGCGCCGTGCAACACGATCGGCGGCACGTTGGCGAGCGTCTCGACGTTGTTGATCACCGTTGGTTTGGCGTACAGCCCTTGCACGGCGGGGAACGGCGGACGCAAGCGCGGTTGTCCTAGCTGTCCTTCGAGCGATGAAAGCAGCGCCGTCTCCTCGCCGCAGATGTAGGCGCCAGCGCCGAGATGGATGTGAATGTCCACGTCGAAGCCGCTGCCGAGCACGTTCTTGCCGACGAAGCCGCGCGCATAGGCTTCATCAATCGCGCGCTGCAACGTCTTTGCTGGCTCGTAGAACTCGCCGCGCAGGTACACGTAGGCGACGTTGGCTTGTACGGCGTAGCAGGTGAGCAAAATGCCCTCGATGAGCTGGTGTGGGTTGCCGTCAATGATTTGGTGATCTTTGAACGTGCCGGCTTCGCTCTCATCGCCGTTGACGACCACATAGCGCGGGAACACATCTTTGGGGATGAAACCCCATTTCACGCCCGTGGGGAATCCAGCGCCGCCGCGCCCACGCAAGCCGCTGTCCTTCACGACGGCGATCACGTCGTCGGGCTTCATCGTCGTCAGCGCCTTCCGCCATGCCGCGTAGCCGTCATGCGCGAGGTAAACGTCGATCTCACGGATGTTCGGCACGTCCACATCGCGCAGCAGGACGTGCTGCTCCATAGTCTTGTTTTTCGATCCGTAGTAACCGCCCATCGGATTTGCTCACACCTCCTCAGCCAAGTTGCGAAGCCGGGCATTGCGTCGTGAACCGCAACGACAGCCTCAGAGGACATCTAGCCCTTGCTTCTGCTCGTTTGGCGCTTCACCTGTGCCGTTCTCATTCGCCAAGGCGTCCACCAAGCGGTCGAACGCCTCCTCAGTCATGTCGTAGTGATAGACGCGATTGACTTGGATCACCGGCGCGCGGTCGCATGCTGCGATGCACATCACCGTGCGCAGCGTGAACTTGCCATCGGGCGTCGTCTGCCCAGCGCGGATGCCGAGCTTGCGCTCGCAGTGCGAGACGAACTGATCCGCGCCGCGCAACGCGCATGGCAAATCATCACACACGTCTATCACATACTTCCCCACTGGATGCTCGAAGAACATCGTGTAGAACCCAACGATGCTCTTCACTTCAGTAGGGTCAAGGTCGAGGATCTCGGCGACCTCGCGCATGGCTTCGGGGCTGCAATAGCCGTACTCTTCCTGCGCCAAGTAAAGCAGCGGCATGATCGCGCTGCGCTTGCGCTCTGGTGGGTACTTTGCCAGGATCGCCTCGATCTCGCTTGTGCGCTTCTCGCGCAACAGGTGGTGCGCTTCCATGGTCGCTCCTTATCGGTCCACGTCACCAAGCACGATGTCAATCGAGCCGATGATTGCCACCAAATCCGCCAAGAGCTGCCCGCGCGCCATTTCGTTGATCGGCTGCAAGTTGTGGAACGACGGCGCGCGGAAGTGCACACGGCGCGGCTTCGATGTGCCATCGCCGCTCAGCAAAACGCCGTACTCGCCTTTGCCGCTCTCCACGGCGAAGTACACCTCGCCCTCTGGTGCCTTAAACCCCTCGGTCCAGAGCTTGAAGTGATGGATCAGCGATTCCATCGAGTAGGCGATCTCATGCTTCGGCGGCGGCGCCACTTTGCGATCGCTGGTCATGACTGGACCAGGCGGCAGGCGTTTGAGTGCTTGGCGGATGATCTTCAGCGATTGGTTGAACTCCTCCATGCGGCACTTGTAGCGGTCAAACACGTCGCCATTGGTGCCGGTGGGGATGTCGAAGTCGAAATGGTCGTATGACGAATACGGGTAGGCTTTGCGCACGTCGTACTTCACGCCTGTCGCGCGCAAGCAAGGACCCGTCATGCCCCAAGCGATGGCGTCCTGCGCGCTGATCTTGCCGATGCCCACGGTGCGGTCTTTCCACATGGGGTTTTTGGTGAGCAGCTTCTCGTATTCGATCAGCCGCTTTGGGAACACGTCGAGCACGCGCTGCACGAGGTCGAAGAACACGTTGGGCACATCGCGCCAAAGCCCGCCGGGGCGGATGTAGCTGCTCATCATGCGCGCGCCGCTCACCGCCTCGTAGATGTCCAAGATCATCTCGCGCTCGCGCATGCAGTAGAGGAAGACGCTCATCGCGCCGAGGTCCAGCGCGTGCGTGCCGAGCCACACCAGGTGGCTGTTCATGCGCGTAAGCTCAAGCAGGATCACGCGCAGGTACTGCGCGCGCAGCGGCACTTCGATGCCCACCAACTTCTCAACCGCGCCGCAAAACGCCATGTTGTTGCTCATCGGCGCGAGATAGTCGGTGCGGTCCGTGAGTGGGATCGCCTTCAGGTATGTCTTGCCCTCAGCGGTTTTCTCGATGCCCGTGTGCAGATAGCCGATGTCGGGGATGCAATTGACGATGGTCTCGCCATCTAGCTCGAGCAGCAAGCGCAACACGCCATGCGTGCTCGGATGCTGCGGCCCCATGTTCATCAGCATCGTCTCGCCGGTCAACGCGCGCGGGCTGACCAAGCGCTTGAGTTGCTCGAACGTGATGTCGAGCTGCACGTCTTCGACGCGCACCTTCAGCGCGTCTTCGTTAAGGGGAGTTGGGGTTTGCGTGAGCATGCGCAGCCCTCATTCAGTTGCGTAGGGCTTTTGCGCGTCAATGCGCGCGCGGTTGAAGGTGAAGGCGTTCTCCTCGACGGTGACGGGGTATTCTTTGCGCAGCGGGTGCCCCTGGAAATCCACAGGGAGCAGCAACCGCCGCAGGTCAGGATGCCCCTCAAAGACGATGCCGAAGAGATCGTAAATCTCGCGCTCCAGCCAGTTGGCGTTGCGATACACCGGCACCGCAGAGGGAATGCGCGGGTCGTGCTCGCTGAGCATCACCTTGACGCGCAGGCGCACGTTGCGCGAGAGCGAGTTGAGCTGATACAAGATGCCGAAACGCGGCTCATTCGGGTAGTAGTCCACGCACGTCTCATCGGTGAGCATCTCAAAGCCCTGCCTGTCGCGCAGGTAAGTGAGCACGTCGAGGATGCGCTCGCGCGGGACGATCAGCGTCAGCTCGTCACGAAACACCTGCGCTTGGACCTCGCCGAGATCCAGCGCGGCTTTGATCTGCTCAATTAGCGCGTTTTCCATATCGCCCTACTGCCATTTCTTTAAAGGCTCTTGCCGCACTTTTTCGTGCAGCTTCATGATGCCGTCGATCAGCGTCTCAGGGCGCGGCGGGCAACCCGCGATGTACACATCTACGGGCACGATCTCGTCCACGCCCTGCACGATCGCGTAGTTGTTGAACACGCCGCCGCACGAGGCACAATCGCCCATGGCGATCACCCACTTCGGGTCAGGCATTTGGTCGTAGAGTTGGCGCAACACTGGCGCCATCTTGCGGCTGACGCGCCCGGCGACGATCATCAAGTCGCTCTGGCGCGGACTTGCGCGCATCAGCTCCATGCCGAAGCGTGAGAGGTCGTAGCGCGAGGCTTGTGTGCTCATCATCTCGATCGCGCAGCACGCCAAGCCGAAGAGCAAAGGCCACATTGCGCGCGTGCGCGCCCAGCCCACTGCCTGCTCCAACGTCGTGGTGACAATGCCCAAATCGCCCAGCTTTTGTTCCAAGCCCATCGTTGCGCCTCCTCACTTATCCATCTTCTCCCACTCCAACGCACCACGCCGCCACAGCCAGAAATGTCCTGCTTCCAAGATGCCGATGAAGATCAACATGGAGAGCAACCCTGCCCAACCCAATTCACGGAGCGCCACTGCCCAGGGGAAGAAAAAGACAACTTCGATGTCGAACAAGATGAAAAGCACCGCGATCAAGTAGAAGCGCACTGGCAACCGTCGCTGCGCTGGGCCGATAGGTCGCATGCCGCTCTCGTAAGGCTGAAGCTTCGTCTCGTTGCGCGCGCGGCGACGCGGTCCGAAGAGCACAGAGATCAGCAGCACCAAAGAGACCAAGCCGCTGGCAAGCACCAGCAGCACAAAGATCGGCAAGAAGTCGTTCATCGTCAATTTAACAAGGGTGTGACTGCGAGTTTAACCACAGTCACACCGCTTGTGCATTCTATCACAAGCAACGTTTGCTGCGTGCGCGCGAATGTGCAAGCTCACTTGCTGCCAAGCAAGCCAAGGCGAGTGAGCGCGGCGACGGGGCGAGCCATTGGGAGATGGTCTAGGTCGTTGTACTGGCGCAGAAGGTGATAGACGAGCAGCAATTGCGTCAGCGCGAGCGGGTTGCTGTGGCGCACTTCGTTGCGCTCTTGAAAGTCGCCAAACGCATCTGCAGGGAGCGGGCGCAAATCGGGCAGATGTTGCCAGATAGCATGTTCAAGGCGCTCGGCTTCTTCTGCGCTCACGTTGCCGTCAATCTCGAGCACGTCCACCGGCCTGTTGGCGTCACGCTCGAGGAGGAGGCGCACGCTGCGGCTGCCCTCGTGCAGGAGATAGGAGAAATCAGGATGCGGGATGGTGGGGCGCAAGGTGAGGCGCACGTTCAAGTGGGCGCTGTCGCTGTTTTGGTTTGGATCGGGGTAAAAGCGGACAACGATGTCGGCATAGTTGCGCTGTGGGCGGATGAACGCCGCAGAGTCTGGCTCGCGCCGCTCTAATTCAGCGAGCACCTCAGCTTCGGTGTAGCCGCGCTTGGCGGTATCGCGCTTGATCTTCCACTGCCGGCGCAACTCCTCGGGCGGGTCGAGATACACCTTGATGTCGTAGAACTGGCGCATGGTCGGCGTGTAGAAGCCGAGCAGCCCTTCGACAATCACGAACTCCTTGGGCATGACGTACTCGGGACGCCCATGTGTGCCTGTGGTGTGTAGGTAAACCGGCTTGAGGATTGGTTGCCCGTAGTGCAAGCGCTCAAGATGCAGTTCGAGGATATCGAGGTAGTTGCAATCGGGATGGAGCGGGGTGATGTTCAGCGCTTTGCGCTCGGCGCGGTCATATTTGTGATAGTCGTCGGTGCAGATATGCGTCACGCGGTCCTCACCGAGCAATTTCACCAAACCCAAGGTTAACGTGCTTTTGCCCGCAGCGCTATCGCCAACGATACCCATGATCACGGGTCTGCGCCTATGCATGGTGTGCTACCCTCCTATGCAGAAACAGCTTTTTGAAACACGCTGCTCGCGTAGATGTCTTCTGCGTCAATACGTGAAAGTTCCTCAACGGGGACGGTGCCGCCCTGTCGAACCAAGCGGTTCGCCTGTCGCAGTTTAAAGCGATCGATGGCATTGCGCACGCTGCGCGCGTTGCTGAAGTGAGGCTGCTGCATGCGCCGCTCGAGATACTCGCGGAAGGCGATGCGCGCGCGCTCGTCGAAGAAGTAATGCTGCTGCCGCAGCATGAGTTCGGCGATCGCCAACAATTCCTCAAGCGTGTAGTCGGGGAAGTGGATGTGATGCGCGATGCGCGAGTGGAAGCCAGGGTTGGCTTGGAAAAACACCTCCATGCGGTCTTTGTAGCCCGCGAGGATCACCACGAGGTCGTCGCGGTGGTTTTCCATCGCTTGCAGCAGCATCTCAATCGCTTCCTGGCCGTAATCGCGCTCGTTCTCAGGGCGGTAGAGGTAGTAGGCTTCGTCTATGAACAGCACGCCGCCCATGGCTTTCTTGATCACCTCTTTGGTCTTCGGCGCGGTGTGGCCGACATACTGGCCCACCAGGTCGTCGCGCGTTGCCACCACCAAGTGCCCTTTGCGCAAGTAGCCGAGCGCATGCAAGATGCGCGCCATGCGCATCGCCACGGTGGTCTTCCCTGTGCCTGGCCCGCCGGTGAAGCACATGTGCAGTGTGGGGCGCTCGGTGGAAAGCCCGGCTTGCTCGCGCAGGCGCGCGATCAGCAACAGCGCGGTGATCTCACGGATGCGCGTCTTGACCGCCTGTAGCCCAACCAGCTCGCGATCTAGCTCGTCGAGCAGCGCCTCGAGGTTGGAATCGCGCCATGCCTGTGCGATGTCGATCACGTCGGATCACCTCCTGCGCGATGGACGCGGATCGCATAGCGCTGGCTGCGGTCGTGCCAACCGAGGCGCTCGAGGTCGAGTTCTGGCTCTGGGTTTGGGCGCTGCACGATGAACTGGAGCGTCGTCACTTGCCGCCCCAAACGGCTATCGTAGGCGCTCACGCGCACGTACTCGTTGGGAAACGCTGCACGACAAGCTTGAATCTCGCGCATGACCACCTCTGGATCGTGCACATCGAACATGGGCTGCGCGCCCCAGAGCGCCCAATACACGTTGCGCGGGTGGGGATCGCGCGTGTGCTCGATGGAGATCGCCCAGCCGTTGTTCAAGCAGTACTGGATTTGCTCCTTGATCTCTTCGTCTGAAAAATCAGGCAAGTAGGAAAACGTTCCTTGGGTCAGGCGCATGGCGTCTCACCTCCAATTCAAGCTACAGGTGTGGCCACAACATCAGGCGTGTCCGTGGACTCGAAATCGAAGGTGACGTTCTTCCACGTCTCCAGCGCGCTGCGCAAGCTCGGCGACCAGCGCGCGGCACGTGCGAGGATCTCCGGACCCTCGTTGAGGATGTCGCGCCCTGCGTTGCGCGCCTGCACCATCGCCTCGAGGGCAACGCGATTTGCCGTTGCGCCAGCAGCGATGCCGTCTGGGTGACCGAACGTGCCGCCCCCGAACTGCAACACGACATCATCGCCGAAGTAGCTGAGCAGCAAATGCATCTGCCCCGCGTGAATGCCGCCGCTTGCAACTGGCATGGTGCCTGGCATGTGCGCCCAAGCTTGGTCGAAGTAAATGCCGCGCGAGAGGTCGGCCGGGATGAAGTCCTCGCGCAGGATGTCGTAGTAACCGCGCACGTTGTTCGGGTCGCCTTCCAGCTTGCCGACGATGGTGCCAGCGTGCAAGTGATCCACACCGGCAAGGCGCATCCATTTAGCCAGCACGCGGAAGCTCACGCCGTGCGTCTTCTGACGGGTGAAGGTGCTATGGCTGGCGCGGTGAAGGTGGAGGAGGACACCGTTCTTGCGCGCCCAGCGCGCCAGACTTTGGATGGCGCTGTAGCCCACGGTGAGGTCCACCATGATGATTACACTGCCCAACTCCTTGGCGAACTCAGCGCGTTCGTAGATGTCCTCCATCGTGGCGGCGGTGACGTTCAAGTAGTGCCCTTTGATCTCACCCGTCTCCGCCATGGCTTTGTGCACGGCTTCCATGACGAACAACCAGCGGTCGCGCCAACGTAGGAAGGGTTGGCTGTTGGTGTTCTCATCGTCTTTGGTGAAATCCAGGCCGCCTCGCAGCGCCTCATACACAACGCGCCCGTAGTTCTTCGCCGTCAACCCCAGCTTTGGCTTCACCGTCGCGCCGAGGAGCGGGCGCCCATACTTGTTGAGGTAATCGCGTTCCATCACGATGCCGTGTGGCGGACCTTGGAACGTCTTGACGTAGTGCGTCGGGATGCGCATGTCCTCAAGGCGAAGCGAGCGCAGCGCCTTGAAGCCAAAGACGTTACCGATGATGGAGGAAGCGAGGTTAGCGATTGAACCCTCCTCGAAAAGATCGAGGTCATAGGCAATGTAAGCGATATATTGGTTTGTGCCGGGCACGGGGACTACGCGGTAGCATTTCGCTTGGTAATGGTCATAAGCGGTGAGCCGATCCGTCCACACCACGGTCCATGTGGCGGTGGAAGATTCGCCGGCAATTGCAGCTCCAGCTTCTTCTGGGTCAACACCCTCCTGCGGCACAAAACGAAATGCACAAAGGATGTCGGTCTCTTTCGGCTCATAGTCTGGGCGGTAGTAGCCCATCTCCGCATAGGGCGTGACGCCCGCCGACCAACGGGATTTGTGCGAATTCGTCTGCATGGCGCTCCTCCTTTGAATCAAAGAGATCGAAATCGTTTGATCATTGCCCCATAAAGCACTGAGGGCGAAGCCGAGCAATGGGCTTCGCCCTCGTAATCAACTGTGTGTGAATTGTATCACGATTTAACTCAAACGCGCGCCGCACGACCGACAGAAGCGCTCGTTGCCTGTTGCAACCGCGCCACACATCGGACACACGCGCGGCTCCGATTGCTGAGGCGGTTGCTGAGGCGGAGGAGCAGCGCTCTCTTGAGCTGGAAGGACACTCGGAGCGGGAGAAGGCGACATGCGCATCGTTGGGGGTGTTGCTGCTGCAAGCGTGGCGCTTTGCGCGCTCATCATGAGCAGCCCAAGCTCCGCCATTGAAGGTCGTCGCGCAGAGAGCGCCGCGCCCACCAACGCTACCACAGCACCAAGCAGAGCGACCGCCCCTGTGATGAACAGCATTTGCAAATCCATCACGTTTTGCAGACCCACACGGAGCGCCGGCAGCGCATCCACCACAATCACCCCCAACCCTGGAAAGCCCTGCGCATTTTGTGCCAAAGAGGCAGCGATGATCGCATCGAGACGCTCGCTCACCACCACCCCCCCGCCGACAAAGAAAAGCGTGGTCACTGCGGCGAGCAAGATCAACATCAAAGCGCGCCCAAGCTGCACCCAGAACGTTGATTGGCTAAACATCACGAAGAGCGCCGCGAGCGCAGTGAGCGCGGGCAAGCCAAACCACGCCGCCGTCAACCCGAGTGCGTAGAGGCGCAAGGGGCGCGCCTGTGCCGCCCAGCCGAGCACTGTTTGCTGTTGCCGCTCGGTCAGCTCATAGGCGGCGAGCAGACGCTCGCCTCCAGAGCGCGCGTTCAGCTCTTGGATGAGCGCACCGAAGCGATCGCTACCGCCGATCCACCCTTGCGCGAGGCTCAGCGCGTCGTAGCCGCTGATCGGCATCGCGATCATCGGCACCTCAGGCGAAAGACTCACGCGCAAGATTGCCCAGGGCTGCGTGGGCAGCCACAGGAACATGCCCATTGCCGCTAAGACCGCTGCAGCACCGAGGACGCGGATTAAGCCGCGCAGGAAGCGAATCGTGCGTTCCATAGGGATATGGGCAGTTTATCCCCAATCCACGCCACGCGCAGCGCAAGTCCTCGTCTCGTTATTCCTCACAGTGGCGCATCTACGCGGTCAGTCATATACTCTCTCGCAGTGCGGGCGCGGCAAATCGCGCCTGACTTTCTCGTAAGGGTTGGATCAAGCCATGTTGAGACCTTTGATTGTCTCCTTCCGTGAGGGCGTCGCCTACCGCGCAAAAGGCAACTTGCTCTGGCTATTGCACCGCATCAGCGGGCTGGGCATCGTCGTGTTTTTGGGCTTTCACATCTTCGGCATGAGCATGGCGGCGTTCAACCCCGCGCTCCACGAGCGCGCCTTGGAGCTTTACAAGACGCCGCCTTTCGCCATTGGCGAGTTGCTCCTCGCTTTCCTGCTGATCTTCCATGCTGTGAACGGCACGCGCATCGCCATCTTGGAGCTGCGCCCACAGCTTTGGGAGAAGCAGGAGTTGGCGACGCGCCTGAGCCTGATCATCACCGCCTTGCTCACTGCACCCACATTGGCGATCATGGCATACAAGTCCATCAGTCATTTCCTCGCGCATTGAGGTGAGGCGACGATGACGACAACCACTCTTTCCCAAGGGCGCACGGTGCGCAAGATCCAGCCGCTGCAGGGGCAAGCGCGCTTCGAGCGTGCGATGTGGCTGTTTATGCGCTACAGTGGGCTTGCGTTGGTGTTCTTGGCGCTCTCGCACTTTTGGGTGCAACACCTGCTGATCGGCACCCATGCGATCACCACAGCGCAAACTGTGGTGTTCTGGGGCGCGCAAGGACAGCCGATTACGCTCGGCAATGTGCTCTTCCGGTCATATTACGCCGTGATGTTGGTGCTTGCTGTGGTGCACGGCATCAACGGCGTACGCCAAGTCGCCTACGACTACTTTGGACACCGCCCGGCGATCTACAAAGGCTTGATGACGCTCGTCGTTGCGATTGCAACGGTGATCTCGCTGGGCGGGTTGCTCGCGTTGGTGCTTGGCGCTCAAGCATCGAGCGAAGTCGCTATCCGCTGAGCGCAACTTGTTGATGAGTGCATGTGTCAGGTGGGCACGCCGTTGGCTGCCTGCCTTTTTTGTCGTCTGGCTTGCGCTTGCGTTTCGCATTGCCGATCTGGAACACGTGCGGCAAAACCTAGACCGCGCCGTGCCGCACGGCTTGGGGATCGCCATCCTCGAAGCCGTCCTTGAAGGGCGTTGGCACGATCTGCCACGCGCAAGCCTCACCGCAAGCATTAATCTCCCTAACCCAGCTGGGACGAGTTACTTCTACGCCTTGCTCACCGCCCTTGACTCACATCCCTATCTGCCAACTGCGCTGAACGCCATGCTGGGCGCTGTCGTCGCGGCTGTGGCGTTCGCCACAGCACGCACGCTTTGGGGCGAGGCAGCAGGTGTGCTCGCTGGCGTGCTTGCTGCAACCAGCCTGTGGTCGCGCTGGGTAGCGCGCGGCGCATGGTTGCAAGGACCGCTCGAGGCGATGAGCGCGCTGGGGTTTTGGCTGTTGTTCACTGCCTTGGCGCAACACAACACGCAACGCCTATTGGGAGGTTGCCTTTGGGCTGCTGCTTGCTTGCACACCTATCTTGTGGCAGCAGGGCTTGCTGTTCAAACTGCGCTCAGCACACTCCTAGGCGCGATTGCTCAAACACCTCGCCCCTGGCGTGCGCTTCTCCTGGGCATGGCAAGCCTCGGCGCAAGCACAACGCTGCTGTTCGGCGCACTTCTCAGCAGCGGCACCACGCTCGAGGGCGTATTGCGCAACCCGAGCGCTTACAACGAGGTCACGCGCGCCGGCGAGATCAATCTCGACGCGCTGCGCCACTTCCTGCGCCTCGCCAGTGGGCGCGACTTCGAGAACACCTTTGTGGAAGCCGATACACCTCTCTTCGCATTGCGCGACCGACTGAGCGATGCACGTGCTGACCTCGTCGAAGTGCTGATCGGCTTTGGGCTGACCCTGGCTGTGCTGCACGCGCGCCGAGACGCAAATCGGCTCGGACTGCTATTGTTTTGGGGCGGATTGCCGACGATCAGCGCGCTTGCGATCAGCAACGCAGTGATGCGCGACTGGAAGGTGCACGTGTTTTATCTCACACTTAGCACACCCCTGCCCTACGTGCTTGCGGGCGCGCCGTTCGGCACGCTTGCGCAGCGCGTGCGCGCAGGGGCGACTTCGCTGGCAGTTGGCACAGCCCTGATTAGCGCCGCGCTTTCGACGTGGAACGCGCATGGCGAAACCGAAGCCGTACTGCGATTTCCCTATCACCACGACGGTCTCTATAGCCTCTCACTGCACCATCAGCAACAACTCGCAGCAATTGCGCGCGCCCAAGGGTGTCGCGTGCTGGTCGGCGAGGAGGAAGGGCTTTGGTTGGCAAGCCTTTGGGGCAGTGCTCAGCAGGCACGCAGCGAACTTCGCTCGCGTGCAGCCGGCGCGATCTGGCAGGTGACGCCCTATGGTGACACCTGCGCCATCCGCATGGATCACGATACGCCGCCGCCATTGGCGCGCGCCTTCTCGTTCGACCTTGGCGGTCTGAAGCGCACCGACCGCACCCCTGCGCGTGCTGTGGTGTACCGCAGCCAGCCTTATCCCGAGGCGATCGCGCCGCCGCCCGATGCGCTAACCGTGAACTTCGGCGAGGGTTGGCGGCTGTTGCACCTCCAGGCACCAACACGTGCCACGCCAGGCGAGCGCATCACCATTGTCCACGTCTGGCGTGTGGGCGCGATGCCAGATGAACCGTTTGGGTTGTGGTACTTCGCGCCGTTCGTCAAGTTGCTCGACGCCGACGGCAAAGAGCTGTTGCAGGTGGATCGCGCGCCGGCGCTTTTGGGTTACCAATGGCGCAGCGGGCACGTGCTGGTCAGCAGCGTCTATCTCGACGTGCCAGTGGATCTTTCTGCTGGGAGCTATACGCTTGCGATGAGCCTGTTCGACCCCAACCAGAAGAAGAACGCCGTGTACTTCGATCCGCTTGCACCTAACATGCCTATCATTACAATTCCAACGCGGGTCAGTATCGAAGAGCGGAAGTGACGCTGATCGCGCCAGCACACGATTGCGCTGACGCGATGAACCTGACTCGATTCAAACAGGAGTGAATTGGGATGCCACAGTATCACCAGTTTGATGCGCTTGTTGTGGGCGCTGGTGGTGCGGGTCTAATGGCAGCCTTGCACGCCAGCCGTTCGGTGAAGACTGCCGTGATCAGCAAGCTCTACCCCACCCGCTCGCACACCGGCACTGCTCAAGGCGGGATCAGCGCTGCGCTCGGCAACCTCGAAGAAGATCACTGGGAATGGCACGCCTACGACACCATCAAGGGCGGCGACTTCCTCTGCGACCAGGACGCGGTCGAGATCATGTGCCGCGAGGCAATTGACGCCGTGATCGAACTCGAGCACATGGGCTTGCCCTTCGACCGCACGCCCGATGGGCGCATCGCACAGCGCCGCTTCGGCGGACACACCAACAACATCACCAAGAAGCCCGTGATGCGCGCGTGCCATGCCGCCGACCGCACTGGGCACATGATCTTGCAAACGCTCTACCAGCAGTGCATCAAACAAAACGTCACCTTCTTCGACGAGTTTCAGGTGGTGGACGTGCTGGTGGAGAACGGCGCGTGCAACGGCGTGGTCGCGGTGGAACTGGCGACTGGTGAGATCCACGTGTTCCACAGCAAGGCAACGCTGATCGCCACAGGCGGCTTCGGCAAGATGTGGAAAGTGACGAGCAACGCACACTCGCTCACGGGCGATCTGCCCGCGGCGTTGCTGCGGCGCGGCCTGCCATTGGAAGATATGGAGTTCTTCCAATTCCACCCCACCGGCATCTACAAGCTCGGCATCTTGCTCAGCGAAGCCGCGCGCGGCGAAGGCGCCGTCTTCATCAACGGCAAAGGCGAGCGCTTCATGGCGCGCTACATGCCCACCTTGAAAGACCTAGCTCCACGCGACATCTGCTCGCGCTGCATCTACCAGGAGATCCGCGAAGGGCGCGGCATTGACGGCAAAGACTACGTGTACCTCGACTTCCGCCCCGAGGTAATCAACCGCTACTTTGAGGAAGACGGCAACCCCAAGCGCGTGGATGCGCATTACCTCGAGCAGAAGCTGCCCGACATCATCGAGTTTGCGCGCGTGTATCTCGGCGTGGACCCCATCACGCAGCCCGTGCCGATCCAGCCCACAGCCCACTACGCGATGGGCGGCATCCCCACCACCAATGACGCCGAAGTGCTCGCGGATGAGACCGGTCGCATCGTCGAAGGACTCTATGCGGCTGGTGAGGTCGCCTGCGTGAGCGTGCACGGCGCGAACCGCCTTGGCACCAACTCGCTGGTGGACCTCGTGGTGTTCGGCAAGCGCGGTGGGATCCGCATGGCGGAGTACGCTAAGCAAGCCAGCTTCCGCCCAATCAACCGCGACGCCGCAGCCAAAGAGGGTGCTGCGCAACTCGAGCGCATCCGCAACAGCAATGGCACCGAGCGCCCAAGCGCGATCCGAAAAGAACTCCAAGCGCTGATGGACGACAAGGTGGGCGTGTATCGCACGGGCGCTGGCCTGGAGGAAGCGATTGACCACATCCGCGACCTCCAAGCACGCTACCAGCGCATCCGCATTGACGACAAAGGCTACAAATGGAACACCGACCTCATGGAGGCATGGGAGCTGGGCAACTTGCTTGAGTTGGCTGAGGTCACTGCCTACAGCGCGCTTTGGCGACAGGAAAGCCGCGGCGCGCATTACCGCGAGGACTATCCTCAACGCGACGACGTCAACTTCCTCAAGCACTCGATGGTGTGGAAAAACGGCAGGCTGGAAGTTCGCAGCAAGCCCGTGCGCATCACGCGCTACGCGCCTGAGGAGCGCAAGTACTGAACACGGAGGGCAGTGACGATGAAGATCACGCTCAAGATCAAACGCTTTAACCCCGAGGTGGATAAAAAACCACACTGGGAAAGCTACACAGTCGAGGTTGAACCGACCGATCGCGTGCTCGACGCCTTGCACGAGGTGAAATGGACACAGGACGGCACGCTCGCGCTGCGTCGGAGTTGCGCACACGGCATTTGCGGCAGCGACGCAATGCGCATCAACGGGCGCAACATGCTCGCTTGCAAGGCGCTGATCAAAGACGTGGCAAAAGACGGCGTGATCACGGTCGAGCCGATCCTTGGGCTGCCAGTAGTGAAAGACTTAATCGTGGACATGGAGCCCTTCTTCGCACACTACCGCGCCATCATGCCCTACCTGGTGAACAACGACCCGCCACCAGAGCGCGAGCGGCTGCAATCGCCCGAGGATCGCGCCCGCTACGACGACACCACCAAGTGCATCTTGTGCGCTTGTTGCACGACAAGCTGCCCCTCGTTCTGGGCACGCGGCGAGTATGTGGGTCCAGCAGCGATTGTGCAGGCGCACCGCTTCATCTTCGACAGCCGCGACCAAGCTGGTGAGGAACGCCTGCGCATCCTTAGCGAGCCAGACGGGGTTTGGCGCTGCCGCACAGTGTTCAACTGCACCGAAGCCTGCCCGCGCGGCATCCAGGTGACCAAAGCAATCGGTGAAGTGAAGGAAGCGCTGCGCACAGGTGTGATTCGGTAGCTCAAGCATCACGCCCTAGCAAAACAACAGAGGCACTTGCTTCTTTCGCATGTGCCTCTGTTTGTTGTGTTTGGCGTGTTTCAAGCAACTCAGGGGCAAATTTTCGCCCTTAACAGCTATGCTCGGGTCACGCGTAGATGTGTATCCCGCCCACCCTCTTCACGCACTTTCCCTCACCACTCATCAATCCAGCGTGTTCATCACCGCCGCTTGCGGTTCTGGTGCGCGCGGGCCCTCGAAGAACTCGCGCATCCACTCGTAACGCGGCGCGCGCTCCAGCGCCTCCTGGATTAGCTGGATCGTCCCCGCCAAGCCCGCGCTGAGGAACAGCGGGCGCACGCTGAGCATGTTTGTGTAGTACATCGCTGGGATACCGCGCTGCTTCGCCTCGGCGCTCAGCGGCGTCGTGCCCAGAACGAGATCGGGCTTGTACACGTCTAGCGCGCGGATATCTTGCTCGAGCGTCTTTTGATACACGATCTCGCGCGTGCCACGCGCCTTGAGCCATGCCTCGTCCGCAGCGGTGTAGAGCGATTTCTGAATGCTGGTGCTGATGTAAGGCACCTCTGCGCCGGCCTCCACCAACAAGCGCGCGTAAAGCAACTCGTTGCCCTCGTAGCCGCATACGTGAATGCGGCGACCTTTTAGCGAGAACCGCTGCAAGATCGCGCGGCACTTCTCGCGCTCCTCTGAGGCCACTTGTTCCGTGAGTGCTGGATCGAGCCTGAGCGCCGCACCAACAGCCTTGATCCAGTTGTAGCTCGCCTCAGGACCGACCGGCGCGCCCGTGATGATCGGCACGCCCGCGGCGCGCAACGTCGCCACGCTGCCGCTGTAGAACGGATGCACAGCAGCGATGGCACCCACGCGCCGCGCCAACTTGTAGTCGTCCAAGTTGCGCGACGGCAACGTTGCCGCCAAGCCACTGCCCAACCGCTTGAGCACAGTGTCCACCGAGATCGGATCAGCAGGGAACAACTCGCCGAGCATGATCACCTTGCGGCGCAGCTCCTCTTCCTCGGCGTTGCTGCCGTCGTATGTCATGGGTTTCTCCACGCCTTCAGCCGTGGTCTCCATGCGCGGCGGCGCGTACTTCTTCAGAATGGCGTTGATCGCCACGTCTTTCGCCTCAGGATGCGAGTGGATAGCGTATGCGGGCACGCGCACCAGGATCACGTCAATCCCGTTGATCTGCGGTGGCAACATTTCTTCGGTCAAGCCAGCAGTCTCAGCAACGCACAGCGAGATCGCCGCGATCAGCTTCGTGCCCGGCACCTTGCTCGCCTCCACACACGCGGCGATCGCTGCTTCGGCAACATTGCCAGCGACCAACTCTTTCGTGCCGAACGCTGGCGCGGCGATGCTTTTGCGCGCGGCGTAGAAGTGCGTCACGAAGGTCAAGCCGTACAAACAGCCGGTGTCGGTCACCATTGCCGTTTGCACGCCGTCAATGCGCGTGAGCACGCGCAAGCTACCAAACGCCGGGCACATCGTCTGCGGCGTTAGGTTGTAATCAGGTGAGACGCTGTGCCCTTTCGGAAGCGGTGTTTCAGGTGCAGGGTTTCCAGAAGATGTGCCACGCACGCCGATGATCTCGGGCGTGATCAGGTTACCTTCTGGCACGGTCATGTTGGTCATTGGCTGAACTCCTCCTCTCGTATTTCAAGCAGATGCCCACTGCGCGGCAGGCACAACCCGACGCTGTGCGATCATCCACGCCGCCCACGCAAACCCAGCGTTGGAGATCGTGCTGATGATTTGCTCAGTCCAGTGGATGTGCAATGGCTTTTCGGGCATGCCTGCGATCGCGCTGAGCGCAAACGTAATCAGCAAGTTCAACACAAACAATGTGGCTGCAAGCGGCTGTCGCTGAGACAACGCGCGGCGCGTGAGCAACAGCGCGAGCGAGACGTTGCCCACCGTAGCGACAGCAATGAGCCAATGCGCCCATGTGCGCCCAGCAGCAAGCTGCGCGAGCAAAGCCGCCACCCCCAGCACCACTACGACCGCCACGAGCGGCGGCAGCGCTACGGCGCGTGCCGAAAGCGCACGTTGGTTCGACCATACACTCCACGCCATGAGCAAAAACCCTGGTGCGATCATCGGGAAGAAGCCCTGGTTGAAAAAAGGAACATCCACCCGCGCAATTGCCATTGCGAGCTTCCAACTCGCCTTCATCACCCCAGCGAAGATGAGCACCGCAGCACCTACCCATGCGAGGCGACCGGCGGGCGCGTGTTCACGCTGCAACATGCGCGCGATCAAAACAAGCCCGATCGCGGAAAACGCAACGGGCATGTAGTTCTGCAACGCAAGGCTGAGGGGGAACTCAGGATAGTTGTTCATGGCGCGTCCAGGTCATTTCAAGTGTAGGTTGAATTCGTCAAGTTAGGTGTAGCGCATTCACTCACTCGTAGAAGGGCGCAGCGGTGTAGCGCAAGTCGGCACGGTGGAAGCGCTCGCCGCTATGGCTGAGCGCAGAGAGGATGGCGATCTTGGCGTCAGTGTCCTCGGCAGGGTCGCCGAAGATGGCCTCCCAACCCGCATCCGTCTGAACCACCACGCCAAGCTCCGGCTCCTCGGTGAGGCGCACCACCTTTAAGCCCAACTCCTGCATGATGCGCCAAGCAAGGCGCTTGCTATCGGGGCTGTACTCAGGGCTGTCGAGGTCAATGCCGACCACCGCTTCGCTTGTGCGCCCCATGAGGTCGTCCATTGTTGCTCCTGGCGGCTCGATGTCTGGCTCATGTGCGCCAAACACGGCAAGGAACTCGTCGTACTCCAGCGGCGTGACCTTCTCAGGCGGCACAAACTCACGACGATGCAACTTGTTCACGAACTGATCGAAGATGTAATCCATCTCGGGCAGCTCGAAGAGCAACTTGCACTGATCGCTGAGCATGCGCGCAGCGGGGCTGTAGGGGATCTTCGCCAAGATGGGGATGCCTGTCTTCTCGGCGAAGCGCTCGGCAACACCACTGCCATCATCGCGGTTGAGCACCAGACCAAGCACGCGCGACTTGCCACCGATGGATTGGAAGTAGTTCACCGCGCGCGCGATGTTGTTGGCGGAGTAGAGGCTCATGCGGTCGTGGCTGGCGACGATGATGATCTCTTCGGCGAGGCTTTTGGCGATCGGCGTCGCAAACCCGCCGCACACCACATCGCCGAGGAAGTCCATCACGATGTAGTCGAGCGCCCAATTCGCCAAGCCGCGCTCTTCCAACAGGCTAAAGCCGAACGAAATGCCGCGCCCGCCACAGCCGCGCCCCACTTCGGGGCCGCCTAGCTCAGCACAGAAGAGCTGCACGCCCTTGCCGAGATCGGCTTTGAAGATCATGTGGCGCACGTCCAGCTCTTTCTCGCGCCCAGTGTCCTTGAACAAGCGCCACTGATCACCGATGGTGGGCAGGCTGCGCCCACCAAAGAGCGCATTGCAGCTATCGTGCTTCGGGTCGCAGCCGAGTTGAAGCACGCGAAAACCCTTCAGCGCCAACTTTGCGCTGAGGTTAGCGGTAAAGAAGCTTTTGCCGATTCCGCCTTTGCCGTAAATTGCAATCATGCGCGGGGTCATCGCACCTACCTCCTCTTCTTGCTACATGGACACATCGGGTTCACCACTCCATCACCATCTTGAGACACTCTGGATGATTGAGCGCGAGGTCAAACGCGCGCGCTGCTTCTGATGCGGGCAAGCGATGTGTGATGAGCGAGCGCACTTCGATCTGCTTAGCGGCGATGGCGTCGCGCGCACGTGCGAGGTCGCCTGGCGCCCACTCCTTGCTCACCGCAAACGTCAGCTCGCGCAGAAAGGCGGGCATGTAAGGCAGATCGATCTTCTCGTAGTAACCGAGCAGGACGACACGCCCTCCGGTCTTCACGCTCATCAAGCGCGGCGCGATCGCCTCCATCTTGCCTGTTGCGTCAATGAGCACATCGTAAACCCCTGGGCCGGGCGGACCAGGCGGGGGCGGCTCTGGCGAGATCACCTCGTCGGCGACGGAAAACTTCAAGCGCTCTGGCACCTTATCCGTCACGCTCACGTGCGCGCCACGCGCTTTGGCAAAGCGCGCGGCAAGTTGCCCCACCACGCCCTGCCCCAGCACCAACACGCGCATGCCTGGCTGCAAGTGCGCCACGTCCACGCCGTGTAGCGCCGTCGCCGCAAGCGCGAGAAAGACGCCCTCTTCGTCGCTGATACTTTCGATCTCCGTCACGTGCGACTGCGGCGCGACGATGTAAGCGCTTTGTCCGCCGAACGCGGCATTGATGCCAACGAAGCCATAGTTTCCGCCGACGTACACGCGCTTGCCAATCCACGCGCGCGCGCGTTCGCCAGCGTCAATCACTTGCCCTACGGTCTCGTAGCCGGGCACGACGGGGAACTGCAACATGGGATGAGGCATCACGCCGCGCAACAACATGCGCTCCGTGCCAGCGCTGATGCTTGTGAGGCGCGTGCGCACCAGCACGTCATCAGCGCCGAGCGGCTTCAGCTCCACATCGCGCAGCTCCACCTGCCCGGCGGCTGGGATCACCACTGCTCGCGTGTGCATGCTCGTGCTCCTCTTCTTCAAGATCGCCGTGTGAAGGCAAAGATCACCAACCCGCCGCTGATCAGGTGCATAAGCTCGGTGGCGATCACGGTGAGCACGTTGAACGGCTGTGCGCCTTCGCGGTACGGCGCTTGCATCGCAGCGAGGGGCGCAAAGGCGTAGGCCACAAGCGCCACTACGCACACGATCACAAACACGCGGTTGCGCACGTGCACGTTGGCGATCACGCGCGCCAACGCGGCGTAGAGCACCCCGCCCGCCAGCGCGCCGATCGCGCTGAAGATCGCCACCTCAAGCGCATCTACCCTGATCTCGCCCACAACGCTGCTCACTGCCCAAACGGCGAGGTTGCCGACCACGCCGCCGATCAGCGCAATGAGCAGCGCTTGCAACCACTGCGCCCACGAGAACTGCCTTGCTGCACTTTCTCTGATCATCATTCCCTCACATCAACACTTTGCTCAAACCAACACACCCTCCAACCTGTCTTCAAGGTCAGCGTAGATCTCGCGCAGCTGCGTGATGGTTTCCTCATCAGCTTGCCACAAGCCGCGCCCGTTCGCCTCAAGCAGGCGCCCGACGATGTTGCGCATCGCCTGCGGGTTGAGCTTGGTGATGCGCTCGCGCATGGCGGGATCAAGCGCGAAGGTGCGCGCCGCTGCGGTGTACGTCCAGTCGTCCACCGCGCCGCTCACCGCGTCCCAGCCGAGCATGTAGGTGAAGCGATTGCTGATCTCCGCAGCGCCGCTGTGACCGTGTTGCAACATGCCTTCGTACCAGCGCGGATTGAGCAGCTTAGTGCGATATTCGACGCGCAGCACGCGCTCCAGGTCATCCACGCGCGTCTCCGCTGTGAAGCTCTCGATGTAGTTGAGCTTGACGTTTGCGCCGCTGTGCTTGCGCGCTGCTAGCTGTAGCGCGCCCGAGGCGGAGAAGTAATGGTCAATGTCCGTCACGCCGAACTCCACCGAGTCAATCGTGTGCGCAACGCGGCTCACTGTGCGCAGCAAGCGCGTGAGCGTTTGCGGCACGTGCTGCCCGTTGCGACCGCCACCGTAGGCGTAGGCGTTGCGCCGCACGAACGTCTGCGCGAGGTCGTCATCGGTCTCCCACGCTGAATCCTCGACCATGTCGTCCACGTAAGTGCCGTACTGACCGGGCTGCTGCGTGAAGAGGCGCGCCGTGGCTTGCTCAAACGTCATCCCCTCGCGCATGGCCTCTTCGACGTGCTTCTTGATGAAGTTCATCTCCACGGGTTCATCGGCGCGCGCTGCCTCTTTTACCAAGCGGTCGAGGTGATCCATGAGCAACTCGAACGTGTCGCGGAAGATGGGGCTGAGCTGCATCAGCACGTCAATGCGCGGGCGTCCCAGCTCCTTGAGCGGGATCAGCTTGTAGTGGCTGATCTTGCCCTGCCCATCGTAATGCGGCTTGGCGCCGATCAGGTGCAACACCACGGCGATCGCCTCGCCTTTGGTCTTGATGGTGTCCAAGCCCCAAATGACCTGTGCGATTGTTTCGGGATATTGCCCGTTGTTTTCCTCCAGGTGCTTTGCGAGCAGCGCCTCGGCGATCTGCTTGCCGCGCTGATAGGCAAGCTCGCTCGGGATGCGCCAAGGGTCAATGGCGTGAATGTTGCGACCGGTGGGCAACACGCCAACGCCGTCGCGGATGAGGTCGCCGCCTGGTGCTGGCGGGATGTAGCGACCATTCAGACCGCGCACCAACGCCTCCAGCTCGTTGCGGTTGTCGCTGAGCAAGTGTGCCATGTAGCGCCCAACCTGCGCAGCCTCGATCAAGGCTGCGGCGTCCTCGTTGGCGATTTGGGTGCCGTTGTGCGTGACGCGATGCAAAGCGCTCGCCGGCGATTCGCCGCGGAAGACCGTGCGCTCCACAAACGCACGGCATGCCTCATCCACTTGTTCGCGCAAGCGCAGCGCTTCTGCATCGCCTTTGCGCGCAAGCGTTGCCAATTCGCCGTAGTGGCGCGCTGCCGTGTTTGGCGCGATCTCGCGCAACATCACACTCGCTAAGCTATGTCCGTTGCCGCGCGCCTTCAACGCCTCGGTCACCGTCACCAGTTGCGACTCGAGCGGCGGCGCTTCGCCGAACACGTGCAACGAGGCGGTGATCAGGCGTTGCTCCAGATCGCGGATGTAGGCGTAGAGCCGCGCGGCGTAGTCGTCGAATGCTTCGCCTTGCAGGCGCGGGCAATCAGTGTCGAGGTTCGCCAGCGCCACCTTTTGCATGATCGCTTCCTCGAAAGCGGGGTCAAGCTGATCGCGTTGCTCCATGCGGCGCTCGCGGTAATCCTGCAACATGTCTTTCAGCGCCGCTAGCTCCTTGTAAAGCCCGGCGCGCGTCATGGGCGGCACGGCGTGCGAGATCATCACGGCATAACCACGGCGCTTGGCGATGTTTGCCTCGCTCGGGTTGTTCATCGGGTAGAGGTAGAACTGCGGCAGCTCGCCGAGCAGCGCATCGGGCCAACAGCTCCGCGTCAACCCGAGCTGCAAGCCGGGCATCCACTCCGCTGAGCCGTGCATGCCCACATGCACCAGCGCGTGCGCGCCGAAGCCGCGCGCGATCCAGCGATAGAACGCGAGGTATTGGTGGTGTGGCGTGTTCTCTTTGTCGAAGAGCAAGCGCATGGGGTCGCCCGTCACGCCGAGGCGCGGCTGCACGCCGATGTAGATATTGCCGAAGCGCAGCCCGCCGATAAACACTGCGTCGCGGCTTGCAGGTGCGATGTCACCAGGCCACGATCCCCAACGCTCCTCGATGCGCTCGCGCTCGCGCGGCGTGGTCCATTGCTTGAACTCGTCCCACGTGACGCGGATGCCGCCCGCGTGCAGTGTAGTGGCAGCCTCCAGTTGCTCCAGCAACGCCTCGGGCGTCTCTGGCAAATCGCCGACGGTGTAGCCCTCTGCCTTCAAGCGGCGCAGGATGTTCAACAGTGAGCGCGGCACGTCGAGCAACGCAGCAGTTGCTTTCTTGCCCAAGCCGGGCGGATAGTCGTACACCACGAAGGCGATCTTTTTGTCCTTGTTCGGTGTGTGTCGCAGGCGCGCCCAATTGCGCACGCGCGTGATCAAGCGTTGGATGCGATCAGGCGCGACGTCGAAGCGCCCATTGTTCACTGCGCCGATCACCACTGGGTTAATCGCGCCGTCCATCTCAGGGAGCGCATACAGCGCAGCCGATTGCATCGGTCCAACGCCGTGTTTGCTCCATGAGATGAAGTCCTGCACGTAGAGCGGCTGCGCCACGATGTAAGGCACATCAAGCCGCTCCAGGATGCTGATCGCGGCGTCGCGGTGTGTGCCGGGGCTGGTGGCGCCGGCAGGACCGCCGACCAACGCGAAGCCGATGGTGCTCACCAGCACGTCAATGGATTCGTGCGTGAGCCAATCGCGCACGACAACGTGCCCTTCCACGCCAGCGACGAAGATCGGCAATACATCGAGCGCTGCTGCCTCCATCTCGCGGATGAGGCGGTCAATGTAGCCGCGGTCCTGCATCAGGTGCTTGCGGAAAAACAGCAGCGCCACGCGGTAGCGCTCGCGCGCCGTCTGTTCGCGCTTTGGCGCGCGCCTCTTTTGCCAATCGCGGTAGCTCTTGATGTCCTTGAAGAAGCTGGGGGCTTCGGGATGATACAAGCCCATCATCGGCACTTCGACGACGGGCTTCGCTTCCACGCTGGGGTCAAAGTACTCGCGCAGGATGAAGCGGAACATGTTGCTGATGTTGACCGCCAGCGGTTGGTTCCAGTAGATGTTCACCTGCATCCAGTTTTTGAAGTCGCGCGCCTTTGCGGGCATGAAGCGCATCATGGTTTGCATGAGCTTCATGAGCTTGGTGTAGCCGTAGAGCGTGTCTTCATCGCGCCCGCGCACGAGCATGCGCGCGATCTTCTTCACTGGCTCGGGCATGCCGCTCTTCTGCCCGGGCTTTTGCGCCACCACGTAGTCGCCGACGCGGTTGAGCGCCATCACCTCAGGCATGGACTCGAAGGCGAACACCGCCTTTGCGTTCGATTGCGCCACTTGCTCGCGCAGCCAATCCGCCTGCTCCTTGAAGTTGATCATCGAGATGAACAAACAGTCGGCTTGGCGGATGGCTTGCGCCACGGCTGGGTCTTTGCGCTCCAGCTCCCATTCGGTGAACTGCTGCAAGTGTGCGACAGGTGCAAGGTCAGCCTTGACTTCATCCCAGACTTTCTTGTTGAAATGCTCCAGCCCGACAATCGCCACAAGATTGGGTTTGCTCATAGCCACCTCCAGCACATGGTCTCAAACGGCTTGCGCCGATTGTGAGAGCGCATTGGCGATTTGCTCGGCGCGGGCGTTGGGCAAATACACGTAACGCCCGCCGAGCCACTGCGCCAACTGCGGCGCTTCGTTGCGCGAGAGATAGTTCACCTGCGTGTCGAGCACGATCGCGTTGACGCCATCTGCGCGCAGGCGCGCGGCAAGCTGTTGGACTTCCTCGCGGAGACGCTGGCGGTCGCCTGGCGGCGCGTGCAAGCCGACGTTGGCGCGCCCGTCGGTCATGAGCACGAGCGTGACTTGCGCAATGCCGCGCTCGCGCGCTTGCTTGGCGAGATGCCACGCCGTGAGCAGCGCCGAAGCAAGCGGCGTGCCGCCGCCGGTGGGCAACACGTCCAACTCACGGCGCGCGCGCTCAACGCTCTGCGAGGGCGGCAACAACACCTGCGCGCCTTGGCCGCGGAACGCGATCAAAGCGACCTGATCGCGGTGTACGTAAGCGTCTTGGAGCAAGCGCAAAGCAGCGCCTTTTGCCTCGCGCATGCGATTGATCGCCATTGAGCCGCTCGCATCCACAGCGAAGATGTAGAGCGTGCCGGCTTTGTCGCGGTAGCGCTTCACGCGCAGGTCATCGCGGCGCACGTGCACGCGCTTCTCGTTTGCAGCGCGTCGCAGCGGCTGCCAGGGTGCTGCCGCCAGGAGCGTGGGCAGCAGCGCGATACGCCCGCCGTGCACATCGCCGATCACCGCGCGCACATAGCGCCCACGGCGCGCGTTGAGCGTTTGTCCACGACTGCCACGCCGACCACGGCGCTGCGCGGCGAAGGGCAAGTCCAGCAAGTTAGGCGGTAGCGCAGCTTGCGCGGCTTCGAGCAACAGCTCTTGAATCGGGCGCTCGGCTTCGCTTTGCGTCTCATCTTCGCCTTCTTCTTCAGCAGTGCCCGTGGCGCGCGGTGCAGTTGGCGGCTGCGGCGCAGGCTGGTTCTCTGTGGGAGCTTGTGTGGCACGCGGCAGCAACACAAGCCGCACTGCGCGCTGCAAGTCGTCTTCGTCCACTACCTCGCGCCCCTCCAGCGCGGCAGAGGCGAGCGCTGCCTGCGCTGCAAACACGTCGGCGCGATTGCCTTCCACGCCAAGCGCCATCGCTGTTTGAACCAGCGCCGCAAGGTGATCGTCGGGTAACTGCACGCGCGGCAGCAGCTCGCGCGCAGCAACGATCATTGCGCGCAACATGTTGGACTCGTCCTCGTCGTGCGCGGGGTGCAAATTGCGCCGCACCACCTCCGCACGCGTGGCTGCGTCGCCTTGCGCACTAAGCGGCACGATCAACCCCAAGCGGTCGAGCAGGCTCAGCGGCAGATCGCCTTCTTCGGGGTCGTAGGTTGCGATCAACAGGAAGCGCGCCGGCTGGATAGCGCTCAACCCTTCGCGCTCTACGCGCACGTAGCCGTTGCTCATCGCCTCGGCGAGCACCGCCGCGACAGAAGGCTCAAGGCGATTCGCGTTGTCCACGTAAAGCACGCCGCCATGTGCGCGCGCCAGCACGCCTGGCTCAAACACGGGCGCGCCCTTGATTAACGTCGCCTCGAGATCAAGCCCGCCGAGCAAACGATCTTCGGTGATGCTGAGCGGCAACTCGATGAATGGCGTGCCTGGTGGCAGCAACGCCGCAAACGCGCGCACTAACGTGGATTTGCCGCTGCCGACCCGCGCCGCGATCGCAGCGCCGCCGAGCGCAGGATTCACCGCAAGCAACAGCAACGCTTGGCGCGCGGTCTCCAAGCCGACAATGTTGGTGAAGTCGAGCGTTGTCGGCGCGCTGCTCATAGTGCTCACGCTGTCTCAAGCAACTCTGCAGGCCGCTCTGCGGCGCGATGATTACGCCGCGCCAGCAATTCACTCACTGCTTGCGCCACCTTCTCGCCGCTGTCCATCGTCTCGAGCGGGTCGCGGCGCAAGCGATGCCGTAGCGCTGGCACTGCCACACGGCGCACGTCGTCGAGCGTTACGCGGTTGCGCCCTTCCAACGCGGCGAGCGCGCAAGCCGCGCGCGCGAGCGTCAATTCGCCGCGATGCCCGTCCACGTTGAGCTTCATGCACAGCTCTGCGGCAAACATCAACACATCGTCGGGGATGATCACCTCGGGCAGGCGCTTCTGCGCTGCAACGATGCGCCGTTGCAGAGCGCGCTGCTGCGGCTGCCATTGCGCGTAAAACGCCTCGGGGTCGGCGTCGTAAGCGCGGCGCCGACGCACGATCTCCATGCGCTGCTCGAGGTCGGTGATGGTGACGATGCGCGCATGCAAGCCGAAGCGGTCGAGCAACTGCGGGCGCAGCTCGCCCTCCTCAGGGTTGCCCGAGCCAACGAGCACAAAGCGCGCAGGGTGTCTCACGCTGATCCCCTCGCGCTCGACCACGTTCCAGCCACTTGCGGCAACGTCCAGCAGCACGTCCACGAGGTGATCCTCGAGCAAGTTCACCTCGTCAATGTAAAGGAAGCCGCGATTCGCCTGCGCGAGCAAGCCTGGCTGAAAGCGCTTCACGCCCTGTGTCAGCGCCGCCTCGATGTCGATCGTGCCGCACACGCGATCTTCGGTGGCGCCGAGCGGCAAATCCACCACGGGCACCGGCACTTTTTCCGTCTTGTGGGGGCGCTCATGGATACCCACCAGTGCCAACAAGGGATCGTGCTCAGGAACGTCCTCAGGCGCGCGGTTGAAGGGGTCGCCTGCCAAGCGCGTGATCATGGGCAGCACGTCGGCGAGCGCGCGGACGGTGGTGCTCTTGCCTGTGCCGCGATGCCCCATGATCATCACGCCGCCGATGCGCGGGTCCACGACGTTGAGCAAGAGGCAAAGCTTCATCTCCTCTTGCCCCACGATGGCGGTGAAGGGATAAGGGTGGGCAACAGTGCGCGTGGTCATAGGTTCACCGCGCGCTCGAGAGTTGCGCCTGTGCCGCGCGGCGCTGTCGCGCTGCGCGCACGCCGCGCACAGCGAATTGCGTGAAGTTGATCAAGAACGTGAGCAACGCTACACCCATCGCCATCATCTGCACCGACTTCTCTGCACCAACGAGGAGTGTGACCAGATAGCTTGTGTTGCCCGCCAGCGAGATGATGTTGCCCACGTCCTCCCAAAACATGCCCTTGGCGAGGAAGTACTGACCGTACACTTCCTTCTCCCAAAACATGCCGGTCACGGTCATGAAGTACAGCATCAGCACCTTCGCCACGCAAATCGCCGTTGTCAGCTCATAGTCCTGCCCTGTGGTGACGAAGCGGATCACCATGAAGAGGCTTGCCAGGAAGAGCATGAAGTGCACACCAGCGCCGACGCCCTGCACGCGCGTCCAAACCGACTTGTTGCGCCGTTCGAGTTGCTCAGGGGTGTAGTCCATTGCCAATCACTCCCTTGCCACAACGAGATACCCACAATGCGCGCGCCGCGGGCAAGAGGCATGCCTCTGCCCACGGCGCAGTCTAAACGAGGCGTAACTCACGCAGCTTCCATCGTGGCGACGAGCTGCTCGCGGGTGAGCTTGCGGAACAGCTCGACGTTCACGCGCGCCACGAGGTTCATCCCGAGGAAGCTCATACCGATGGCGACGACGAAGATGATGGAGTATGCCGCCTCGAAGCTACCTGTGAGCTGGATGCCGATGTCGCGCATGGCGCCGCCAATGAACTGCGCAAAGCCGTTCGAGAGCGCCTGCGCCATGCCCCACGCGCCCATCAGCGAACCAGCCTCACCAGGCACGGTCATGTCCATCATCATTGAGAGCGAGCCGACGTTAAACACCCCCATCCCGATCCCCAACACAGCGATGCCTGCAAACAGCAGCGGCAGCACATGCGTCAACGCCGAGAGCGTGAGCAGCGCGAACGCCACAGCGGAGATCAACAAGCCCCAATCAGCGATGGTGCGCTTGGGGATGGGGTACTTGCTCGCCACGATGCCCATCACCAGCATGGCGATGATCGTGCCCATGCCCATGATCGGCTGGAACTGCGCTGTTTGACGCGGCGCAAGCTTGAACACATCCGCACCAAAGGGCTCGAGGATGTTGTCTTGCAAGAAGAGCGCGAAGATCGAGGTGACAATGAAGAAGAAGAACACGCGCGCCTGCGGGTTGGTGAAAATGCGCGCGTAGGCTTCGCGGATCTTCAGCGGGGGTTGTGCACTAGCGCGCATCCTCTCCTCGCTGCTCATGCGCTTCTCCAACCCCAGCACTGGCAAGAAGCCCAACAGCCCAATCGCCGGACCCATAAGGAAGAAGTAAGGCATCATGCGCACTGCAACCGCGCTGCGGATCGCGGCACACTCTGCTGTGGTGCAGCTCGGCGGCGCCCCAGCCTGCGTGTCCGCGATCTGAAGCACAATCGAGCTGGCAATGCCGCTGATCACGATGAACACAATCTGGAAAAGCCACACCGTCGCCACCACCGCAGGGCGATTGCGCTTGCCCTCGGTCTGCTCAGCGATCAGCGTGTTGTGCGCGTCGCCGTTCATGGCAAAGCCCAGCCCGAACAGCGCGAGGCTCGCCGCCATGGCAGCCAAGCCGAGCACACTGCGTGTCTCTGAGTAATACAGGGCAGCAAAAGGAAGCGGTACCAGCGAGAGCGAAGCCAACATGATGCCAATGAACATCATTGGTGTGCGACGCAAGCCAAAGATCGGTCGCCGATCGGCATAGCGCCCAGCCCACACCTGGAAGATGTTCATCAAGCGGTAGAGGAAGTAAAGGCCGCCGATCAACCCCGCCGCGATCGCCAGCTCATTGATCATGACGCGGTTGAACACGCTGAGCAACAGCGTGAACAAATAGGAAACGCCCAGCTTCGGCACCGTCAGCCGCGCGATCGTGAGCAGAGACACACGATCAGAGACCGAAGTGGTCTTGACACCAGTCACCGGAACAGATGCCACGGACATGAAACCTTACCTCCAGATGCAGTTTGCAGAACATGCGCCAACACTCCGCGCATGTAGGCTGCCGAGACAAAGCAAAAAAGGTGAGCGCTTGAAGAGCACAGCGCCCTCCAAACGCTCACCCGCACGAAGGGAAGCACGAACCATGTCGGCGGACCAGCCAAGCGGTTGGCACGCCGCAGGAAGAAAGCCCAGCTATGCCACGTGCTGACCGTTGTGCTCAGCCACCCCAAGCAACATGCAGTGTAGGTAGGCTGCACTACGAGCCGCGTGCGGCGCACATGTATCAGCCACCAAGCAGCTAGCGCCAACAACGCAAGCGCACCTACCATCATGCTGAAGCTGAGCGAGGAATCGCGCCAGGCGCCAACCACCGCAACAAGCCCAACCAGCATGATGGCGAAATGCGCCACTAGCAACCGCTCAGCGTAGGTACTGGCACGGCTGTACTGCACAACGGGCATGTGTGCGCGGGCAAGCATTCGCCTTAGACACACTGTAAGGCTACATTAGACGAAGATGAGGCAAACGCCAACCTACAAAAGATCACAAAGAATACATGACAAAAGTCACGTGCACAAAAGCTCTACAAACCTAGGGCGTTACTTCCTGCCTCACCTGCTCAGACGATTGCCGGGCTTGCGCTTGCTCCATCGAGAGCAGCAGCAAAGCACTCAACAGCAGCCCCGCACCCAACGCGCCCGATGAGCCGAGCTGTTCACCGAAGAGCCACGCTGCAAGGGCCGTCGCCGTCAACGGCTCAGCCAGCGCGGCGATGCTTGCCACCGTCGCTGGTGTATGCTTCAATCCCGCCAGGAAGAGCACATACGCAAGCGCTGTTGGCACCAATCCTAGCCATAGCAACACACCCCAGGCGGGCAAAGGATAGGCAACTACCAAACCCACAACCAAGCCGACAACCAGCAGCACGACTGCACCAAACGCAAAGCCGATCGCCAGCGGCTGCAAGGGGTGATAGCGCGGCGCTAACGCGCGGCTCGCCAGCGTAACCACAGCATACGCAGTTGCCGATCCCAGCGCCAAAGTAGCACCGAGCACAACGTTCGCATCTGCAGGTTCACCTGGCTGCAAACCGATCAAGAGCACTGTGCCGCCTAACGCAGCGACCATCGCTGCGCCAATGCGCCGAGTGAGCGGCTCATGCAGCCACAACGCCGACACCAGCGCCACAATCACCGGCGCCACGCACAACGTCACCAGCACCGCCACCGTAACCCCTGCATAGCGCACGGCGCTCATGTAGCAAAGCTGATACAGCGCCATCATCGCGCCGATCAGCATCATGAGCGGCAGGTCGCGCCGATGCACTTGCCAGGCGCGCGAGCGCAGCACGGCGACATTCGCACCGGCAAGCGCAGGGACGGAGAGCGCAAGCCGAAAAAAACCCACAGAGAGCGCATCGGTCTGCGCCATGCCGTAGAGCAACTTTGTGCCAATGCCCACGGTGCCCCACAGCGCAGCCGCGAGCACCACCTGCAGCAAGCCGATGATTGTGACAAGCCGCGCACTCATGAGCGCTCCGCCCCCTGCCCTATTCGCTGCCGATGATGCTCGCGCACGGCTTGGACGAATTCATCGAAGAGGTAAAGCGCATCATGTGGACCAGGCGAAGCTTCGGGATGATATTGCACACCGAACGCGTTGAGCGCTAGAGCGCGCAAGCCCTCGACGCACCCATCGTTCAGATTCACGTGCGTGATCTCGACCTCGGCGGGCAGGCTCGCTGCGTCAACGGCGAAGCCGTGGTTGTGGCTGCTCACCTCCACACGCCCGCGCGCCTTCACAGGCTGATTGGCGCCGCGATGCCCAAACTTCATCTTGTAAGTGCGCCCGCCCAGCGCCAAGCCGAGGATCTGATGCCCTAAGCAAATGCCGAAGATCGGCACCTTGCCGAGCAACTGCTGAGTCGCCTCGACGGCATAGGTGCACGCAGCTGGATCACCTGGTCCGTTCGAGAGAAACACGCCATCGGGCTGCATCGCCAACACCTCCGAAGCAGGTGTCGTTGCTGGCACTACGGTGACACGACAACCGCGCGAGGCAAGCAAGCGCAGAATGTTGCGCTTCACGCCGAAGTCATACGCCACGATGTGCGGTGAATCGGGCGCAGGCGACGCAGGCACCGCGCTGCCGGGATACCATTGCGCATCCACACCCTGCGCCCAAGGGTAAGGCTCAGGGCAGGTCACTTCTCGCGCCAAATCAGCCCCGCGCATGTCGCGGCTAGCACGCGCGCGCGCAACCAGAGCATCTACGTCGCACGGCAACAATGCCATTGCGCCACGCATAGCGCCTTGCTCGCGGATGTGCTTCACAAGTGCACGCGTGCTCACCCCTGTCATCCCCATCACGCCATGCACCGCGAGGTACTGCTCGAGCGACTGGGCAGCGCGGTAGTTGCTCACGATCGGGCTTAGATCGCGAACGATGAAGCCCGCAACCCACGGGCGGTGGCTTTCTTCGTCCTCCGGGTTCACACCTACGTTGCCGATCTGCGGCGCCGTCATCACCACGATCTGACCGTGATACGAAGGATCGGTGAGCACCTCTTGGTAGCCGGTCATCGCGGTGTTGAACACCACCTCGCCTGTGGTCTCGACCAATGCACCAAAGGCATATCCACGCCAGGTGGTGCCGTCCTCGAGGGCAAGCAAAGCAGGGGGGAGTTTGCGTTCCGTCATTGCTCTCCGTTCTCCGCCGTCATGCCGTGTGTGTCGTTGTCGCGGCGTCGTGAGGCACGCCCTGTTCTGCGGCAAGGCGCTGCAAGATGCGTCGCCACTCTTCGGGCAGGCGGGTTGGGCAATTCAGCTCGAAGTTGTAACACACCTGCACCGTTTTGCCGGTGGCGATCAGCGCGCCGTCGCTGCGCCGTGTGATGCGATAGAGCAGCTCGTAGGATGAGTTGCGAATCGTCCCCACTGTCACGGCAATGTCAAGCACGTCACCGAGATGCGCGGGCGCGCGATAGTCCACCTCGGCATGGGCGATCACGGTGCTTTGGCGGCGCGTGAATAAGCTGCGCAGCCCGATGAAGTTCATCAACGCGATGCGTGCTTCCTCGAAGTAGGTGAGATACACCGCGTTGTTCACGTGGTTGTAGACATCCAAGTCGCTGAAACGCGGCGAGAGCGTGTGCACAAACGGCTGCGACATAGGCGCGCTGATTGTATGCGCTTGCGTCTTTGCGCTCAAAGCACGCTGTCGTTGTAACTGCGCCGACCGAGCAACTTGCGTCGTTCCTCTGCTTGCTTTTCCGGCGGCAACTCGGAGAGCGGATCAGCAAACTCGCGATACATGGCTTCACCGTATTCGCGCGTGCGCACCACCACGGGCATATTCACTGCGTGCCCCAAGATCAGCACCTGCTGCTTGCTTTCTAGCGAAGCAAGCACCTGGCGCAGCTCTGCAGCGCCGCTCACGCCTGTGAGCACCGCGGCGATGTCCTTCTCATCGCTGAGCGCAGCGGTGATGCGCGTGCCGAGCTGACTCATGACCTCGGTGTCGATTTGGCTCGGGCGCTGATCCACGATGAGCAGCGTGACGTTGTACTTGCGCAGCTCGCGCGCGATGGTGCCGAAGATGGTCTGCCGCGCCACTTCTGGATCGAGGAACTTGTGGGCTTCTTCGATGGCGATGACTAAGTGTCTCGGCTCTGGGCCGCCACCTTCAGCACGCTCTTTCATGTCCACGTAGCGCTGATGAATGCGGCGCGTGAGGAAGTTAGCAACGAGCAAATAGGCGAGCAAGTCGTTGCCGTGCCTGCCGAACTCGATCACGACGCTCTCGCCGCGCGCTAAGTGCGCGAGGATGCGCTCCGCATAGTCTTCGTCCACCAAAGGCTCAAGGAACGGGAACCGCGCCAGCCGGCTCAGCTTGCGCTGCATCGCGGCGAATGTGCCCTCGTTCAGCTTACCCGATTCCAGCAACCGATCCACAGCTTCCGAAGGTTCGTCGCTCAGCAACTCGGCGAACCAGTGATTGCGCGCGTATCGCTGGAGCGCGTAGAGCGCATTCACCTGAACGTCGGAGAGGCTCAACTCGGCGCGCAGGATCTCGATATCTTGCGGCTCGATCTGGTTGTAGCCGATGCGCAATGCGAACTCATAGGGGGCGTTGCGCTGCTTCGACGATTCTTCGTCGAGCGCGACCACCACCACGCGAGACGTGATCGCGCTGAGCTGTTTCAGCCCCTTGAAGCGCATGTTGCGGTCACCTTTCAGCGTGTAGCCGTAGTCGTTGTGCATGTCGAAGACCAGCACGCTGGCAAGGTTTTTCTTGATCACGCTCGCAAGCAACGGCAACGTGAGGAATGTCTTCCCTGTGCCGCTGCGCCCGAAGACGCCCGTGCTGCGCTCGATGAGGCGCTCGAGATCGATCCAGATTTCGATCTGCTCGTCGTCAACCGCCGTACCAATGTAGTACCCCTCCCCTGGGCTGGTGCTCAGGAGCGCACGCACCTCTTCGGGCGTCGCCCGGCGCACGACAGCGTGGTGCAACGGCAGCGAGCGCACGGGCTTCGGCACACCACCCTCTAGCACAAGCATGAGCTTAACGTGAAATAGACAGTGGAACGCCGTGCCGAGGTACACCGCGCGTTGAAAGTCGCTGGTGACGTTCAGCGAGCGCGCCTGAGGATTCACGTAATCCAGCTCAACGTCGGTGATCATGCCGAAGAAGGTGCGGTCGGTGTTGCCTTCCACCGCGACGTAAGCCCCCACGGGCACCCCCTCAGCGAGATGCTGAACGAGCAGCGGCTCATCGGCGCGCACGATCAAGCCCTCGCTCAGCGAGCCGCCCACCACCACGCCGAGCCGCGCGCCCAACGTGCGGCGCTCGGCGACGCTCTCAACAGCGAAAAACTTCTCGGGGAAATCGCCGTCTAGCGTCATCGTGTGTCCTCCAGTCACAGATTCTCACCAACCTGACGCACAACAGCATCAACCTTGTCAAGTTGTAGCCCCCAAGCGAGCACCAACGCGCGACACAACTGTTGGCGCCGCGCGCGGTCGTTCCCCGCGACCCACACGATGAATGCAGCGCTGATCTCGACCATCTGATCGCTCAAGAAACTTGCGATCCGCTCGAAGATCGGCTGCGCATGTTGCACGAAGAGCTGCGCCTCAAGGTTCGTTAGCGGGTGCACCTCGCTCAATGTTGCGGGCAGGCGCGAAGGCGGCAAGTGCACAGCGCGCTTTGTGCTCCCCTGCTGCTCCAAGTAGCCGACATTCAACACCGAGACGTTGACCGGCATGAGGCGATTGCGGTGATACTCGATCTCCGCCGGGTCGAGCTGCTCTGCGTGGATCGACAAGGCGCGCGTGATCTCGTTGCCTTGGATCTCGATGCTGTAGATCAAGCCGACCAGCTCCCTCGTGGCGTCCAGGGGCGTCTTCACCAAACTGCCGAGCGCGGGCAGCGCCTGAAGGGGCATACGCGCGCTGAACACAAACCCTCGCTCGTTCACGCTAATGAGGTAGTACACAGGCTGTGCGCTCATACGAACACGTGTTCTAGAGCGAGATTGTAGCATATGCGGTGCGCAAAGAGAAGAACAGCAGGCGCTGTCCTGCTATTTCCTCATAGACAAGTTTGAGGAAGACGCTCTGCCCACTTTAAACAAGAAGCGAGGTTCACGCACTGCTGCGCCACGAATGGCGAGAGCTACGAGGCGGGTTACAGCTCATCAAAGCCTCGGAGCACCCCGCGCATTGTTCTACTGCTCCACTTTGCGCTCTACTGGCTACCTACAGCAACCTTGAAGACAACCCAATGAGCGGCACAGCAAGCCCAATCACCAACACGGTGAGC
>JAUQQA010000038.1 GCA_030550095.1 Chloroflexota bacterium | reverse complement strand
TATTGGCGAAGTAGCGCATCTGCCCGCCGATCTCCGCGGCGAGCAACGCGCCACGTTCCGCTGCGCGGCGCAACGCCGTGCTCACGGTGAGCGTGGGAAAGCTCACGCCTTCGCGCACGAGCGGGTGTGCGAGCACGTCTTGCTCGCTCACCGAGGCGGCAGGCGAGATGCGCTGCGCAAGCAAATGAAGCGCAGCGAGCGTCACCTTCGCCTCGTTGAGGTCGTCCACCTCAGGCAACCAGCGCGTGATGTAGTCTTCGATCAGGTTCACAGCTCGATTCTCTCTCGGGCAAGGTTTTTAAAGGAAGTGAGGCGCTTGTCGAAGAATAGCATGACCTTCCCTGTTGGTCCGTTGCGGTTCTTCGCCACGATGATCTCGGCGATGTTTTTGTATTCGGTGTTCTCGTTGTAAAGCTCGTCGCGGTAAATGAACATCACGATGTCCGAGTCTTGCTCGATGCTGCCGCTTTCGCGCAGGTCGCTGAGCACGGGGCGCTTGTCGCTGCGGTGCTCGACGAGGCGCGAGAGCTGGCTGCCGGCGACGAGCGGCACGTTCAGCTCGCGGGCGAGGTTTTTCAGCGCGCGCGAGATGTAGCTGATCTCTTGCACGCGGTTGTCGCCGCGGCTGAATCCTTCGCCTTGCATGAGCTGCAAGTAGTCCACGATGATGAGATCGAGGCCGTGCTCTTGGTAGAGGCGGCGCGCCTTGGTGCGCAGCGCAAGCGGCGAGAGCGACGGCGTATCGTCCAAGAAGATCGGCAGCTCGGCGAGCTGCGTGGCAACGCGCGTGAGCACGCCGAACTCCTCATCGCGGAGGTCGGCGATGCGCAAGCGCTGCGCGTCAATGCCGCTGCTGCTGGCGATGAAGCGCTGCGTCAACTGCTCGATGCTCATCTCGAGGCTGAAGATCGCCACGCGCTGGCGGTGCTTGAACGCGGCGTTGTGCGCGATGTTCAGCATGAGCGAGGTCTTGCCAACGCCAGGGCGCGCGGCAATGATGATGAGGTCGCCCTTTTGCAAGCCCCCCGTGAGCCGGTCGAGGTCAGGGTAGCCGGTGGGGATGCCGAGCGGCTCATCGCGATGTTCGTGCAAGTATTCAAGGCGCTCGTAGAAGTCGCTTACCGCCTTGCGCATCGTCACCATGTGGCGCTCGCCGTGCTTCTCGGTGACGTCAAAGAGCGTCGCCTCGCTTTTCTCGATCACCTGCTCGATGGTGAGCGATTGGTCGTAAGCGGTGCGCGCGATCTCACTTGCGGCTGCGATCATGCGGCGACGGATGGCAAGGCTTTCCACAGCGCGCGCGTACGCCTCGACGTTGAGCGCGGTGGGCACGGTGCTGGTCAGGTAAGCGATGAACGCTTCACCGCCGATCTCGTCCAGGTGCCCAGCGTTTGCCAATTCGCGCGTGACCGTCAGCAGGTCAATCGGCTCGCGGCGCTCGTGCAGTTGCAGCATCGCCCGATACACCCACTGGTGCTTGAGCACGTAGAAATGCTCTGGCGCGAGGAACGACGCCACGCGCAGCATGGCTTCTGGGTCGATCAAGATCGAACCAAGCACTGCCTCTTCGGTCTCGACGCTATGCGGCGGCAGTAGGGCTTCGCTCATGGGTGAATGGAGATTGTAGCCTTGCGCGTTGCCGCGGGTGTGCCATACTTGGGCCATGCGCTACGTGCGGCGCACTTTGCTTAAAGGCGCGCTCGTCGCGGGGGTGGGCTTCGGACTCGCGCGTTCTGTGACTGCCGGCACGGATACCGCGCGTTTCCGTGTGCTCCATGCAGCGCCCAGCTTTGGCGCTGTGGACGTTTATGGCAACCGCGTGCGCGTGGAGGCCTCCTTGCCGTATGGCAGATTGGGTCAGCTTTGGGCTGTGCCTGCGGAGTCGGTGTTGATTCGCGTTTTCCCTGTTGGCGCCAACCCAACGACCGACGCGCCACTCGGCTTTGAGACGGTCTCGCTCTCCCTAGGGCGCAACCACACCATTGTGATCACGGAAGAGGCAAACGTGCTCCGCATCCTGGTCTTTCCTGAGTTGGATCCACCGCCGCGCGGGCAGATCGCGCTGCGCGTTGTGCACGTCTCGCCTGGCGCGCCAGCGCTCGACCTGGTGCGCGCGGATGGAACGTTGCTGCTCAGCAGCGTTCCCTTTGGCGAAGCGCGCGCGGGTGTTTTTGCGCCCGGCAATTACGCGCTTCGGCTTCGGCAGAGCGGCACGACGAACGTGTTGCTCGATTTAGGGACGTTTTTCTTCCGTGCCGGGGTGCGGCGCACGTTTTACGTGCTGCGCAGTGCGCCTGCGCCGACCGCGCGCGGCTTGGAGCGAGCGCCCGAGGTGTTCGTGCGCAGCTTGAGCGAATGAGCGCGAGCCTGGGTATAGTTGCGCCTTGTGAGCGAGCTTCATGTGGTGCTTGGTGCCTCGGGCGCGCTTGGCGCGGCGGTGGTTAATCATCTCGTGGCGGAAGGGTTGCCGCTGCGCGCCATTGCGCGCGATGCAGAGCATGCGGCGAGCGTGTTGCCCGAAGGCGTGGAGATCGTCGCGTGTGATGTGATGGATGCGGAAGCGCTCACGCGCGCCTGCGCTGGCGCGCGTGTGATCTATCACTGCGTGTATGTGAGCAGCGGCCTGGAGCGCGCAGCGCGCAACGTGCTTGCCGCAGCAGAGGCAAACCACGCGCGCTTGGTGTTCCCCAGCAACCCGCTGGTGTATGGGCCGCTGCAAAAAGTGCCTGCCACCGAGGATCATCCCTGGGCGGCGCAGTCGCAGCGCGGCACCACGCGCAAAGCGATTGAATCTATGCTGCTTGAGGCGCACGCGCAAGGACGGGTGCCCGTAGTCATCCCACGTCTGACCACATTCTACGGGCCGAACGTGCATGGGACGTTTGTCGAGGGCATCTTCGAGGCTGCCTACAAGCAGCAAAAAGCGGTTTGGTTTTGCCGCGCTGATGTGCCGCACGACTTCGTGTACCTTGCTGATGCTGCGGCTGCATGCGTGTTGTTGGGCGCAGAGGAGTCGGCGTATGGGCAGAGTTGGCACGTGCCTGGCGCGGGGCCGCTCACGGGTGAGCAGTTTGTGAGCATGGTGTATCGCGCCTTTGGGCACACGCCGCGCTTTGGGGTGCGCAGTCGGCGTTTCTTTGAGTTTGCGGCGCTGATGGCGCCGCAGGTGCGCGAGATCGTCGAGGTGCTCTATGAGTTCGAGCAACCGTTCGTGCTCGATGGGAGTCGCTTCGCGCGCGCTTTCCCCACGTTTCGCTACACGCCGCATGAAGAAGCCATCGCCGAGACGGCGGCTTGGTATCGCGCCTATTACGAGGCGCAACGAAGTTGAGCTGCGCTAGCGTTGGCGCTGTTTCACGAAGAGGCGCGCGAAGAGCACCAACAACACGCTTTGAATGATGAGATAGCCCGCCAGCACATCGCCGATCGGCAGAGCGAGAGGCGCTGCGCGTGGTGGATCTGGCTCAGCAGCGGGGAAAGCGGGTTCGGCAGGGGCAAGGGCTTGCGGTGGTGGGGTCGGCGTGGGGCGCGCGATGATGAACGTCGCTTCACGAGTGGAGACCTGGGGCAACACCACTGGTTGCGTGGGGATGGGGGTTGGCAATGGCGGCGTCGGCACAAGGCGCACGTCGAGCGTGGGTAGCGGTGGCGGAGGCACGAGGGTGGACGCGGCGAGATCGGGTGGAAGCGGCGCTGCGGGCGCTGAGCGAGTGGGGTCGTACTCAATGGTCGCCGAGGCCACGGCGGTGCGCCCGGCGGCATCGCGGAACTCGGCGTAAAGCGTTTTTGTGCCGGCGCCAGGTGATAGCGTGAACGGCAGCAGTGGCTCCCAGCGTTGCCATTGGGCGCCTTCAAACGTCTGGCGTTCGCTCAGGCGCACCTCGATCGCGCGCCCGAGCGCGTTTGCGTCGCCCTGCGGCATTGCCTCTTCTTGTGTGAGCTGCACAGAGACCATGCGTTGGTTGGTGAAGGGATCGCCATCGTTGATGAAGATCGGCAATACGTTGGGCTGTGCGCCGAGCGTCACCACCCAGTAGGTGTACACGCCATCGCTGGCAATACCGATCCCGACCTCGCGGAAGCGCAGGTCGAGCAGCGCAGCGCGCTGGTCGCTGTCGCCTTGGAAAAAGCGCAGCGCGTCATCGAACGTGCCGCGTCCGGCGTGAAGCAGCTCTGCCCAGGTGCGCTTCTCTTGCCAACCTGGGTAACCGGCGGCTGTGATGCGTTGCTCAGGGGTAGAGCCGTCGGATCCGAGTTCGTCCAAAAACCCTTTGCTCGCCATATCTTCCGCGTGGCGCTGGGCTGCCGCGGCGAGCTGTGTGTTCCACGCCACCAGCGCAGCGCCGTTGGCGCGGCGCACTGCGTTGAGCTTGCGCCAAGCTGCGTACTGCGCGTCGTCTTGGGCGGCGGCGTGCAGCGCAAACGCGCAGCTCAACAAGCACCCCAGCACTGCAACCATGCGTCTCATCGCGCGCGCACCTCCACACTCGCGATCGCCAGGCTGTCGCTGCCGTCTTCGAGCCGTAATCGCTGACCGCTATCCGGGTCGTAGGCGCCGATGAACACGGTGTAGCGCCCGGGGGGCACGTCGCTGGGAACGACCATCGCGTGGGCATCGCGGTAAGCGTGGTGCAACGTCCAACGCTGCATTGGCAGCAGGGGGTTCAGCGGCAAGCGATCGCTCTGGAAGCGCACCGTGCCTTCAGCGTCGCGCACGTGCACGAACACCTTGTAGCCTGTGCGCGGCGCGCAGCGTAGCGACCAGCGCAGCACCACATAGAACCAATCGCCCGCGAATGCGCTTTGGCGCGACCACGCATCCTCAAGCGTGAGGCAATCGCTGAAGCGCACGCGCTGCGGTGTGAACGGCACGCCGATCAACGGCTGGCGCTCAATTTGGTAAAGCGGCAGGCGGATTTGCGCGAAGTTGTATTCGCCCAACTCGAAGCCGTTTGCCCACAGCGTGGATTCGACGAGGCGTTGTGGGTCAACCACGTCGTCTTGCCAAAGCATCAGGCGCACCCGCTGCGGTCCTCGGCGGTTGAGCGTGTTGAGCACAAGGGCTTCGTCTTGCAAAACGCCGTGCAAGCCTGTGGGCAGCGCGATGAGCGCGTCGTCGAAGGGCGCAGGATCGCTGAAGCGCGCGCGCACGGTGCGCAGCCAATAGTAACGCACGGCGAAGTTGTCGCGCGACATCACCACCACGTCGCCAGGCGCGAGCGCCTCGACCACGTGATGAGTGGCTTGACGAACATCGTCCCGTTGCAGCACATGTCCGCTAAGATAACCGTGTAGGGTGGGCAGCCACAACGCACCGAGCAGCGTTGTGGCGGCGATCGCGCTCGGCGCGCTCAGCCGGTGCGTTGCCCAAGCGCTGCCCAGCAGCACACAGAGCGCCGGGAGCGCAAAGATGAGGTAACGCGGATGAAACACAGAGCGATGGGGATAGAAAAGCCAAACCGCAATCGCAGCCGAGAGGATCGGCACGGCGAGGAAGAGCATGGTGACGAGCAGCTCGAGGCGCTGGGCGCGTGACCAAAAGCCAAGCACGCCCAGCGCTGCAGCGCCGCCGAGCAGCCAGGTCCAACCTGCAGGCGGCTCGACTAGCCCACCAGCAGCCACGGCACGCACCCATTCCAGCACTCGCCCTTCGACCGTGTTGAGCGGAAAGTAGAACCCATCGTCGTAGGCGAATCCCACAGAGGCAACCGCTAACCATGGCGCGAGCGCCAGCAAGACCATCACCGCGGCGACGCTTTGGCGCACTACGGGCAGCGCGCGCCAATGGCTCGGGCGATCGTGCAGCGAGGCAATGACCGACAGCCCCCACACCGCAGGGAGCAGGAAGATGGCGTAGTAATGCGTGTAAGCCCCAAGGGCGATGAAGGCGTTCGCCAAGAACAGCCAATGCTTGCGCCGCTGCTCAACCCAGCGCCAAGCGGCGAGCATCGCAGCAGCGCCCAAAGCTGAGATCAGCGCATACATGCGCACCTCTTGCGCATACCACACCGTCATCGGCATCAGCGCGTACACCGCGCTTGCGGCGATGGCGGCGCGGATGCGGCGGGTGAGCGCTAAGGCGAGCGCAGCCGTGAGCGCCGTCGCGATCACATCGGCGCCTGCTGAGAGGCACCGCATCGCAAAAGCCGAATCACCGCTGAGCCAAATCCATCCTGCGAGCAGCGCGTAGTACAGCGGCGGGCTGCGATCGGCGGCGGTGGTCAGCGCCATTTCCTCAAGCGGCATTCGCGCCAAATGCCACGACCAGCCCTCATCGAACCAGAGCGATTGCGCGTCGAGGGTGAGCACACGCACCGCAAACGCGCCCCACACGATGAGCGCCAGCGCCCAACGTCTTGCGCTCACAGCACGCCTCGCTCTTTCAGGCTGACAAAGCGCGGCTGCGCGATGATGAGGTGATCCACGACCTCAATGCCGAGCAATTGACCCGCCTGCACAAGCGCGCGTGTTGCCGCGATGTCCTCGGCGGAAGGGGAAGGATCGCCAGAGGGGTGATTGTGCCCGACGATGATCGCAGCGCAGTTAGCGCGCACTGCTTCGCGGAAGATCTCTGCAAGGCGCATGTTCGCAGCGTTGAGCGTGCCGCGGTAGATCATGCGCCGATCGATCACGCGATGGCGCGTGTCTAGCAAAAGCACGTGTACTTCTTCTTGGTCATCGTTGCCCATGAACGCCATGAACACTTGGGCAGCGTCTTCAGGCGAGCGGATGACGGGCTTAGGGTCGCGCTCGGCAAGCATCATGCGCCGCCCTAGCTCCAACGCAGCTTGGATTTCGATCGCTTTCACCAGCCCGACGCCTTCCACAGATTGCAAGTCAGCAAGCGAGGCGCGCGCCAAGCCGTGTAACCCGTTGAACTGCTGCAAGAGGCGCTCGGCGAGCTGCAACACGTTCATCGTCTTTGTGCCGCTGCGCAGGAGGATCGCCAGAAGCTCGCGTTGCGACATCGCCGAGGGGCCCACCTGTATGAAGCGCTCGCGCGGTCGCTCGCCTTCGGGGATGTTGCGCATGCGCACGCGATATTCGACGGTAGGCGCGGCGTTCTCGGTGTGTTCCTCCACAGCAATACGCAAGTATAATCACTCAAACATTGGCACTTTCTGACCTGTGGCGACGCAGCGCGCGCCGCCACAAAGGTGCATGCTCATGGTAGAAGCGATTAGCAACCTCATCATCGCGGCGGTCAGCTTGCTCGGCGCAATTGTGGCGGCGCTGATCGCCGGGCTGATGATCTGGACCTTCCGCGACATTCGCCAGCGCTCACGCGATCCGCTTGTGCAAATCCTCGCCACGGTCATGGTCGGCGTGATCCCCATCGCGGGGATTTTGATCTACCTGCTCTTGCGCCCGCGCGAGACGCTGAGCGAGCAATACATCCGCGCGCTTGAGGAAGAGGCGCTATTGGCGAGCATCGAACAGCAGGAATTCTGCCCCACCTGCGGGCGGCGCGTGGACGCCGACATGCAGTTTTGCCCCACCTGTCACACGCGCCTGCGAAAGGCGTGTCCTTCGTGTGGGCGTGCGGTGCATTTGGCTTGGGACTTGTGCCCGTATTGCGGGCAGGCGTTGGTGCCTGAGTTGCCGAATGTCAGCGTGGGCAAGCCTGAGCGCCCTGCGATCGCAAGTGCGGTGAGCAGCGCGCGCGATTGGCTCGCTAGCCGCGTGCGCGCCCAGCAAAAGTTGAGCAGCGCCGAGGTAAGCAGCGCTGCGTTGCCTGGCGCCACGAGCACGAACGAGTCGCGCCCTGCGCAAGCCGAAGCCGAGACGCCGCCTACACCGCTCGCTGAGCGCTTGAGCAATGTGCTTGGTCGCTCGAATCGCCAGAAGGCTGACCCCCAACCGCCAGCCTCGCCGAGCAATGCTGCTACCCCTCCAAACGGCACACCACGCCCTGCGCGTAAGCCCCTGATCAGCCGTGAGGAGCTAGAGTAGCCTACAAAGCCTGCTCAGCGCCGCGCGCGCTTCGGTTGCTTTCTTGGCGTGTAGCTCACCGTCTCAGAAGCAGCTACTTCGGAGAGCGGCTCGCCGAGGCGCAGCTTGCGGATCTTTTCCCACTCGGGCGTGCTGTCGTCCATGTCGTTCAAGATCATGCGCAGCTCGAGGATTTGATCGCGCAGCGCGGCTGCCTTCTCAAACTCGAGCGCTTTCGCTGCCTCGCGCATCTGCGTTTCTAGCTCGGCGAGGATGCGGCGCGCTTCGTCCTTGGGCATGTGCGCGATGCTTGCGATGAGAGAGCGCGGCTGTTCATCCGAGGTCTCTTTGCTGCCTTTGCCGTACTTAGGCTTGGCTTCCATCACGCGCACGCGGTCGGTGAGGTCGCGCACGGCTTTTTGGATCGCTTGCGGCTCGATGCCGTGCGCGCGGTTGTAGGCGATCTGCTTGGCGCGGCGGCGCTCAGTCTCCTCGATGGCGGCTTTCATGGATTGCGTGATCGTGTCGGCGTAGAGGATCACCTTGCCGTTCACGTGTCGCGCTGCGCGCCCGATGGTCTGGATCAACGAAGTGGTGCTGCGCAGGAAGCCCTCCTTGTCTGCGTCCAAGATCGCCACCAGCGACACCTCGGGCAGGTCTAGTCCCTCGCGCAGCAAGTTGATGCCCACCACCACGTCGTATTCGCCCAACCGCAAATCGCGCAGGATCTCCACGCGCTCCACTGTCTCCACTTCGCTGTGCAAGTATTGCACCTTGATGCCGATGTCTTGCAGGTAGCGCGTGAGGTCTTCTGCCATGCGCTTGGTGAGCGTGGTGACGAGCACACGCTCGCCGCGCGCCACGCGCTCGCGGATCTGCTTGATCAGGTCGTCCACCTGTCCGCGCGTGGGCTTGACCTCAATCTCAGGGTCCACGATCCCGGTGGGGCGGATCACTTGATCCACGACGACAGCGCTGCGCTCCAGCTCATAGGGTCCTGGGGTGGCGCTGACGAAGATCACCTGTCGGAAGCGCTGCTCGAACTCCTCGAACGTGAGCGGGCGGTTGTCGAGCGCGCTCGGCAAACGGAAGCCGTAGTCCACCAACACCTGCTTGCGCTGGCGGTCGCCGTTGTACATGCCGCGCAGTTGCGGCACGGTCATGTGGCTCTCGTCAATCACCAGCAGAAAGTCGTCGGGGAAGTAATCGAGCAGGGTAAATGGCGGTGTGCCTGGCGGGCGACCGTCGAGATGGCGCGAGTAGTTCTCGATGCCGCTGGTGTAGCCGACCTCGCGCAGCATTTCGAGGTCGTAGCGCGTGCGTTGCTCGATGCGCTGCGCTTCAAGCAGTTTGCCCTGTGCCTTGAAGTAGGCGATGCGCTCTTCAAGCTCTTGTTCGATGTCGCGAATGGCGCGCTGGAGCTTCTCCTCGGGCGTGACGAAGTGCTTGGCGGGGTAAATCTCCACCTCGTCGAGCGCGCGCAGGATTTCGCCCGTGAGCGTGTTGATCTCGGTGATGCGCTCGATCTCGTCGCCGAAGAACTCGATGCGGTAGGCGGTCTCGGTGTAAGCCGGTTGCACCTCGAGCGTGTCGCCGCGCACGCGGAAATGCCCGCGCAGGAGCGAAACATCGTTGCGCGCGTACTGAATCGCCACCAACATGCGCAGCACAACATCGCGGCGGCGCGTCTCCCCGCGGCGCAGCTTAACCACAAAGCGCCCGTAGTCCTCAGGGTTGCCGATGCCGTAGATGCACGAGACTGACGCAACGATGATCACATCGCGCCGGCTCATCAAGGCGCTGGTCGCTGCTAAGCGCAGGCGGTCAATCTCATCGTTGATCGTGGCTTCCTTCTCGATGTAAAGGTCGTAGCGCGGGACGTAAGCTTCGGGTTGGTAGTAGTCGTAGTAGCTGACGAAGTACTCAACGGCGTTCTCGGGGAAGAACTCCTTGAACTCGGCATAAAGCTGCGCCGCGAGCGTCTTGTTGTGCGCGATCACGAGCGTTGGGCGCTGCACTGCCTCGATCACCTTGGCGATGGTGAAGGTCTTGCCGGTGCCTGTTGCGCCGAGCAGCGTGGTGTAGCGGTTGCCGGCGTTGAGGCTTTTCACCAGCGCCTCAATGGCTTGCGGTTGATCGCCTGTGGGTTGAAACGGCGCGTGCACTTTAAACGGCTTCATCATCTCGCTCTCGCGCATCGCTGATCGCCTCCGCGGTTGCCTTGAACGCTGCGCTGGTGAGCTTGCTGCTGGTGTTACTCCGCTTGCCCGACCTGCTCGGTTTGCTCAACCTGGAAGCTGATCGTCTTGCCAAACCCACCCACGTAGCGCCCGCTCGTGAGGGTAACGCGGAAGAGGTCAAAGTCAGGCAAGTCGAACATCAAGCGGCTTGCAGGGATGCGCGCCAAGAAGCGCGCCTTTGCGCTTTCGTAGGCTGGCGTTCCCTTCTCGATTTTCTCCGCGCGGCCGCTCAGCGAGAGGCGCTTGAGCGAAGTTGGCTCGGCGCGCCCGTCGTCGGGATCAGCGATCAGCAAGCCGCACACAGGGTTGGCGAGCAGCAGTTGCTTGTGAGGGGCGAGGTTGCTCAGGTGCAGCAGCACGCTTTGCGCCCCCGGTTCGGCGACGTAGCTCACCATCGAGACAACTGGCCCCTCGGGGCTACACACGGCGAGCGCTGCGGTGCGGTGACGCTCGATAAACGCGCGGATTTCGTCGTTCATGTGAAAGACTATACACCGCCTGCGCAGCTAGAAAGGCAGCAGCAACCCAAGCGCAAGCAGCGCAGCAAACGCGAGGTTTAACTGCGCCGTGCGCGCGAGTAGCGGGTTGAGCGCCGCACTGCGCGGTGTTTGCCCCACAGCGTGCACGAGCCGCGCCGCGGAAGGCACGAGCGCTAGCGGCAGAAGCACACCCCAACCAGCCACGCCAGCAAGTCGCAGCATCGGCAGCGCGGCAAATGCGAGGCTCATCAGCGCGGCGTATTCGGCGCGCGCGAAACGCTCGCCAAAGCGCACCGCAAGCGTGCGCTTGCCTGCGGCACGGTCAGAGTCAATGTCGCGCAGGTTGTTGACGACGAGGATGGCGGCAGCAAGCGCAGCTTGTGGGATGCCCGCCAGCGCGCTCGCCAGCGTGAGCGTGCCGGTTTGAAGGTAATACGTGCCGCCAACGGCGACCAACCCGAAAAACACGAACGCAGCCACCTCGCCCAAGCCGCGGTAGGCGAGCGGCAGCGGTCCGGCGGTGTAAGCCAGCGCCGCTGTAATGGCCAGCAAGCCAATCACCAAGATGGGCACCCCGCCGATGCGCACAAGCCACAGCCCAACCAGCGCCGCAAGCCCAAACACCACAGCCGTGCCTATCAACATTTGCTGCGGTGTGAGCAGCCCGCTTTGCGTCACGCGCAACGGACCTTGGCGGTTCTGATCGGCGCCTTTCAAGAAGTCGAACACGTCGTTGGCGTAGTTGGCGCCGATTTGCAGCAGCAGCGCGGCAAGCAAGGTGGCGAAGAACACGAGCGAATCGAACGCGCCTTCGCGCACCGCGAGCGCTGTGCCCACAAGCACTGGCGCCACCGAGGCGGGCAGCGTGCGCGGGCGTGCAGCGAGGATCCACGGTGAGGTCATCGCGGCTTAGAACAAGCTCAGCTGCTCGCCAGGAGCTTGCTTCTCAGGCTTGGGCGTTTCTTCAGCTTGCTGCTCGGCAGCGCGGACGATCTCGCGCAGGCGGCGGAAGTCTGCCTCGATCGCGTCGCGCAGCGCGGGCTGGTGTAGCGCAGCAGCAGGATGATACATCGCAACGACAATGCGCCCGTTGACGCGGCGCGCCTGCCCGTGGATCGCGCTGATCTTCGCGTTGGGGAAGAACTTTGCCATCGAGTAGCGCCCAAGCGTGACGATCACCTTCGGGTTGATCACCGCGATTTGCCGATCGAGGTAGATCGAACATGCCTCGATCTCTTCGGGGAGCGGGTCGCGGTTGCCTGGTGGGCGGCACTTCACCACGTTGGCGATGAACACTTCCTCACGGCGGTAGCCGGCGAGCGCCAACAGCTCATTCAGGAACTGCCCTGAGGGTCCAACGAAAGGACGCCCTTGTTGATCTTCGTGAAAGCCAGGCCCCTCGCCGATGAGCATCACCTCCGCGTTGGCAGGTCCTTCGCCAGGAACGGCGTTCTTTCTACCGATGTGCAATGGGCAGCGTGTGCAGGCGCGCACCTCTGCCGCGATTTGCTTGAGGTCGTCCATGATTGCGGATTCTACGCGCCAAAGCGGTTACACTACGGAGCATGAAGCGCAGCGCGCGTCATGCCCTTGGGGTTGTGGTGATTGCTGGTGTCTTGGCGACGGTGGTTTGGCAGGTAAGCCTCTGGGGTTGGGTCGTAGCTCCGCTCCAATCACCCATTCAATCGCCCATTCAACCCACGCAAACGCCTTTTGCGACAACACCAGCGCCGCCCCCTCCCTCAAGCCCAACACCTTCTCCAACGGCGTTCCAAACGCCCACCAACACACCGCCACCATTCGGCGCCACCTTCACCCCGACGCCTGTCGGGCCGGATACGCGCGCAACTTCTGAAGCGGTCGTCGCCACCATCACAGCATTGGCGGCGACGCCCACCTTTCCACCCACGCCGACGCCGCGTTTGGGCGCGCTGCGGATTGGCTCAGGAGGCACTGCGTCGCCTTCGCCAACGCCGCCGCGTGATGCTGTGGTGTTCACGCTGCTCTCGGAGCGCGCGTACCCTGGCGGTTCGGTGTCGGTTGCTGTGCGCACGCGCCCTGGGGCGTTGTGCACCTTGCAAGCGCAGGATAATCAAACAATGCGCGCCCTCGAGATCCCCGGCGCCACACGACGTGCAGGCAGCGATGGCAGCGCAGCCTGGATTTGGCTGTTGCCTGCAGATCAGCCGGCGGGTCTGCTCGTGGTGCGCGTGGTGTGTGAATCGGTGGGTGAAGCGAGCGCAACTGTGTTGGTGAGTCCGTGATGTGGAGTGTTGGCATGCACACTCAGCGCGAATTTTTCGACGTGCACGCCGTTCGGCGCGATTTCCCGATCCTTCAGCAGCGCGTGAACGGCAAGCCTTTGGTGTTTCTGGATAGCGCGGCTTCGTCGCAGAAGCCACTGCCCGTGCTTGAGGCGATGGAGCGCGTGTACCGCGAGGCATACGCCAACGTGCATCGCGGCGTGTATGCCTTGAGCGAAGCGGCAACGGCTGCCTACGACGAGGCGCGCGCGAAGATCGCGCGTTTCATCGGCGCGCCTGCTGTGGAGAACATCGTCTTCACGCGCAACGCGACCGAAGCGTTGAACCTGTTAGCGTATGCCTACGCGCGCGCTTTCTTGCGCGAGGGCGATGAGATCCTCCTCACGGAGTTGGAGCACCACGCCAATTTCGTGCCGTGGATGGTGCTCGCGCGCGAGCGCAACGTGACGCTCAAGTTCATCCCGCTCACGCCCGAAGGCTTGCTCGACCTCGACGCCTTCGAGCGCTTGCTCACTGAGCGCACGCGCATCGTCACCTTCGCGCATGTCTCCAACGTGCTGGGCACCATCACTGATCCCGCGCCGATCATCGCGCGCGCCCACGCCGCCGGCGCGATCGTGATCGTGGACGGCTCGCAATCCGTGCCGCACATGCCTGTGAACGTGCAGGCGATGGATTGCGATTTTCTCGTCTTCTCTGGGCACAAGATGCTCGGGCCGACGGGCATCGGCGTGCTCTACGGCAAGCGTGCGCTGCTTGAGGCAATGCCGCCGTTCCTCACGGGCGGCGACATGATCAGCTACGTCGGGTTCGACGACGTGCGCTGGAACGACGTGCCGCTCAAGTTTGAAGCGGGCACGCCTGCGTTTGTCGAGGCGATCGGGCTGGGCGCAGCGGTGGATTACCTGAGCGCGTTGGGCATGGACGCGGTGCGCGCGCACGAAGCACAGCTCACGGCGTACGCGCTGGAGCGCCTAAGCGAGGTGAGCGGTGTGCGCATCTACGGTCCGCAGGACCCGCAGCGCCGCGGCGGCGTGATTGCCTTCACGGTGAACCGCATTCACCCACACGACCTCGCCTCGCTCCTCGATCAACACGGCATCGCCATTCGCGCAGGACATCACTGCGCGCAGCCATTGCATCAGCGCCTCGGCGTCAACGCCACCGCGCGCGCCAGCTTCTACATCTACACCGAGCCAAGCGAGATTGACGCGCTGGCGGAAGGCATCGAACACGCCAAGCGCGCGTTGCGCATCTCGTGAACACACACGATGGCAATGTCTGACCTTTACCGCGAACATATCCTCGACCACTACGAGAACCCGCGCCATCACGGCACGCTGGCAGATGCGGATTTCTCACACGAGGAGAGCAACCCGCTCTGCGGCGACCACGTGCGCATTGACGTGAAGCTGAGCGAAGACAAGACGCGCATCGCAGACGCCGCCTTCAGCGGCGAAGGCTGCATCATCAGCCAAGCGGCAACCTCAATGCTGCTGGAGAGCGTGATGGGGTGGCGCATTGACGACGTGGAGCAGCTCGATCCGCAACACGTGCTCTCGCTGATCGGCGTGCCGCTCACGGCAAACCGCGTGAAGTGCGCGTTGCTTGGGTTGAAGGTGCTCAAGACCGGCATCAAGCTATGGAAGCTTCAGCAAATGCAGCACAGCGCCTAGCCCGTTATGCGTTGCCTCGTCTTCTCCGACGTTCACGCCAACTTCGCCGCGCTTGAGGCAGTGCTGCGTGATGTGAAGCAACGCCGCATCGGGTACGATGTCGTTTGGTTCCTCGGCGACCTCGTGGGCTACGGACCCGATCCCAACGAGTGCATCGAGCAGGTGCGCGCGCTTGCGCCTGCGGTGGCGCTTGCGGGCAATCACGATTGGGCAGTGCTCGGCAAGGTTGACCCCGCAGCGTTTCACGACCTCGCCGCGGAAGTAGTGATGTGGACGCGCAGCGTGATCCGCGCGGAGAACCTCGCCTATCTCGACGCGCGCCCCACACAAGCAAAAGCCGAGGGCTGTTTGCTTGTGCACGGTAGCCCACGCGAGCCAATCTGGGAGTACGTGATCGACCTCGCCACGGCGGCTGCGAACTTCGCCGTCATGGAGACGCCATGCGCGTTGGTGGGACACTCGCACGTGCCGTTGCTCTTTGTCGCCGATCCTGAACAGCCAGAAGCAAAACCGCGCGCGTTCCTCGTTGCCCCAAACACGCCCGTATTCCTAAAGCCGAGCTTGCGCTATATCCTCAATCCCGGCAGCGTAGGGCAACCGCGCGATCAAGACCCGCGCGCCGCTTACGCCTTGCTCGACACCGAAGCGCGCACATGGACGCTCTACCGCACAACCTATCCCGTGCATCACACGCAAGCGAAGATGCGCGCGTTGGGTTTTCCAGAGGCGCTGATCGTGCGGTTGCAGCTTGGGCGCTGAGCCTTGGCGCGCATGGCGGATAAGGTGCGGCTCGATGTGTTGCTGGTGATGCGCGGCTTGGCGGAGAGCCGCGAGTGGGCGCAGCGACTCATCCGCGCCGGCGAGGTGCGCGTGAACGGTCAGGTGGTGGATCAACCGGCGCAACGCGTCGCAGCAGATGCGCATCTCGAGGTCGAACAGCCGCCGAAGTACGTCTCGCGCGGCGGCTGGAAGCTCGAAGCCGCGTTGACGCACTTCGGCGTGAACCCGAGCGGTTGGGTATGCGCCGATGTTGGCAGCAGCACCGGCGGCTTCACCGATTGCTTGTTGCAGCACGGCGCGGCGCGCGTGTACGCGATTGACGTCGGCGCCCATCAGCTACACTGGCGCCTGCGCAACGACCCGCGCGTGGTGCTGATGGAGCGCACCAACGCGCGCTATCTCGACGCATTGCCTGAGCCGATCGATCTCGCCACAGTGGACGTCTCATTCATCTCGCTCAAGCTGATCCTGCCACAAGTGTTCAAATGGCTGCGCGATCCCAGCGGGCGCGCGATTGCGCTGATCAAGCCGCAATTCGAGGCGGGGCGTGAACACGTGGGCAAGGGCGGCATTGTGCGCGATCCCGAGGTGCATCGCGCGGTGATCGAGGACCTGCGCGCGTTTGTCGCGCAGCGCGGCTGGCGCATGCTCGACGTGATCCCCTCGCCGATCCTCGGCGCCGATGGCAACCAGGAGTTCCTCGCGCTCATCACCCGCGTGGATTCACCTTTGTGCGCTTAAGCTATGCATCACATCCAAGCATGACAATTCCACCCATGAGCACGAACGGCGTTGTGGTCTCTGATCTTGAAGGCACGTTGACCACCAGCGAGACATGGCGCGTCGTCGGTGCGTTTCTCGAAGAGCACGGGCGCGGCGAGGCACATCGTCGGTTGGTGTATAGGCATGTGCCGCTGGTTCTGCTCGCGCGCGTCGGCTTGGTCAACGCACAGCGCCTGCGCGAGCGCTGGTTCGTGCGCATGACGCGCCTGCTTGCGGGGCTGGAGCAATCCGCGATCAATGAGCTGGTCGAGCGCGTGGTAGCGGCGATGTGGGAGCATCGGCGCGTCTCGGTGGTTGAGGAGATCGAGGCGCATTGCCGACGCGGCGCGCGCGTGTTGGTCGCCTCGGGCACGTATCAGCTTGTTGCCGATGCCTTTGCGCGCCGCATCGGTGGCGAGGGCATCGGCAGCCTATTGGAGTTCGACAGCGCTGGGCGCGCGACGGGCGCCCTGATCGGCGAAGTGATGACTGGCTACGCCAAGGTGGAGCGCGTCCGCGAGCGCATCAACGGCGCGCCGTTGCTCGCTGCCTACGGCGACACCGAAGGCGATATTCCGCTGCTCAGCCTGAGCGAGCAGCCCGTTGCTGTATGCCCCGACCGCGCCTTGCGGCGCGTCGCTCAGGCGCGCGGCTGGCGCATCCTCGAGGCGTAGGCGCGCTCACGTGGCGAACCCTGCCACGGCAGTGAAGACAATGGGCGTCGGCGCGGCGATCGTGATCGCCAGTGGGCCAGCGCCTCTCCGCTTCACCCAATCCGCCTCTTGCGCATTCGTTGGTTGCTGCACCCACACGCTGCATCCCTCCAGGCGATACACGCGCGCGTGTGGCAAAGGCTCGGCTTTGCCGAAGAGCGCATCGAAGGCGGGCTGCGCGGTTGCTAAGTCGGACACGCCAAAGCGCACCTGCGCGATGCCCTGTGCGGCGTTGGCGTGGATCGCTTGTTTGCCGTGCGGCACGCGCAGCTCGCGCGCGGTGAGGTCTTCGATGAAAAACGGCAAGCCGAGATCTTCGCGTTCTGGGAAAGCGCCGCGCCAGCGCAACATGACGCCATCGGGGCGCGTGCGCCCGCCCTCGCTGGGGTCGGTGTAGGGCACGCCAAGCGCGCGCAAGCGTTGCACAGTTTCCGCTAGCGCAGGCGCCAGCAGGCACACGTCAATTGGTCCCCAAAAGCCGCGATACCGCGCCCAGCGGTGCGCGGGGTTAGGTACGCGAAACGCGATCAGCTCGACGTAGCTGCCATCGGCAAAGCCGACGAGCGCGTTGTGCGTTTGCCCGTCGGCGTGCACGCCGCCCGGCGTGACTGTGAAGCCGCGCGCATGCCACGCCTGAACCGCAGCGTCGAGGTCCGGCACGAGCACCACGACGTGATCGAGGCGCATGGCGAGGAGTATAAGCGTGTGCGGCGAGCGCTAAAACAGCCCCTCAACGGAGAGGTAACGCTCGCCGGTGTCGTAGCAGAAGGTGAGCACGCGCTGCCCTGTGGGGATCTCGGGCAACTTCTTGCGCACCGCCGCGAGCGAAGCGCCCGAAGAGACGCCCACGAGGATGCCCTCTTCGCGCGCGCAGCGCACCGCCATTTCGTAGGCTTCTTCTTTGGTCACCGTGATCACGCCGTCCAGCACGGATAGGTTGAGGTTTGCCGGGATGAATCCTGCGCCGATGCCTTGAATTGGGTGCGGTCCGGGTTGTCCGCCGCTGATCACTGGCGAGGCTGCTGGCTCGACGGCAAACACCTTGAGGCGTGGCCACTGGGCTTTGAGCACCTCTGCCACACCGCTGATGTGCCCGCCCGTGCCGACGCCTGTGATCAGCACGTCAATCCCCTCGGGGAAATCGCGCAGGATCTCCTGCGCGGTGGTGCGGCGGTGAACCTCGACGTTCGCCGGGTTCTCGAACTGCTGCGGCATCCAGGCATTGGGGATCTCGCGCAGCAGCTCGTGCGCGCGCGCGATCGCGCCCTTCATCCCCTTCTCGCGCGGCGTCAGCTCGAACGTCGCGCCGTAAGCTGCCATCAGCCGCCGACGTTCGACGCTCATGGATTCGGGCATGACGAGGATGAGGCGATAGCCTTTCACGGCGCACACCATTGCTAAGCCGATGCCGGTGTTGCCGCTGGTTGGCTCGATGATCACCGTATCCTTGTTGATGATGCCGCGTCGTTCGGCATCCTCGATCATCGAGAGCGCGATGCGGTCCTTGATGCTGCCGCCGGGGTTGGCGCGCTCGAGCTTTGCCCACACTTCGTGGGTGTTGCCGAAGAGGCGGTTGATGCGCACGTGAGGGGTGTTGCCGATCGTCTCCAGAATGGTGTTTGCTCGCATGGTTTGCTCCTCTCAGATGGTTGGGTACCAGCGCAGGAACAGCTCGTCTGCGTTGGCGTCCTCGCGCTGCTTGACGTGTACCTCGGCGCGGTGATACACCACGGAGTAGGGCGGCACGCTCTCAGTGAGCCACACGTTGCCGCCGATGATGCTGTGATGCCCGATCACGGTCTCGCCGCCGAGGATGGTCGCGTTGGCGTAGATCACCACGTCGTCCTCGATGGTGGGATGGCGCTTGCTGCGGGCGAGGTCTTTGCTCACGCTGAGCGCGCCCAGCGTCACACCTTGGTAAAGCTTGACGCGATTGCCGATCACGGTCGTCTCGCCGATCACGATGCCCGTGCCGTGATCAATGCAGAACGAGTGCCCGATGCGCGCGCCGGGGTGAATATCAATGCCGGTGCGCTGGTGGGCGATCTCGGTCAACATGCGCGGAAAGATCGGCACATCTTGGCTGAAAAACCAGTGCGCGATGCGATACGCCGCGATGGCGAGCAAGCCAGGGTAGGTGGCGATCACCTCCTCGAGGCTGCGGGCTGCGGGGTCGCCTTCGTAGATCGCCTGCGCGTCCAACCAAAGCAGGCGCGCGATGTGCACGAGAGGCGCGTCGAAGAACTGCGCGATGAGCGCGGCGACATTGGCGTGTCCTTCGCGTTGCAGTGGGTGCAGCGCGCTGCGCAGCGCGTCCATCGCAGCCTCGAGGTGGCAGCGCGCGTCTTCGGTGGTGCACGATTCGGCGTAGCCGCCGATGCTGGGGAAGATGGCGCGCAGCGCCTCGTCGAGGAAGCGCTCCGCTTGGAGTTTATCGGGCAACGCGCCGCAGCTTGTGCGGCGTTCTGCGGCTAGTTTTTGCGCGAGGGTGTGTAGTTCCACGCTTGTTCACCTCCAAAAAAGTTGGGATTGCCCATGCTGGCAATCCCAACTTCTTCTCCGCGTGTCGTTCGGGGTGGGGCGTTACGCCTTGACGCCGTGCTTGAGCGCCGCGTGCGCTGCCGCCAACCGCGCGATCGGCACGCGGAACGGCGAACAGCTCACGTAGTTTTGCCCGATCTGGTAGCAGAACTCGATGGTCGCGGGGTCGCCGCCGTGTTCGCCGCAGATGCCCACCTCGAGCGTTGGGCGGGTCTTGCGCCCCTCCTCAACCGCCATCTTCATCAGCCGCCCTACGCCGTCCTTGTCAATGGTCTGGAACGGGTTGAACGGCAGAATGCCCTCCTCGACGTACTTGAGCAAGAAGCTGCGCTCGGCGTCGTCGCGGCTGTAGCCAAAGGTCATTTGCGTCAAGTCGTTGGTGCCGAAGGAGAAGAACTCCGCCATTTGCGCGATCTCGCCAGCGGTGACCGCCGCGCGCGGGATCTCGATCATCGTGCCGAACTTGTACTTGATCTTCACGCCGCGCGCTTCCATCACCTCCTTGGCGACCTTCTCCAGCTCAGGCTGCACGCGCTTTAGCTCGTTGACGTGACCCGTGAGCGGGATCATCACCTCGGGGATCGGCTCGTAGCCTTCTTGCTTAACGTTGCAGGCTGCCTCGAAGATCGCGCGCACCTGCATGGCGATCAAGCCGGGGATGACGATGCCGAGGCGGATGCCGCGCAAGCCCATCATCGGGTTTTGCTCGTGCATCTGGCGCACGGCGTCGAGCAGCGTGCGCTTGCGCTCATATTCGGCGCGCTCCTCGTCGCTGAGCGGCTCGTACTGCTGCTTGGTCTCCAGGCGCGTCACTTCGCGCAGCAGCTCCTCCATCGAGGGCAAGAACTCATGCAGCGGCGGGTCAATCAAGCGGATGACCACCGGCAGGCCGCTCATCACGCGGAACAAGCCCTCGAAGTCGCTGCGCTGGAACGGCAGCAGCTCGTCGAGTGCTTGCTGCTGTTCTTCAGGCGTCTTGGCGAGGATCATGCGCTGCACGATGGGCAGGCGGTCGGTCTCGAAGAACATGTGCTCGGTGCGGCACAAGCCGATGCCCTGCGCGCCGTAAGCGCGGGCGCGCTCAGCGTCCTTCGGGTAATCGGCGTTTGCCCACACCATCAAGCCGCGCGTGGGCTTGCCGTCCGTGCCGATGCGCGTCTTGCGCGCGCTGATCTCATCCGCCCACTTGAGCAGCGTGACGAGGTCCTCTTGCTCTTCAAACGAGGGGCTGACGGTGGGCAATTGACCGACGTAGGTCTCACCTTTGCCGCCGTCAAGCGAGACCCAATCGCCCTCGCGCAGCGTGTGCCCGTTGACGCTCACGGTGCGGTTGGTGAGGTCAATTTGCAGCGCATCTGCGCCAACCACAGCGGGGATGCCGAACTGGCGCGCGACCACCGCTGCGTGCGAGGTGGCGCCGCCGCGCGCGGTGAGGATGCCCTTCGCCACCACCATGCCGTGCACGTCGTCAGGCTTGGTCTCGGGGCGGATCAGGATCACGTCCTTGCCCTCATGCGCCCAGCGCTCGGCGGTATCGGCGTCGAAGACCAACATGCCGACCGCAGCGCCCGGCGAGGCGTTCACGCCCTTCGCCAAGAAGCGCCCTTCGTGCTTGGCAGCCTCGACGGCTTTCTCATCGAACTGCGGGTGCAGGACGAAGTCCACGTCTGCCGTGGAGACGCGCATCACGGCCTCTTCCTTGGTGATCAGCTTCTCCTTGGCCATGTCCACGGCGATCTTGATCGCGGCTTTGGCGGTGCGCTTGCCGTTGCGCGTTTGCAGGATGTAAAGCTTGCCGCGCTCAATCGTGAACTCGATGTCCTGCATGTTGCGATAGTGCTTCTCCAGCTTCTCGCAGATCTTGACGAACTGCTTGTAGGTCTTCGGCATCTCCTCCGCCATTTGCTCGATCGGCTTCGGCGTGCGGATGCCGGCGACCACGTCTTCGCCCTGCGCGTTGACGAGATACTCGCCGTAGAGCCGCTTCTCGCCAGTTGCCGGGTCGCGCGTGAAGGCGACGCCTGTGGCGCTATCTTCGCCCATGTTGCCGAAGACCATCGTCACCACGTTGACGGCGGTGGGCAGGGTGCTCTTCCAGCCCATCTGCTTGGCGTAAGTGCGCGCCTTATGCCCCGTGGCGCTGCGGAAGACAGCAGCCGCACACTCCTTGAGCTGCTGGTAAACGTCCTGCGGGAATTCGCGCCCGGTTTCCTCTTTGATCACGCGCTTGAAGATCGCCACCAGCTCCTTCAGGTCGTCAGTGGTGAGGTCGGTGTCGTACTTGTAGCCGCGCTCAGCTTTCATGTGCTCCATGGGCTCGTCGAACTTCTCGTCGGGGATGCCGAGCACGGTGCTGCCGAACATCATGAGCAAGCGGCGGTAGCTATCCCACGCGAAGCGCGGGTTGCGCGTTGCGGTTGCCAGCTCCTCGACGGTGCGATCGTTCAAGCCGACGTTGAGCACGGTCTCCATCATGCCGGGCATGGATTCCTTCGCGCCCGAGCGCACGGAGACGAGGAGCGGCATCTTGCCTTTCGCGCCGCCGCCGAAGACCTTGCCGGTCTGCTTCTCCACCACCTTCAGCGCCGCGAGCGCTTGCTCCCAGATTTCGTCGGGGATCTTGTTGCCAGCTTTGACGAAGGCATCGCAGGCTTCGGTGCTGATGGTGAAGCCGGGCGGCACGGGCAAGCCAGCGCGGGTCATGTCGAACAGCCCTGCGCCTTTGCCGCCGAGCAGCTCGCGTAGCTCTTGCCAGGTCTTGGCGACTTTGCTTACGCCTTTTTCATCGCTAAAGAGGAACACCCACTGCTTCTTCACGGCAGGCTTCTTGCCATTGGTTGCCTTGCCGTCTTT
>JAUQQA010000037.1 GCA_030550095.1 Chloroflexota bacterium | reverse complement strand
TGCCCGCAACCCCTGCTGATGCAAAAGGGCTGCTGAAAAGCGCCATCCGCGGCGAAGATCCCGTGTTGTTCTTCGAGCACAAGATGCTCTACGCGACGCGTGGAGAAGTGCCCGAAGGCGATCACCTGGTGCCCTTCGGCGTGGCAAGCACGGCGCGCACAGGTAAGGACGCTACGATTGTCGCCATTGGTGGCATGGTGCCAAAGGCGCTGGAAGCTGCTCAACAACTTGAAAGCGAGGGCATCTCCTGTGAGGTGATTGACCCGCGCACGTTGGTGCCGCTCGATGTTGAAACGCTCGTGCGCTCAGTGCGCAAGACAGGCCGCCTGGTCATCGCCCATGAAGCACACCGCCGCGCAGGCCCTGGCGCAGAGATCGCTGCTGTGATCGCTGAGGAGGCGCTGGATTACCTCGACGCGCCGATCCGCCGTGTGGCGGCAAAGAACGTGCCTTTGCCCTACGCGCCGACGATGGAGCACTTTGTGCTGCCTAGCACGGCGGATATCGTTGCTGCCGTGCGCGAGGTGCTGCGCTGAGCGCAATGCGCACGCTTGTCGTGCTCCCCACCTACAACGAAGCCGAAAACCTGGCGTTGCTTCTACCTGCGCTATTGGCATTGCCGCTGGAGATCTGCGTTGTGGACGACAACTCCCCCGACGGCACAGGACAGCTTGCAGAGGCATGGGCAGCGCGCGAGCCACGGGTGCATGTGGTACACCGCCCGGGAAAATTGGGCTTGGGCACCGCTTACCTTGCCGGCTTTCAATTCGCGTTAGCGCGGGGCTACGATGCTGTGCTCACTATGGACGCAGATTTCTCGCATCATCCGCGCTATATCCCCGCAATGCTTGCCGCGCTCAACGAGGCGGACCTCGTCATCGGCTCGCGCTACGTGCCGGGGGGCGATGTGCACTATCCCCTGCATCGGCGCTTGCTCAGCCGAATCGCTAATTGGGTAGCGCGCACCCTGCTGAGATTGGAGCCGCACGATTGCACAGCAGGCTTTCGACTCTATCGCGCCGAAGTGCTGCGCACCGTGCCCATTGAGGCCATCCGTTCCAACGGCTACTCCTTCCTCGTTGAAATGGTCAACGCGGTGCAGCAGCACGGCTTCCGCATTCGTGAAGTGCCCATCGTCTTTGAAGATCGCGTGCGAGGCACATCGAAGATCTCCGCTGCCGAAATTTGGCGCGCGGTGTGGACGGTGCTGCGGCTCTGGCGGACGCGCTTGAGCGCGCAACTGCGGCCGCGCGTGGCGCGTCGCTAGGTGGTGAACACAGAAGGACGCCAACTCCAAAGCGCTTTCTCGATACAATCTTTGTCATGACCGCAAGGCAGGGGACGTTGCCGTTGGCGCTCGATGACCCGGCGAAGCGCATCGCTGAACTACGCGCGCAAATCGCCGAGCATGATTACCGCTACTACGTGCTCGATAGCCCCATCATTAGCGATGCCGAATACGATGCCCTCGTCGCAGAGCTGCGCGCGTTGGAGGAGGCACACCCTGAGCTGATCACGCCCGATTCACCAACGCAGCGCGTCGGCGGCGCAGTCGCCGAGGGATTCGCCAAAGTGCAGCATCCTCGCCCTATCCTCAGCCTGGCAAACGCCTTCAGCGCCGACGAGGTGCGCGCGTGGCGTGAACGCATTGGCAACTACGTAGAGAAAAACCTGCCCGATGTCGATCCGCACAACTTGGATCGCTACGTGGTCGAGCCCAAAATAGATGGGCTGACCGTGGTGCTCACGTATGAGCACGGGCGCTTTGTGCAGGGCGCCACACGCGGCGACGGCGTGTTCGGCGAGGACATTACCGCGAACCTGCGCACCGTGAAGCAGGTGCCGCTGCGGTTGCGCGCCGAGGCGTTCGGCAATACATTCCCGGCACGCCTGACCGTGCGCGGCGAGGCTTATATGCCTATCGCTGACTTCGAGCGCATGAACGAAGCGTTGCGCGCAGCAGGCGAGCGCACGTTTGCCAACCCGCGCAACGCAGCTGCTGGCTCCCTGCGCCAGCTCGACCCCCGCGTGACGGCGCGCCGACCGCTCAAGCTGTTCTGCTACGCAATCGTGGAGTATGTGCCCGCACAGGGGGCTCCATCTGCGCCACAAACGCAGTGGGAGACGCTTGCTTTGCTGCGTGCCGCCGGTTTTCCCGTAACGGGCCATGCGCGCCGTTTCGAGAGCCTTGAAGAAGTCATCGCTTACTGCGAAGCCTCGGTCGCGCTCCGCGATACGCTCCCCTACGAAGTGGATGGCATGGTGATTAAGCTCGATGACCTCATGCTTGCGGAGCGCCTTGGCTACGTAGGTAAAGACCCGCGCGGCGCGCTCGCCTTCAAATTCCCCGCGCGTGAGGCAACCACCATCCTCAAGGACGTGGTGGTGCGCGTGGGACGCACGGGAAACATTGTGCCGAACGCCGTGCTCGAGCCGGTGCAGCTTGGCGGCATCACCATCACCAGCGCAACCTTGCACAACTACGACGACATCGCGCGCAAAGACATCCGCATCGGCGACCGCGTGATCGTGAAGCGCGCTGGCGATGTGATCCCCTACGTCGCTGGACCTGTAGTTGCTGCGCGCACGGGCAACGAGCGCCCCATCGTCCCGCCAACCCACTGCCCCTTCTGCAACACGCCGCTCATAAAGCGCGAAGGCGAAGTCGCGCTCTACTGCACCAACCCAGAGTGCCCTGGGCGGGTTGATCGCGCCATCGAGCACTTCGTCGGGCGAGCAGCAATGGACATCGCAGGCTTGGGCGAGAAGATCGTGGCGCAGCTCGTGGACGCGGGGCTGGTGAACGATGTTGCCGACCTGTACTACCTGAAGAAAGAAGACCTGCTCGGCTTGGAGAAATTCGCGGAGAAGAAAGCGCAAAACGTGCTCAACGCCATCGCAGCGAGCAAGCACCAGCCACTTTGGCGGCTGATCGTCGGCTTGGGCATTCGCCATGTTGGTGAAGTTGCGGCGCGCGCCCTCGCGGATCGCTTTGGCAGCCTTGATGCGCTGATCGAGGCAGCGACTCATCACCCAGAGCAGCTCCAAGAAATTGAAGGCGTGGGGCCGGTGATCGCGGAAAGCGTGCGCGAGTGGGCTGCGCGCCCATCCACGCGCGCGCTAGTGGAGAAGCTCAAGCGCGCCGGCGTGAACCCAACGCAGCAACCGCGAGACGCAGCACCCGCTGCGGGGCCGCTTAAGGGCAAGACATTTGTTATCACAGGCACACTCTCGCGCCCCCGCGAGGAGATCGCGGCGTGGATCGTCGCTCACGGGGGCAAGGTCACCGACAGCGTGAGCAAGAACACGAGCTTCCTCGTGGTGGGCGAAGCGCCAGGCAACAACAAGCTCAGCAAAGCCCAGCAGCTCAACATCCCGATCATTGACGAGGCTGCGTTGCGCGCGATGGTGGAAGGGTAAGAGCGATGCTTGCTTTTTCCCACGCCGTTGTCCACGTGTTCGAGGGGAGCGATCTGGGTGGCTCACCACAGGTCGTCGCGCGCAGCGTGCCCTCGCGCCAGGGCAAAGGGCACGACACATTGCTGATCTTCTTGGATTTCCCCAATGCCTCTGCGCAAGTCTGTGCTGAGTTGGCACAAATGCTCATCGAAGGCTACACGCGCGCCCCAGGTGGGATCACGTCGTCGCTTCGGCTTGCCATCAACTTGGTGAACGACCGCGCCATGCAGCTAAACCGGGGCGCTGTCCCCTCGCGGCGCATCGAAGGCTCGGTGAGCTGTGCCTTGTTGAGCGACGATAGCTTGATCTTGGCACAGGCAGGCCCCGCAATTGCTTTCGCGCGCGCCGCAAGCGGCGCATTTGAGGTGATCGAACCTTGGTTCAGCAACAACCAGCCGCAATGGGTGGGCGCGGCGTCGCGCGTGGATGTGTTCTTCAACCACTTCAGCGTCAACCCCGGCGATGTGTTTGTGCTGAGCGGGAGGCGTTCGCTCGAGGGCGTCGGCGAGGAGTTGATCGAAGCCTGTATGTCCAAAGGCGAAGCGCGCCTTGTCGCCGGTTACCTCAACGCCAACGTGAAGCGCGGGCGCATGGTCGGCGTAGTGATCGCCGCAGAGACCCCCTCGGCAACAAGAACAGCCCCTGCCTCGTCTGCGCCTGTGATGGAAAACACCACCCCTTCAGCACGCCAAACCGCTGCGCGGGTACACACTCCAACTGAGGCGGCGCACCACGCTTCGGCAGCAACGGCGGAGCGCGCGCCATTAGCTGCGTCTCCTTTGCGCTCGGTGGGCGCGCGTCTGAGCGCTACGCTCGGAGAGGTGTTAGGTCGCGCAGGTCGCGCCTTCGGACGCATTGCAGCGGCGTTCATTGCGCGATTGCTGCCGAAAGAGGAAAGCACCGTCTCGCTGCCGACGCCAAGCGCGCGCGTGATCACGTTTGCCCTCGCTGCGACCGCAGTGCTTTTGCCCGTGGTGATTGGGGTGGTGGTGGGCGTGCTTTACTTCCAGTTCAGCGGCGAGGCAGAACGACTTCAGCTGCGTGCGGCAGCCGAGGCGCGTTTAGAACAAGCACGCCAAGCCCAGACAACCGACCCCCGGCAGGTGCGGGTGCTTTGGGAAGCGGTTTTGCGCGCTGTTGATGCTTATGAGGCGCGCGCGCCAGATGACCGTACTACATTTGGTGACGTGCGCCGTGAGGCGCGCGCGCGATTGGATCGTGTGCTTGGCGTGGTGCGCGTCTCGCCTACTGTGCTGGCGACCTTCGGAGGCGAAGCACGGCGCCGGGTGAGCGTGACGCCGCTCGGCGTGTATGTGCTCGACCTGGAGGCAAACGCTGCCTTTTTCCAGCGCTTTAACGCTACACGCGATGCACTGGTGGATCAACCCGTGAGCTTGGTGTTCGATGGTCAGCAGCGCGCACCTGTGCCGCTTGTGGACATCGCGCGGGCGACAGCGCTTGGCAATCGTTGGCGCACCGAGGGCGCTATTTTGTTCAGCGATGCTGTCGTGTACGAATATAGCTCCGCGACCGGGCGCGCGATCCCATTGGACATTCCAGAAGTGAACGGGGTGAAGCCGGGCAAAGTGCAGAGCGGCGCGCTCTACGAAAACCGCGTCTATCTGTTGGACGTGGGCGTGGGGCAGATTTGGCGCTATGCGCTTGTCAACGACGTGCTGAGCGGCGCAAACAGCAGCTACTTTCGCTCGCCCTACACCGTGTTGCGCGAAAGCGTGGACATGGCGATTGATGGCGCGATTTACGTGCTGCAAAGCAGCGGCGCTGTGATGAAATACTTCAATCGTCAAGATGCCGTCTTCGCTATGAGCGGCTTACCTGAGCCTTTCAAGAAACCCGTGGCGATTGCGCTTTCTGGAGACAGCCCAGAGCGGGGCAGTGTGTTCGTGCTCGATAGCGAGACGGGGGCAGTTGTGGAGTTGCGGAAGAACGGCGCGTTTGTCCGCCAGTTCCGCGCTGCGGCAGATGAGTTTGTCGGTGCCCAAGACTTGGCGGTGGATGAGAGTGGTCAACTCCTTGTGGTGATGGGTCGCGATCGCTTGTATCGCTTCTTGCTGCCTGGTGGTACACCTTAGCGATCCACTACACTTACACCGGTGCCTCATGCCTATTGCTTGGCTTCCGATTCCCGCGCTAGTGCTGGTATTGCTGGTGTTGCTGCGCGTTGAAACACGCCCTCAGCGCAACCTGCGCGCAGCGCGCCTCTTAAGGCTCTTAGCGACGCTGCTGGTGTTGAGCGTGGCGGCGCTCTCGTTTGCGCAACCCATTCACCTTGCGCTTTACAGCAGCTTGATCGTGATAGCGCTGCTCTGGTCGCTGATTGGCGACTGGCTGCTGAGTGATGCGCGCGACGCGCTGCGCTTCGGTCGTGGCGCGATGGCGTTCGTGGTCGCACACGGGTTTTACATCGCTGCGCTCAGCTACGTACAAGTCGCGCGTGGCGCGCCGCTCAACCTCAACCGCGAGGGGATGCTTGCGGCAGCAATTGGATTGTTGGCGTTGGTGGTGTATGTGTATTTGCGCCCCCGCTTGGGGGAGTCGCACGGCGTGGTGGCGATTTATATCACGGTGCTTTCGCTCATGGTGCACCGCGCAGTGAGCGGCATTGAGGTGGGTGCGAGTTTGCTCTCGCAATCGGTACTTGCTGGGGCAGGGGCGGTGCTGTTTTACATCTCAGACTTGATGTTGGCGATAAACCGTTTCGTCTTCAATGACGAAGGCACGGCAAACAGCGCTTGGGTGCTCTCGACGTATTATTGCGCGCAGCTCTTTCTAGCGCTCTCGGCTTCGTATTTGTAAAAAAAGACCGAAGCTTTTGGCTTCGGTCTTCGCGCGGGGTGTAACCTGCGCACTCACTCAACCCATCCGAACGTGCGCTCCACGGCTTTGAGCCAGCCTTTGTAGAGGCGCTCCCGCGTCTCGGCGTCCATCTGCGGTTCCCAAACCTTGTCCACTGCCCAATTCTGCCGCAGGTCGTCGAGGTTGCTCCAGAAGTTCACCGCCAAGCCTGCTGCGTAGGCTGCGCCGAGCGAGGTAGTTTCGGAGACAACGGGGCGGATCACGGGGACGCCAAGGATGTCAGCTTGGAATTGCATAAGCAGCTCGTTGTACACCATGCCGCCATCCACTTTTAGCGCGGTGAGCTTAACGCCTGAGTCTTTCTCCATCGCGTCGAGCACTTCGCGCGTTTGGTAGGCGGTTGCTTCAAGCGCAGCGCGAGCGATGTGATTCTTGTTGGTGTAGCGCGTTAGCCCGACGATTACACCGCGAGCGTCCATGCGCCAATAGGGCGCAAACAAGCCGGAGAACGCGGGCACAAAGTAAACACCGCCGCTGTCGGGCACCTGTCGCGCGTAGTCTTCGATGTGCTTGGAGAAATCAAAGAACTTGAGGTTGTCGCGCAGCCACTGAACCAAAGCGCCCGTGATCGCGATGGAGCCCTCCAGGCAATATACAGTTGGCTGCTGCCCGAACTGGTAGCCCACTGTCGTGAGCAAGCCGCTCTTACTTGGGATGGGTGTGGTGCCCGTGTTGAGCAACATGAAGCAGCCAGTGCCGTAGGTGTTCTTGGCTTCGCCAGGGCTGAAGCAGGTTTGACCTACAAGCGCAGCTTGCTGGTCACCTAAATCACCACATACTGGGATGGAGGCACCAAATGGACCGTCTTTGTGGGTGTAGCCGTACACTTTTGGATCGCTGGAGGGCCGAATTTGCGGCAGCATTTGGCGCGGGATGCCCAAAATGTCGAGGATCTCCTGATCCCAATCCAGCGTCTCCAAGTTCATGAGCATGGTGCGGCTTGCGTTGGAGGGATCCGTGACGTGCACACCGCCATCCGGTCCACCAGTGAGCCACCAAATTTCCCAGGTATCAATGTTGCCGAAGAGGGCGTCGCCGCGCTCCGCAGCCTCGCGCACACCAGGGACATTATCCAGGATCCACTTGATCTTGGGGCCTGAGAAGTAAGTGGCGATGGGCAAGCCCGTTTTAGCGCGGAAGCGATCTTGCCCGCCCTCGCGCGCAAGCGCGTCGCAGATCTCCTTTGTGCGCGTGCACTGCCAAACGATAGCGTTGTAAAACGGCTTACCTGTGCGCTTATCCCAAACAATGGTGGTTTCGCGCTGGTTGGTCACGCCGATCGCGACGAGATCGCTGGGGTTGATCTTAGCTTTCTCCAGCGCGCCCTTGATCACTTGTTGGGTGCGTTCCCAGATCTCCATTGGGTCGTGCTCGACCCAGCCAGGTTGGGGATAGATTTGCCGATGCTCGAGCTGATGCACAGCGATGACACGACCTGCGTGGTCGAAGATCATGAAGCGTGTGCTGGTCGTGCCTTGGTCAATTGCGCCGACGTATTGGGTCATGATTTCCCTCCATTTGGATTGGAAGTACTAAGCGAAAGAAAACATTTGCCTCGGGTGGGTTCACCCCCTCAACAATGCTGAGGGGGTGAACGATAGCAAGGACAAGCGCAGAAGCGGCGTCACATCCCCCAGCGTAGAGCAGGGGTGAGCACCGGAGCATCCCACAGGTCAATGAGTTCGTCGTTCATGCGCAGCAACGTGATCGAGATGCCCTGCATCTCCAAAGAGGTGATGTAGCGCCCGATCAGGCGGCGTACGATGGTGAGCCCCTTCTTCTCGCAAATCTCGTGCAGCTTTCGGTAGATGATGGGAAGCTCAATGTCGGGCGTGCCGCCCATGCTGTTGACGAAGGCAAGCACCTTGTCACCGGGGCGGAATGGTTCGCTCACGAGCTCCACATCTGTCCACTCGCCCTTTTCTTCGTTGAATTCACGCACCGTGCGACGATACTCTTTGTCCTCGATGATTGAAAGCGCGAGCATCTCAGTGATCTCATCGGCGGTTTTCATCTTCATGCGTTCGCGCCCAGGCTCACCGTGAATGCCGATGCCAACCTCCATCTCATCATCGCCAAGCGTGAAGGTGGGCTTGCCGGCGGTGGGCACGGTGCACGGGGTGAGCGCGACGCCCATGCTGCGACCGTTGAGGTTGACGTGGCGGCAGAGGTCAGCGACGCGCTTGAGGTCATAGCCGCGTTCTGCTGCGGCGCCACAGATCTTCTCGGCAAGCACGGTCGTGCCAACGCCGCGTCGGCCCGCCGTGTAGAGGCTATCCTTCACGGCGACGTCGTCGTCAATGAGGATGTTGAGCACGCGGATCCCTTCGGCGCGCGCGAGGTCAGCGGCTATCTCAAAGTTCATCACGTCACCGGTGTAGTTCTTCACGATGAAGAGCACGCCAGCGCCGCTGTTGACCTTTTTGGCAGCCTCGAGCATTTGATCGGGCGTAGGCGAGGTGAAGACTTCACCAGGGCAGGCTGCGTCCAACATGCCCTTCCCGACGAACCCACCGTGCATCGGCTCGTGCCCACTGCCTCCGCCAGAAATGACGGCTACTTTGCCTGCAACAGGGGCATCGGCACGGTAAATGAAATTCGGGTTGAAATTCACCTTGACAAGCTCTGGGTAGGCAAGCGCAATGCCTTCCAGTTCCTCTTTGACGACATCCTCAGGACGGTTGATAAACTTCTTCATGGCACACCTCTCCTCAGTCTAGATTCACTTCTGCTCGAGCGAGCGCCCAATGAGCGCATCATACAGAATGCCACCGATCGCGCCGCCGATGAACGGGCCGAGGATTGGCACAATGAGCCAGTAGATGCTATCAAACAGCCCCTGCGTACCGGCAATGGCGCCGAACAGTCGCGGTCCAAAGTCGCGCGCTGGGTTGATCGCATAGCCGCTGGGACCGCCGAGCGACAGACCAATGCCCAAGACCAACATGCCAATAACAAACGGCCCCAAATTAGCACCTGCACCCAGGTTGCGCGAATCCGTGATGGCGATCACGCCCATCAGCAGGATAGCTGTGCCGACGATCTCGGCGATCAGCGCGTTGAAGAGCGAGTATGATGCAAGCGCTTGAGCGCCCGTGCCGCCCCAAAATGCTTGACCGAACACGGACCCTGGGCCTGTGGACCATACGTTGGGCATGCCAGCGCCGCGCAACCCCTCCATGTAAACAAGATAAACCCCCAAAGCGCCCAAAAACGCACCGACAAGCTGCGCCGCCCAATAGGGCACCACCTTTTGCCACGGGAATTTTCCGCGGATGGCGAGCGCAAGCGTCACGGCAGGGTTAATGTGGGCGCCAGAGACCCCTCCAGCCACATACACAGCGACGACGACCGCCATCGCCCAGCCGAAGGTGATGGTGTTCCAGTTGTAAGCTGGTGCTGCAAGCCGTGGCGCAAGTCCTACGTTCGCCACCACACCATCACCGAGCAAAACAAGGACAAACGTGCCAAGAGCTTCTGCGAGCAGTTCACCGAACAAATTGTTGCGCTTCATGGTTCTCTCCTGGGTTGAGGATGCCCAACACAAGCATAGCGAGCACAAGGGCGTTGTCAAATCGGAGCACGTGGAAGGGGCAAAGCAGTGTTGACAAACGTGCAATCCTTTGTTTTTTTGCTGCCCTCAGCTTGGCTGGAGCACGCCTCCGCGCACAACGAAGCGCTGGGCGTCCGTGATGAGAGGTTGTTCAAGTCGGCCCAGATCTGTTGTGGTGATGAAGACTTGCTCAGCGGTGCGAATGCGCTCAAGCAAACACCGGCGGCGGTGAGGGTCGAGTTCGGCGAGCACTTCGTCGAGGAGCAGGATAGGAGGCTCGTTGCTGCGGAGCTGCATCCATTCCATCTGCGCGAGCTTGAGCGCCAACACGGCCGTGCGCTGCTGCCCGCGTGAGCCATATTCGCCTAAGTCCATCCCGTTCACCAGAAAGCGCAGATCATCTCGATGAGGTCCGACGAGGGTCATGCCGCGCAGCAGCTCTTCGCGGCGGCGAGCACGGAGCGCGGCGTAGAACGCCTCGGCGAGTGCTTGGCGTGTGGGCAGCGGCGGCGTCATGAGCAGGTCGAGCGGTGCTTGGGGGTTGGTATCGGGGTGTGTGACGTGCACGTTGGGTTGATAGGCGAGGTAGAGGTACTCACGCCCGTCGGAAAGCTCGAAATGAGCGCGCTCGGCAGCGCGTGCGAGCTCGAGGATCGCGCGATGGCGGCTGAGGGTGAGCATTGTCCCCGCAGAGACAAGCCGCTCGTCCCAAAGCTCAAGCTCATCAGGGTCAATCGGGCGCCTGTCCTCAGCAGCTTGGCGCAGTAGCGCATTGCGCTGAGTAAGCGCGTAGGCGTAGGTCTCGAGCGCATGCGCATACTCCGGCTCCACTTGCGCGAGCGCTTCGTCGAGGAACTCGCGTCGCAAGCTTGGCGCGCCACTCACCAGCGCAACATCATTGGGCAGAAAGAGGACCGTCATTAACTGTCCGGGCAAGTCGCTGTTGCGTCGGGCTACATGATCAATGCGCACTTCCTTGCGCAGGCGCTCACGCTCGCCCTTTTGGAGCAGCAGCTCCAGCAAATGTTCACCGTCGCGGCGCCACACAAGCGCGCGCAACAGCGCATACGGGTAGGGCGATTCGGACTCGGCATCCCAGCGGATCAACGCGCGTCCTGCCGCGCTGTTCAGCCCGCGCCCGGTGGCGAGCACGTGGATCGCCTCGAGCAGCGAGGTTTTGCCTTGGGCGTTATCGCCTTGGATCACGATCACGCCCGCGCGCAGCGGCAACTCGAGGCGCGCGTAGAGGCGAACGTTCGTGAGCGAGAGGTGGCGCAGGTGCATCGCTAAACAAACGTCACCACCAAGGGGCGTGCCCCGCCGGGCAGAGGGTGCTCAAGACGCAACGTGCACGGCGCATCGCTAGTGAGCGAGACTTCGAGTGCGCGCGCTTCGATCAGCGCAGTGTAGGTGCCTGGGCCGGGCAACCACTGTTTGGGATGTGTGCAGATGGTGCGCTCGCCGTCATATTCGCCGCGCACGCGAAAGGGACGCCCAAGGCACAAGTTTGCGTCGCCGATGTCGCCGCGCAACAACGCATCGCGGACGCGCGAGCTGGAGATGCGCGCGTGCCCAAGCACTAGCGGCGGCAACACGTTCACCTCGAAGCCGTGTTGTGCGCCACGCGCGCGCAGCCATGTCACATCACCTTGGCGATTGTGCCCAAGCGCAAAGTCTGGACCCACCCAAAGGCTTGTTAGGCGCAAGTGGCGCAGCAAAAGCGCGAGGAAGTCCTCGGCTGTGATGCGCGCCGTCGCGAGCGTGAAGGGGTGGGTGATGAGCACGTCCACGCCTAGCGCGGCGATGTGCTCCGCCTTCTCCTCGGGCAACGTCAAGTAGCGCTCGGGCGCACGTCCCAACACCGCGCGTGGATGCGGAAAAAAAGTGAGCACTACTGCGAGTGCGCCTTGCGCGCGCGCCTGGCTCACGACGTGACGGATGAGCTGCTGGTGCCCTAAGTGCACGCCGTCGAAGGCGCCAATCGTGCAGACGCAAGGCCTCGGCGCGTTGAAGGCTTCGATCGAGTCAAACTGCTGCATTGAAGACTTTGATCGGAATGAGCGTGTGACCGTCCCAGCGCGCGACGGCGAGGAAAGCGCCTGCATCATCATACACGCGCCCCAGTGTGTTGGGAGTCCAGCCTGCGATATCCATGCGCAACCGTTGTCCGTGGCGCATGCGTTGTGCTTGTGCAGCGCTGAGGCGAACGAGGGGCATATCGCGCAGCGCAGCGTCCATGGGCAACACGAAAGAGGCCAAGGCTTGCTCGGCAGCAGCGCGCTCGAGCTGCTCCAGCGGGTGCGCATCAGCGAGCGAGAACACGCCGCTTTGTGTGCGCCGCAGCGCGACAAGGTGCGCGCCGCAGCCAAGCGCTTCGCCGATGTCGCGCGCGAGTGCGCGGATGTAAGTGCCAGCGGAGCAGCGCACGGAGAGGTGAAGATGCTCAGGGTGGTATGCGTCGCGCCACAGGTGCAGCGCGTAAATGGTGATTGTGCGCGGCGCGAGTTGCACCGCCTCGCCACGTCGTGCGCGTTCATAGGCGCGCTGCCCTTCGCGCTTGATCGCCGAGAACTGCGGTGGCACTTGCTGGAGGGTGCCAGTGAACTGCTTTTCCAGTGCGCGCAGCGTGGCGTCGTCCAGCGTGGGGATGGGGGACTCACTGAGGATCGTGCCCTCAGCGTCGTCGGTGGTGGTGCGCTGACCAAGTCGTAGCGTGCCTTCGTAGGCTTTGTCCTCGCCGAGCAAGTACTCGCTCAGGCGCGTGGCTTGCCCTAAGCACAGGATCAACACACCTGTCGCCATTGGATCAAGTGTGCCTGCATGCCCTACTTCGCGCTGACGGAGCCACTTGCGCGCGCGCGCCACCACGTCGTGTGAGGTCCACCCTTTGGGCTTATCTACCACCAGCAAGCCATCCATCGTCTCACGCTGCGGCGTCTTCGGCGTCGCTTGCTTGCATCACCACGCGCTTGATGATCGGTCCTGCGACGGTGAAGTCCACGCGCAGCACTTGCAGTGGCGCTTCGTCGCCAAGCACCTCGATCAGCGCGACCAGTGGCGTGCCCTTTGGGATGCCGCGCGGCAGCCACAATGTGGGCGCAGGTCGGCGCTCCATCGTGCCCACGAGCGAGACATGGCGCAGCACCTCGCCGCGAGCGTCGAGGATGCTCACGTCAATGCTGGGGAACTCTCGGAAGGGCGTCAAGCCCATCTCCACCGTGACGCGCGTGCCGTCTGGCCAGGGCATGACGCGATAGTCTGTGATGCGTGCGTCGCTTGGCGGGCGCGGTGGCAAGTGGTCGAAGGGATTCTCGCCTTCAGGTAGGTCAAAAAACTGTACCTCGTTGTCCATAGTGCGTAAATGCTAGGCAGCTCAGCTTAGCGCTTGCCTACAAGCCAGTGGGCAGGTCAATGAAGTGCGTCGCAATGCCGAATTGCGCCTCGAGATGCGCGGCAAGCGCTTTTAGCCCGACGGTCTCCGTGTTGTAGTGCCCGCCGAAGATCACGCTTAAGCCGCGTTCGGCAACGGGGTGAAACCACATGTGGCTGGTCTCGCCTGTGATCAAGGTGTCGGCGCCTGCGGCGAGTGCTTCGTCGAGCAGCGTGATCCCGAACCCACTACACACTGCGACGCGGCGCGCTTGAGCTTCGGGCGCAGCTTGCACGCGGTTTGGCGTGCCGATGTGTTGCGCCAGGCGCTCGGCAAGCTGCGTCACGGGCAGCGGCTCGGGCAGGTCGCCGATGAAGCCGATTGGTGTGCCCTTGTGCATGCCCCACGGCGTGAGGTTGATCAAGCCTGCAAGACGCGCGAGCTGCGCGTTGTTGCCAACTTCAGGGTGAGCGTCGAGCGGGATGTGCGCTGCGTAAAGCCCGCATCCTCCCGCGATAAGCGTGCGCACGCGCTCGAAGTGCATCCCCGTCAGGAGCAGCGGCTCGGACCAAAACAAGCCGTGGTGCACGATCAGCAACTGCGCGCCCCAAGCGACGGCACGTTGGAAAGCCGCCAGGCTCGCGTCCACCGCGAAGGCGACGCGCATGATCTCCGCGGGGCATTGCACCTGCAAGCCATTGTTGCTGCGATCGGCGTAGCGATCGATCGCCAAGTAGGTGTTGAGATAGCGGACCAAATGTTCAGCGTTCATTGTTTTGCTCTCGGAGTGCGTCGTGCAAGAACGCGATGCGCGCAGCGCGCGAGGCGCCCTTGCAACCCATGCGCACGGCTTCAGCCAGCGCAGCGTTGACGGGTGTGCTGAGTCCCATCTGCTGCGCCACCTGCGCCACAGCGCCGTTGAGCACGTCCACCTCGGATTGTGCGCGGTGCTCGCGCACGTCGTAGTAGAGCGAAGGATACTTCGCGCCGCGGGCGCGGGCAAGCCAGCGCATCAACACAAGGCGCAGCAACGGGTCGGGCAAGACGCGCACCGCAAAGGCAAACCACACGCCCGGTGCGCCTGGCAAATTCACCGCGCGCAGCCCTTGGGCGCGCATGAGGCGCTCCGCCTCGCGCAGCGCGCTCAGCTCAAGCTGCGTGGCAAAAGGATCGCGCAGCACGTCCACGTAGGGCATCTCGAAGACGGCGCTAGTGGCGTTGCCGGCGAGGTTGAAGAGCAGCTTGCTCCACTTCATCGCGCGCCAATCGGCGTAAGCGCGCGCGCGCAGCAAGGGCGCAGTGCGGAAGGCTGCGAGCACATCCGCAAACGCGGCGTTATCGGGCGAGAGGGGCGCCAAGCCGACGCCGCCATGGTGCCGCTGTGCGACGACGTGCGCGGTGTCACTCAAGGCGACGGCGGTGGTCAGCGTGCCAGCGATGATTCGCTCAGCGCCAAGCGCTGCGGCAAGCAATGCCTCGCTGCCCCAGCCATTCTGCATCGTGATCACAGGGGCGCGGATGTGTGCGAGCGGCTCAAGCGTTGAGACGATATCATGCGCCTTAACGCACAACACAACGGCATCTGTAGGCGCGTCGGGCAGCGTTGTGTGCGCGTCAATGGGCGCCCAGTGCCAACGTTCGCCGCGCGCGGTTTGCGCGGTCAGCGCGCCTTGCGCCACGAAGGCGGCACGCCCAATGAAGCGCACGCTGTGCCCAGCGCGGAGCAAGTTGGCGCCGATCCATTGCCCAACCGCGCCGGCGCCGAAGATCGTGATGTGCATCGCGGCGCTGGAGTGTAATCGGCGCTGCGCGTATAATCCGCGCGCTTTTTAAGGTTGGCTTGCGTGCTCAAGCTGCTCTGCGTGCCATGCGCAGGCGGCGCATCACTAGTCGGCAACCCATGAAGGCATCCACTCCGAAAGTTTTGCTCGTGCATGGCGGCAGCGGCGACACGTTGGCGCCTGCGCTCGAGCAACAAGGGTATCGCTTGTTCCACGCGAGCACGGCGAAAGAGGCGCTCGATCTGCTCGCCAAGGAACGCCCGACCGTGGTCGTCGTTGATGCAGGCGACTTGCGCCTAGACGTTGAACGCTTGTGCCGCGCCATGAAGCGCGTTTGCAATGCAGCGGTCATCCTTGTGGACGCGCCTTTGGGGCTTGCGAGCAAACACGCCCGCGACGGCGCTGAGGAGGTGATGCGCGCTGGCTGTGCTGATGCGTACTTCGCGCGCCCGCTTGTGCTCAAGCGTTTGCTCGCAAAAGTCGAGAAGCTCCACGCCCAAGAGATGACCACCGAGCTACGTTGCGGCGATCTCGTGCTGTTCCCACAGAAAAACTTGCTGCAAAAGCACGGCGAGATGCGACGCCTGACGCCGAAGCTCTCGCGCTTGCTGCGCGTGCTCATGGAGCGTCAAGGGGAGGTGGTGCTGCGCAAAGAACTCATGCGTGATGTGTGGGACACCACTTACATGGGCGACACGCGCACGCTCGACGTGCACATTCATTGGCTGCGCCGGATCATCGAAGACGACCCCGCACAACCAGAATACCTGTTCACCGTACGAGGCAAAGGTTATCGCCTAGAGAACCCGAAGCGACGATGAAACTCCTCATCACCGGCTCCATTGCTTACGACTACTTGATGACGTTCCCCGGCTCGTTCAGCGAGCACCTACTGCCCGAGCATCTCTCGCGGCTGAGCGTGAGTTTTTTGGTGGACACGATGGAGCGCCGCCGCGGCGGATGCGCGCCAAACATCGCGTACACCTTGGCGCTGCTCGGCGAGCGCCCCGCCATCATGGCGACGGCAGGGCAGGACTTCGAGGAATATCGCGCCTGGCTCGAGTCAGTCGGCGTGGATACCTCGTTGGTGCGCGTGGTGCCCGGCAAATTCACCGCCTCGTTTTTCTGCAACACGGACCAGAACAACAATCAAATCGCCACGTTCTACGCTGGCGCGATGAGCGAGGCGCGACATCTCTCCTTCTATGACCTGGAGGAAAAGCCAGACCTGGTGATCATCTCGCCAAACGACCCACAGGCGATGTTGCGCTATGCGCGCGAATGCCGCGAGCTGGGCATTCGCTTCATTTACGACCCAGGCCAACAGGTGGCGCGCTCAAGCGGTGAGGAGCTGCGCGCCGGCATTGAGGGCGCCAACATGCTGATCTGCAACGACTACGAATTCGAGATCATTCGCCAGAAAACCGGCTTAACCGAGGCGGATGTGCTCTACCATGCCGAAGCGCTGATCATCACGCGCGGCGCAAAGGGCAGCACGGTGTTGCTGCGCGATCATCGCGTGGATGTGCCCGCTGTGCCCGCACGCCAAGTGATTGACCCCACAGGCGTGGGCGACGCATACCGCGCTGGCTTCCTGAAGGGCTTGGCTATTGGCGCCGATTGGGAGACATGCGCGCGGCTCGGCAGCGTGGCGGCAACCTACGCGCTGGAACACGTCGGCGGTCAAAGCCACACTTTCACCTTGGACGAATTCCGAAAGCGCTATGAGGCGCACTTCGGTCCGCTGAACGGCGTGCTATAGACTGCGCGCCTTGGGTGAGCATCATTACTGTTTAACGGAGAGCAACGATGAACTACGAGGTAAAAGACCTAAGCCTTGCTGCTGCTGGCAGGAACAAAATCGAGTGGGCGGAGATGGAAATGCCCGTGCTGCGCGCGATTCGTGAACGCTTCGCGCGCGAGCAGCCGCTGCGTGGCGTGCGCATCAGCGCTTGCCTGCACGTGACGAGCGAGACGGCGGCGCTCATGCGCACGCTCCAAGCAGGCGGCGCGGATGTTGTGCTGGTCGCCAGCAACCCGCTCAGCACTCAAGACGACGTAGCAGCAGCGCTGGTGACGTATGACGAAATCCCTGTCTTTGCCATCAAGGGCGAAGACAACGCCACTTATTACCGCCACATCCGCGCAGCGCTCGATCATCACCCGCACATCACCATGGACGACGGCTGCGACTTGGTGAGCACGTTGCACAAGGAGCGCCCTGAGCAGGTGGGTGAGGTGTGGTGTGGCACCGAGGAGACCACCACGGGCGTGATCCGTCTGCGCGCCATGGCGAAGGAAGGCGCGCTGCGCTACCCCGTGCTTGCTGTCAACGACAGCATGACCAAGCACTACTTCGACAATCGCTATGGCACGGGGCAAAGCACGATTGACGGCATCATCCGCGCCACCAATCTCCTGCTCGCGGGGCGCACGGTGGTGGTATGCGGCTACGGCTGGTGCGGGCGCGGCGTGGCGGCGCGCGCGCGCGGCATGGGCGCGCACGTGATCGTCACCGAGATCAACCCGCTGCACGCGCTCGAGGCCGTGATGGACGGCTTTCAGGTCATGCCGCTGATCGAAGCAGCGCGCAAGGGCGATGTGTTCATCACCGTAACGGGCAACAAGAACGTGCTCGATGAGCCGCACTTCGCAGTGATGAAGGACAACGCCATCTTGTGCAACAGCGGGCACTTCAACGCTGAGATCAACATCCCCGCCTTGCGGCGCATGAGCGTGGGCGAGCCGCGCACCGTGCGCCCGTTTGTGGAGCAGTTCACGCTGAAGGATGGTCGGCGGCTCAACTTGCTCGGCGAAGGGCGGCTGATTAACCTCGCGGCTGCCGAGGGGCACCCTGCAGCGGTGATGGACATGAGCTTTGCAAACCAAGCGCTCGGCGTGGAATACATGCTCCATCACTATCGCGAGTTGACGCCAAACGTGTATACCATCCCCGAATCTATTGACCGCGAGATCGCGCGGCTGAAGCTGGAGAGCCTTGGCGTGCGCATTGACACGCTCACCGAGGAGCAGGCGCAGTATCTCGCAAGCTGGCAAGAAGGCACTTAAACCCTGTGCGCGCATGGAGACGTTCCCTGCGGCAGACGCGCGTCTGACGTTCACGAGCGGCATGGTCGCAGCGGTGGTGGCAGCGTTGGCTGCGATCGCCTTTGCGGTGCTGGCGCTCAGCTTGCCGCTCTCGATTCTCGCTTTCTTCGCCGCGCTTCTGGCGCTGATCGCCGCTGCGTTTTTCGTCGTTCAGGTCTATCTGCTGCGCCAGATCACGCGCCTGGAATACGCTTTGACGGCTGAGACGTTGATCGTTCGGTTCGGCGCCTTTGAGGATCACGTGCCGCTGACGTCCATCCAAGCGGTGTACGCAGGTGCTGATTTGGCGGATCACGCTCAGGTATGGCGCTATTGGCTGTTGCCCGGCTGGTGGCTGGGGAGGGCGCGTCATGCGGAGTTTGGGCACTTCCGCATGCGCGCTGTCGCTCCGCTTGAAGCACAAGTAGCGCTGCTCACAGCGGGCGGCGTGCATTACCTCCTCTCGCCCTTTGACGTAGAGGCGTTTTTGGCAGCGCTACGACAGCGCTTGGCAGCGCTGCCCAGTGAGCCAGTCGCAGCGGCAGCATTGAGGCGCTGCCCGGCGTGGGCGCGTCTTCCGCTTTGGCGCGATGCTGTGGCGTTGGGCGTGTTGGGAATAGCGCTGCTGATCAACGTGGCGCAGTTCGGCATTGCGACGGCGCGCTACCCTGCGCTGCCCGCGCGCGTGCCTGCGCACTTCGACGCTTCAGGTCAACCCGACCGCTATGCAGATAAGCGCTTTGTCCTCGCCATTCCTGCTTTTGCTGCGACTGCCTTTTTGGTCGGTGCACTCTTTGGGGGCGTGCTGTATCATAGGCAGGAGCGCAGCGCTGCGCTGCTCGTGTGGAGCGTCAGCGGGATCGGACAATTGCTCTTTGCGGTTGCACTTTTGACCGTTGGGTTCAGCACATCAGCTCTATGATTTTGGTCACGGGTGCTACAGGCTGCATCGGACGCGCAGTGGTGGATCGCCTGACCTCATCCGGGCGCCAGGTGAAGTGCTTATTTCACTGGAACAATGAGCATCCAGCGCCGCGCCGCGCTGTAGTGACGGGCGGTGACGTGCGCAATGAGGAATCCATCTACGAGGCGATCACCGACGGCGGCGCGTGCGACACAGTGATCCACCTCGCCTTCATCCGCCGCGAGACTGAAGAAGACACCTACGAAGATGTCAACATCCGCGGCACCTACAACGTGATCAACGCCATGAAGCGCGCTGGAATTAAGCGCCTTGTCATGGTGAGCTGCCTCGGCGCGGAGACGCGCTCGCCCTATCCCTTTCACCGCAGCTTGGCGAGAGCAGAAGAACTGGTTCGCCAAAGCGGCTTAAACTTCACCATCTTAAAGTCCGCCGTGGTGTATGGCGAGGGCGATTGGCTGACTTCCTGGTTGGCAGGGTTATCGCAGGATTTCCCCTTCGTTATGCCTTTGCCGCACAGCGGGCAGACCAAGCTTCAGCCGATCTGGGTGGGTGATGTCGCCGCGTGTGTGGAGCGCTCGTTGGAGATGCGCACCACTTTTCGGCAGGTGTTGGCGATCGGGGGACCACAGTCGCTTACCCTTGCAGACGTTGCGCGGGTGACGATGGAAGCCGCGCAGCGCAAACGCCGCCTCGTGCGCGTGCCGAGCGCGCTCACGCACCAATTAGCCCGCTTCATCAGTCGTTGTCGCAACGCGCTCACGGAAACAGAGCTTGAGGCGTTGGCGTATAACCGCACCACCGAGGTCGGCAGCGTGAATCGCCTGTTCGGCTTTTCGCCGGCAAAGATGCCGACGCGCCTGGCTTATCTCAGCCCCAACTACGAGCCGCCGCCGCCGCCTGTGCGTTTCCGTTACCAACCGCGCTAACGTCGGCGCGTCCAAGCGTCGTTCGCGTACTTTTCGCGCAGGAGCGCTTCAGCGTTGGCGATTTCTTCGGCGCTGAGCGCCTCCTCGATGAACATGATCCCCAGCACATCGGCAAACGCATCGCGCCAAACAGCCGCGACGTGTTCCCACGTCGGCGTGTAGCCCAACACGTCGTGGAGCGTTGCGGCGTGGGCGCGCACGCGCTCAGGGGGCGGAGCGTCCCACAGGTAATCGCAAATGCGCGCAATATCGCCAAAGAGCGGTAGGCTACCGTGCTGCATCACGCCGTCCACGCGTCGCCACTGTGCGCTGCCCACCAGTTTTTTGCCCGCGCCGACCACCTCGTAGTCGCTAGGTGCCTCGAAGCACACGCCGCTGCGCGCGCGCTGCTCCTTCGGCACGCGGTTTGCTGCCACCTCGGGCACGCCGAGCCGGCGCAGCGCCTCGAGGATCGCCTCGGCGATGCGCCGATAGGACGTCATCACGTCGCCCGCTGCAAGCGGATGATCCACGGGCAGCGCAATGCTGTAGGTGAACTCATCGGCGTGCAAGATCGCCAAGCCGCCCGTTGGTCGGCGCACAATGCCGATGCCGTCGGCTTGGCAGCGCGCCTCGTTCACCGAGCCGATGCGCTGCGAGTAACCCAAGCTGATCGCAGGCGGCTGCCAAGCATAGAAGCGCAGAGTGGGCGGCTGCGCGCCGCTGCTCACCGCGCGCGAGATCGCCTCGTCGCGCGCCATGTTGTGCGCGCCATCGTGCGCGCCGTCGTAGATCAAACGGAAGGTGTAGCGCATCGGCGCTAGCTCCCTGCGCGCGGGTCTTGAGCGTAGAACCAGCGCACGCGCCCGGTGAGCGTCTCGTACTTGAGCGGCAGGGCAAGCCCTTGGCGCGCTTCGCTGGGCACCCACACCCAACGCCCAACCTTCTCGGCGATGAGCGCGCGCATCGCCTCGGGCACGTCTGGCGCAACCTGCACATCCACAAGCCGCATCAGCCAACGGTCGTGCGTCACGTCGTAGGTGATCGTCTCGGCGAGATAGGTGGCGTTTGCGCGACCACCCTCAGGCAGGCGCCAACTGCAATGGATCGGCACGAGCTCGTGCTCGGGCGTCTGCACTGCAAAACCAGCGCGCGTGAGCACCATGAGCGCGCGCTCGACTTCATCTGCGTGCACGAAGATCAGCGTGCTCTCGCCATCGAACGCCGTTGCAAACGCTAGCCGCGCCGCTTCAAGCGCGCGCAGCGCCTCGCTGAGCGCGATCGGCTGTTGCGCGATGAAGAGCCGCCATCGCGCTTTGCCCTCGGCGCTGGCTGCGTTCGGCACGAGCGCGCGCCATTCGTGCCCAGCACGCACGGCAAACACAGGCGTTCGCTCCGCTTGAAGGGCGTCGCGCGCTGTGGCATCGCGCAGCAGCGTGAACACTTCTGGGCGCAAGGTGAACATGCGCTGTGGATTGTAACGGCGCGTCGCGCTGCGCAAGGAGCGCGTTAGACTTGCGCCCTCGCTATGAATCGCGCTACGCATCGCGTTGTCATCACCGGCTTGGGCGCCGTGACGCCGCTCGGGCTGAACGTCGCCGAAACGTGGGCGGGGTTTGTTCAAGGGCGCTCGGGCTGCGGGCTGATCACGTTGTTCGACCCCGCAAACATTGAGACCAAAGTGGCGTGTGAGGTGAAAGGCTTCGATGCAGCCGCGCACCTCGGCGCCAAAGAGGCGCGGCGGCTCGATCGCTTTGCGCAGTTGGCCATGGTTGCAGCGCGCGAGGCGTTGAACGACGCAGCGCTGCACATCACAGAGGCGAACACGTATCGCGTTGCGGTGCTCACGGGCAGCGCGCTTGGTGGGGTGGGCGCGCTCACGGCGGAACATGCAGTGATGTTGGGCAAGGGCGCGCGGCGCGTTAGCCCGTTTGCGATCCCGATGTTGCTCTCCGACGCGGCTGCGGGACAGATCTCCATCGCGTTCGGCATTCGCGGGATCAACCTCAACATCGTCTCGGCGTGCGCCAGCGCGGCGAACGCCATCGGCGAGGGCATGCACCTCATCCGCAGTGGGCGCGCCGACGCCGTGCTCGCGGGCGGCAGTGAGGCGCCGATCAACCCGTTCACGCTCACCGCGTTTCACAACATGGGCGCGCTCTCCACAGACGTGGACCCAGCGCGCGCAAGCCGACCGTTCGACGCCACGCGCAACGGTTTCGTCGCGGGCGAGGGCGCTGCGTTTGTCGTGCTCGAGTCGCTTGAGCACGCGCAGGCGCGCGGCGCGCGCATTTACGCCGAGCTCATCGGCTACGGCGCCAGCAGCGATGCCGGGCATATCACCGCGCCAGACGTAAGCGGCGCGGCGTTTGCCATGCGCGCTGCCTTGGAAGACGCAGGGGTTGCGCCTGAATCGGTGGACTACATCAACGCGCACGGCACCAGCACGCCGATCAACGACCGCAACGAGACCGAGGCGATCAAGCGCGTGTTCGGCGACCACGCCTATCGCGTGCCGATCAGCTCCACCAAGTCCATGACCGGACACCTGCTAGGCGCTACCGGCGCGCTCGAGCTGATCGCATGTGTGCTCGTGATGCAACACGGCGTGATCCCGCCGACGATCAACTACGTGACGCCCGACCCCGAATGCGATCTCGACTACGTGCCCAACCACGCGCGGCGCGCTGAGGTGAACATTGCGCTGTCGAACGCGTTCGGCTTCTTCGGGCACAATGCTTGTTTGGTGGTGCGCCGCTGGGTGGGTCAATAAGCGCCGCGCCCGCTCAACACGTAGGGGATGGTGCGCAGGATGATCTTGAGATCGAGCGAGAGCGACCAGTTCTCGATGTAGTACACGTCCAGCAACACCATCTCCTCAAACGAGAGTTCGCTGCGCCCGCTGATCTGCCACAAGCCGGTGATGCCAGGCTT
>JAUQQA010000061.1 GCA_030550095.1 Chloroflexota bacterium | reverse complement strand
CCTTGACAGTTGTGCGAAGTCTGGTATAGTTTGCGCTGGTCATTCCTCGATAGCTCAATGGGTAGAGCACCCGGCTGTTAACCGGGGGGTTACAGGTTCGAGTCCTGTTCGAGGAGCTCCCTCCTTCTAATCCCCCCTGCCTGCTCCACAGCAAAGACTTTTCCAGCGCTCGGCGTGTGCGTGGTTTGCGCTCCAGCGCGAACCTATCAGATAGCCTTGCGCTCACAAATGTGCAATCGTTTCATCTTTGCTTGACAAAATGACGCGGGGCAGTATCTTAAAGCGGTTGATCAAGAGATGCCAACAGCGAAGCATGTGAGCCTTGAGCGGCTCGAGGTCCTGGCGCATATTGCCGAGCTGTACTTCGTCCAAGGACTCAACCAGGCGCAGATCGCGCAGCGCACGAGCTACTCGCGCTCCATGATCTCGCGGCTGCTGAGCGAAGCGCGCGATCGCGGCGTGGTCGAGATTCGCATTCATCATCCCCTCCGCCGGGCGATCGCCTTGGAGCAATCGTTCCAATCGCGGTTTGGGCTGAAGCAGGTGCGCATTGTGGAGATCTCGCCTACAAGCAACGATGTTGGCATGCGTGTTGGCATGTTGGCGGCCCAAGTGCTGAGCGAGGTGCTGGGCGATGATGATATTTTGGGGGTGGCGTGGGGGAGCACGCTTTCGGTCGTCGCGTCTGTGCTGCGCCATCAACTGCGCCGCGGGGTGCGCGTGGTTCAGATGCTCGGCTCGGTGGGGACGCGCGTCCCTGAACTGGACGGCGCAGACATCGCGCGGCGCATCGCCCGCGCGTTTAACGCCACCTACTTCACTCTGCCGGCGCCGTTGCTCACGAGCGACGAGCGCACAAGCGAAGCCCTGTTGCGCGATGAACGCATCCGCGAAGTGCTTGCGCTGGCGCGCCGCGCAAAGATCGCGCTCGTCGGCATTGGCGCATCTGACCCAGCGCACTCAGCGCTCGTGCAGTCGGGTTTCCTCAAGGCGAGCCATACTGCCGAGATGCGCAAAGCGGGAGCAGTGGGCGATGTGTGCGCCATCCCCTTCGACGTGGACGGCCGCCTGCTCGACCTCTCGTGGACGCGGCGGCGCGTGGGCATAGACGCGAGTTCGCTGATGCGCATCCCGCTGCGCATCGGCGTCGCCTACGGCGAGGCAAAAGCACAAGCCATCCTCGGCGCCCTGCGATCGCGCCTGATCAACACCCTGATCACGGATGACTTCACGGCGGCGGCTGTGTTGCGTGAGAACGCCTGAGAACCCTTAGGCGTTGCTCGCCCTGCCCTGTTGCTCCAGAATCGCGTTGGGCGCGCACGTCGCGCGCTCACATTTGTGACTTCAATTCACGCTTGCTTGACACAAAGCGCGCGCTGTCGTTATATTCCCCTCACCCGATCCAAAAGCTAAGGGAATAACGAGCCATGTCAACCGCAGTGGAAGCCGCTTACCAAACCCTCGACCTGCCGCGCGAGAAGCTTTTGCACATGCTCCACCAGATGCACCTGATCCGCGCCTTCGAGGAGGCCGCTGAGCAGCAGTATTTTGCAGGGAAGGTGCATGGCACGATGCACCTCTACATTGGCGAAGAAGCGAGCGCTGTGGGGTGCATTGCAGCGCTTGAGCCGCATGACCAGATCACCAGCACGCACCGCGGGCATGGCCATGCCATTGCAAAGGGGCAAGACGTGCGCGAGATGATGGCAGAGCTGCTCGCCAAACGCACAGGGGTGTGTCGTGGCTTGGGCGGCAGCATGCACATGGCGGATGTGGAGCTGGGCAACCTCGGCGCTAATGGCATCGTCGCAGGCGGCATGGGCAGCGCCGTTGGCGCCGCGCTCAGCGCGCACTTGCTCAGAACAGGGCGGGTGGTGATGTGCTTCTTCGGCGATGGCGCTGTGAACAATGGCAACTTCCACGAGACGCTCAACCTGGCTTCGATCTGGAAGTTGCCCGTGGTGTTCGTGTGCGAGAACAACCAATATGCCATGAGCATGCCTGCAAAGCACGCGATCCCCGTGCGCATCGCCGACCGCGCAGCTGCATACGCAATGCCCGGCGTGCAGGTGGACGGCATGGACGTGCTCGCAGTGTATGCCGCGGCCAAGCAAGCGGTGGACCGGGCGCGGCGCGGCGAGGGGCCTTCACTGATCGAGGTGCTCACTTACCGCTACAAAGGACACTCGCGCAGCGACAAGCAAGTGTACCGCTCCAAAGAAGAAGTCAAAGAGTGGCAAGCGCGCGACCCCATCGCGCGTTTCGAGCGCTACCTTATCGAGCACAACTTGCTCACGCGCGATGAGGCAGATGCGATCCGTGCACGCGCCTATGCCGCTGTTGAGGAAGCGGTCGCTTTCGCCGATGCCTCGCCAGAGCCAGACCCCGCAACGCTGTTGGACGAGGTGTACTACGAGGAGCCAGCTAACCAAATGGATAAGGCGCTACGTGGGTTGACGTTGCAACCGCCACAGCCGTTCGGTGAGCGGCCCTTGCCCACATGGTTCACGCGCACGTTCAAGGAGCACGCGGGCAGCGAGCCGCCCCCCGGCACGCGCGAGTTGACGGGCAGCGAGGCGCTGCGCGAAGCCATGGCGCAAGCAATGGAGGCTGCGCCCAACGTGGTGCTCATCGGTGAGGACATCGGCAAGTATGGAGGCGCGTTCGGCGTCACGCTGGGGCTATACGATCGCTTCGGGCCTGACCGCGTCCGCGATACACCGATCAGCGAGAACGCAATTGCTGGCGTGGCTTTTGGCGCTGGCATGACGGGGCTTGTGCCCATCGCCGAGTTTCAATTTCAAGACTTCGTGACGTTGGCGATGGAGCAGATCGTGCTGCAAGCGGCGAAAGTGCGCTACATGTTCGGCGGACGCACGATCTGCCAAATGGTGGTGCGGTTGCCCGCAGGCAGCGGCACGGGTGCAGCAGCGCAGCACAGCGAGAGCCTCGAGTCGTGGTTCGTGAATGTGCCAGGGTTGAAGGTGCTGATGCCGAGCACGCCCTACGATATGAAAGGCTTGCTGCTCGCTGCGATCGCGGATCAAAACCCGATCATCTTCGTTGAGCCAAAGCTCGCTTACAAGCTCAAAGGCCCTGTGCCAGAACAGCCCTACATCGTTCCCATCGGCAAGGCGGCAATTCGGCGCCAGGGGCGCCACCTCACTATCGTCAGCGCTGGCATGACGGCAGTGCGCGCAGTCGAAGCAGCCGAGCAGCTTGCTGCTGAGGGCATTGATTGCGAAGTGATTGACTTGCGCACGCTGAAACCTTACGACCTGCACACCATTGTGCAATCAGTGAAAAAGACGGGTCGCTTGTTGATCGCGCACGAGGCGCCGTTGCTCGGTGGATACGGCGCGGAGATTGCAGCAGCGGTGGCGCAAAGTGAAGCGTTCGCGTATCTCGAAGCGCCGATCATCCGCCTCGGCGGCGCGGATACGCCCATCCCCTATAACCGCACAATGGAGCGCGCCGCGACGCCGCAAACCGAGAACATCGTCGAATACGCGCGCAAGCTCGCGCGGCTACAAGTGTGAACGGTCGCGCACTTGAGTAACGCTATGCCGATCCCCATCATCATGCCCAAATTCGAGATGGCGCAGGAGAGCGGCACCATCCTGCGTTGGCTCAAGCAAGTCGGCGATCCCGTCGCCAAAGGCGAGGCTGTGCTAGAGGTGGAGACCGACAAGATCACCATGGAAGTCGAGGCGCCGGCCGATGGCGTGCTGGCGCAGATCCTCGCTGAGGCGGGTGCGGTGGTGCCGATTGGTCAGCCAATTGCTTACCTTGCTACGCCCGGTGAGAGCGCTGCGCCCTCACCCTCAGAGGCACCACCAACTGTGCGCGCGCAAGGGGTCGTGAGCGAGAGCGACGTGCGCGCAACGCCGATCGCGCGCAAGCTTGCCGCTGAGCACGGCATTGACCTGCGCCAAGTGGTCGGCACAGGACGCGATGGACAGATCACGCGCCAAGACGTGGAGGCATTCATCGAGCGTCAACGCGTGCGCGTAGCTGAGGTTGAGAAGGTCGCCGCTGTGCCTGCGGCCCGTCGGTTGGCGCGCGAGTTAGAGGTGGACCTGCGCACCGTGCAGGGCAGTGGGCCAGGGGGGCGCATTCAATCCGCAGACGTGGAGCGTGTGGCTGCGCAACGTCATGAGCAAGGCATAGCGACGGTCGTGCCGTCCTCGGCGCCGAGCGCCCCGCCTGCACCGCAGCCCACCTCACAGCCGACACGCACGACGCCAGCAGTGCGTCGCACTGTGCCGTTGGTGGGCATGCGCCGCACCATCGCGCAGCGCCTCACCCAAAGCGTGCGCGAAGCACCGCAGTTCAACGTGAGCGTGGATGTGAACATGAGCCGCGCGCTGGCGTTGGTTGAAGATTGGCGCGCCGCACAGCAAGAAGGCGCACCAAAGGTAACGCTCACCGCGCTGCTCGTCAAAGTGTGTGCGTGGGCGCTGCAGCGACATCCTGCGCTCAACGCTGGATTTGAAAATGAGACAATCCTCGAGTGGAGCGACATCAACATCGGCGTTGCCGTTGCGCTGGATGAGGGGCTGATTGTGCCCGTGATCCACCACGCGGATCGGCTCAGCCTTGTGGAAATTGCTGCGCGTTTGAACGACATCGCCGCGCGTGGGCGCGCGGGGCAGCTCCAGCTTGCAGACGTGCAAGGCGGCACGTTTACCCTTTCGAACCTGGGCATGTTCGCGGTGGATCGCTTTACTGCGATCGTCAATCCGCCGCAGGCAGCGATCCTTGCTGTGGGGCGTGCCACGAAGCGCGTCGTCGTGGACGAACGCGACCAGCCCCACGTTGCACCCATGGCGACCTTCACCGTGAGCGCCGATCATCGCATTGTGGACGGCGCGCAGGTGGGGCGCTTTCTGACCGATCTCAAGCAAGCGCTAGAACGACCAGGGCTGCTGTTGTGAACAGGAGCGAGTATGGGCGTGATTCATCGTCAGCTCAACCCAACAGGCACGTGGGACTACGCCACCGTGAAGGCACACGTCTACGAGGGCGGAGCTGCGCCTGGTGCAGTACGACGGATCTTGATTGGGCGCGACGAAGGCGCACAGGATTTT
>JAUQQA010000036.1 GCA_030550095.1 Chloroflexota bacterium | reverse complement strand
CGCCGCACGGAAGAGCGGATGCAGGTGTTTGATGAGCGCATGGCAGCGCTTGCGGAGGCGCAACGCCGCACGGAAGAGCGGATGCAAGCGCTCGATGAGCACATGGCAGCGCTTGCGGAGGCGCAGCGAAAGACCGAGGAAAGCGTTAGGGAGCTTGCCCAGCGCATGGACAGGCTCACTGTAGCCCAGGAGGAGATGGTACAAGCCATGCGTGGCTTGCGTGCCGAGTTGGGTGGACTTTCGCGCTCTGCAAGCTATGCTCTGGAGAACGAGGCATACCGCAATCTGCCCGCGCTGCTTGAGCGCACGCTTGGCATTAAGCTTAGCTCGCGCATGATCCGCACTGAGATCGCTGATGAAGAGATCAACGTGCTCGCTTTCGGCTCTCGGCTTGGGAACGGCCGCGAAGTTGTTGTGGTGGGGGAAGCGAAGCTTCAACTGGACCGACGCTCAGGTGGCGAAGAAGAATTCGAGCGCGTCGTTGAGCAGATTCGGCGCAAGGTCGAAGTGATTCGCAATCAGTACCCTGATAAAGAGGTGCTCCCCATCTTGGTCACGCACTTCGCGCGCCCCATGTACGTTCAGCGCGCAGAGGAACAGGGGATCACGGTGGTCCAGAGCTTTGAGTGGTGAGGCGTGCTCAACACAGGTGCCCGGCACATCTCTGCGACGCGAACATGGTCAAGCTTATCATCTTCTTCCGGAAGCCCACCGACGTAGAGGCATTTGAGGAGCACTTTGCGCGGCGCCACGTGCCCTTGATCGGCGCAATGCCCAATGTGCTGCGCACAACCGTCGCTCGTGGATTGGGTTCGCCCCGCGGCGAAGCGCCCTACTACCTCATTCACGAGGTGTATTTCCGCGACTTGCCTGCGCTCACCTTTGCCCTGAACTCAGCAGAGGGCCGTGCCGCTGGCGCGGATCTCATGGCGTTCGCACGCGACATCGTGAGCGTGATGTTTGCTGAGGTGTGGGAAGAGGGGGAAGAAACGCTGCGCAATGCTCATGCAGCTTCTTGAGCTGCTCCGTGCTTGATCACCGTTGTGGGGAGCAGCGCGACTTTGCCCACAAGGTCGTAGGTCATTGCCCCCGTGACCTGGACGGGCACAAACTCCCCTGTAGGGATCAACCCCTCGATGAAGACCAAGCCATCTATCTCAGGGGCATCGCGGTAAGTGCGCCCGACGCTGATGTGCTGCTGAGCGTCGTAGCCCTCGATCAGCACGGGGAGCGTTTGCCCGATCAGCTGCTGGTTCTTGCGCAGCGAAATGCGCTGTTGGAGCAGCATCAATGCCTCGCGTCGCTCCTCAGCGACGGCCGCAGGGACGTGGTGAGGCAGCGCGGCACTGGGGCTTTGCGGCTCGAGCGAGTAGGTGAACACGCCGACGCGATCGAACTGCACTTCCTCCACAAAGCGCAGCAGCGCCTCAAATTCCTCATCGGTCTCGCCTGGGAAGCCGACGATGAACGTGGTGCGGATCGCCAAATTCGGCATGGCGGCGCGCATTTTCTCCAGCGTCCTATACACCCACTCCACGTTGCTTGGGCGGCGCATGCGGCGCAACACAGCAGGGTGCGCGTGCTGAAGCGGCAGGTCGAGATACTTCACCACCTTGTCGTTCGTCGCCATCACCTCAATGAGCCGATCGGTCACTGCGCCGGGATAGGCGTACATGAGGCGAATCCAAGCAAGCTCTGGCGCGGCGCGCGTGATTTGCGTGATCAGCGTAGCTAAGCCGTCGCGCATCCCAAGGTCGTTGCCATAGTCGGTGAGGTCTTGAGCGATGAGGATCAGCTCGCGCACACCTTGCGCTGCGAGTTGTTGGGCTTCGGCGATGATGCGCTCGGGTGGACGGCTCTTGAGCGTGCCCTTGATGGTGGGGATGGTGCAAAACGAACAAGGACGCCGACAGCCGTCAGCGATCTTGAGGTAGGCGCTGGCGCCTTGCACAGCGACGCGACGCGCACCGCGCTCGTCCTCGCCGACGGTGAGCGCGTCGGTGGGCAGGTGATAGAGCGGCTGCGGCGCTATGCCATTGCGGCGCGCACGCACCTGCTCCACGAACGTCACGATGTCCATCCAGCGCCGCGTGCCGATCACGCCATCTAGTCCAGGTACGGCTTCGGCAAGCATCGGACCCCAAAGCTGCGCCAAGCAGCCCGCTGCGATGAGCACTTGGTTACGCTTCTTGCGCTCCGCGAGTGCGCGCAAGTGGCGCACGCTTTCTTCACGTGCAGGCCCGATGAACCCGCACGTGTTGACGATCAGCACGTCTGCCTGGCGCGGCTTCTCAACGCTCACATAGCCCGCAGCATCGAGCAGCTGCGCCATGCTCTCAGAGTCCACCGTGTTCTTGGAACAGCCAAGCGAAAGCAGGTAGTAAGCGGGGCGGTTTGGCATCTTCAATCCTCAGGGCGTTTGCGCTGTCCAGGTGCGGCGCACCGTCTGGTTGCGCTCGCCGAGCACGCCCAAGCGCTGACCGTTCAAGATGATCTCAAACGCGCCCGCGTTTGCGGTCTCGATGGCGACTGATTTGCCGTTGAAGGGTGCGCTCGGGCCAAGCGGCAAGAAGCCCTCGAACACAACACGCTCATCAGCGCGCACGCGAATCCAGGCGCGCTCGCGCACGTCGAGCACCAGTTGCACGATGCCTGCGAGGTTGGGAGTGGTTGCGCTTGGTGCAGCCGAGGTGGGTGTGGGGCGTGTCGTTGCCGCGGCAGGGGTTGAGGCTGGAATGATTTGGGGGGCGGCTGTGCTCGGCGTAGCTGGGCGCGCTGCATTGCTGAGAGTTTCAACCACGCTGCTGAGGCGAGGCAGCAGCAAGCCAGCCGCTGAGGCGACGATGGTGATCGCAGCGAACATGCGCAGCGCGCGCCGCAGCCATGTGCTCGAATGCGCGCTTGGTTTGGGCGAGGAGAGAGGTCGCAGGTGAGGCGACCTAGGGAGGCGTTGTGCCCCGTTCGGGCCTGAGTCTGAGGCGGGGCGTAAACGCCAGGCGCTGGGGAGCCGGCTAGCGGCGTCTGGGGGTGTAGGCACAAGCCCATTGTTTGCGCTGTGCTGTTCTTCGTTGAGCGCAAGCGCGTCGAGTTCGGCGGTTGTTTCGTCGGGCAAGGCGCCGCGCCAACGCGCACCTGGCGGCTCAAGCTGCGTGTAGCGCGAAGTCATGCGCGGTCGCTCAGGCGGCGGAAGCTGCGCCTCGCGCAAGATCACAGGCACGCCGATCTCTGCCTCGAGCGCGGCAACGGCAGCCTCAGGGTTTAGCCCCAAAAAGCGCGCGTAGTTGCGCACAAAGCCGCGCGCAGGTGCGCCCTCAGGTAGGTGCGAAAAATCACCACGCTCCATCGCTTCGAGGTAGCGCTTGCGAATGCGCACCATACGCGCTGCGTCCTCTAGGGATAGCCCTCTCGCCTCACGTGCTGCGCGGAGCTGTCGAGCCAGGTCGGAATAAGGCGCCACTGTTTGCAAAATTCTAGCACGGCGACCTTTTCAGCTTACGAGCGGTGCCGTTGGGGAGGCTCGGCGCATTAAAGCAGCCTGTGCACAAGGTGTGCTGCTGCGTTCATCCTGCGAGAATTGGCGCGGCCTCCGCTTTGAGGTCGCGTGTTTGCGAAACGAGCCGATAATGCATGATGTAGCATGTGAAGGAGGACAAGCGCATGTGTGAGGCACCCATTGACATCGTCTTCCCAACACCCTGTTTGGTCCTCGTCCAGTTCCGCGCCCTTTCTAGCTGACGTTGCCGTTGCAGGATAAGCTTTTCGGGAAAGAGGCACGAGATGATCAAGCCGCTCAAATGGCGCACCGCATCGAGCCCTGCAGAACTCCCGCTCTCGCTCGAGCGCGCTTATCAGCTCTGTGATGAGATCACGTGCGATCACTCCAAGACCTTTTACTTCAGCACCCGCTTCTTGCCCGCGCCTAAGCGACGCGCCATTCGCGCATTTTATGCATTTTGCCGCACCACGGACGACATGGTGGATGTGCTGATGAAGACCGAGCCGGAAGCGCGCGCCAGTTTGTCCACGTGGCGCGTCGCTTCGCGGCTTGAGGCAGCAGCACAACAAAACCCAGTCCTCGCCGCATGGTCCGCTGTGCGAGAAGCATACGGCGTGCCGCAGCAGTACGTTGAAGAGTTGATCGACGGCTGCGAGATGGACTTGAGCATCCGCCGCTATGAGACATGGGAAGCGCTGCGCCGCTACTGCTACTGCGTCGCCAGCACGGTTGGGCTGATCAGCATGCACGTCATCGGCTTAGTGGACAACTCGCCCGAGACGTATGCGCGCGCGCGCACGGCTGCGATCGACCTCGGCGTCGCAATGCAGCTCACGAACATCCTGCGCGATGTTGGTGAGGACTTGCAGCGCGGGCGCATCTATCTACCTCAAGAAGACCTGCGCCGTTTTGACTACACCGAAGCCGATCTGTGGAATCACGTCGTGGATGATCGTTTTCGCGCGTTGATGCGCTTCGAGATCGCGCGTGCGCGTGCGCTTTACGCGCAAAGTTTGCCAGCCGTGGCGTTGTTGAGGCCCGAAGGGCGATTTGCCGTTGCTGCGGCAGCTGTGCTCTACCGCGAGATCCTCACCAAGATCGAGGCGAATGACTTCGATGTGTTCACGCGGCGCGCACATCTCACGTTTGGCGAGAAGCTGCGCTGCTTGCCGCGCATTCTATGGACCGTTCAACGGCTGCGTCCTTGACGTACATCGCCCTCAGCCTACGCACGACGTTGCGCCCTTCCACGCTGTTGCTGCTTGCGTATGTGCTGAGCATGCCCGCGTACGCGCTGTTGCGTCTTGCTGGTGAGACCCTGTTGCTCAGCGCAGCGACTTGGATCACGGCAGGGCTGCTGTTTGTGTTCGCGCTGTCGCATAGCGTGGAATCACGCGGCGTCTGGCGCACAACGGGGATGTTGCTGAGCGCGCTCGGGTTGGCGTTTGCTGCTGAATACTTGGGCAGCACGCAGGGGCTGATCTTCGGCAGCTACGCATATACCGATCTTCTCGGGTTTAAGCTGTTGGGTCAGGTGCCGGCGATCATCCCGCTGGCATGGTTCATGATGCTGTATCCCGCCTGGGTGACGGCAGGCGTGCTTGCTCAAACGCTTGGGCGTTGGGCGCGGTTGCCGCTCGCGGCAGCCGCGATCACCACTTGGGACCTCAGCCTCGACCCGCGCATGGTGGCGGATGGCGCGTGGGTGTGGGCAGCGCCAGGTGCGCTGAATTACTTCGGCATTCCGCTGAGCAATTTCATCGGCTGGTTTGTGACGGCGCTCAGCATTTACCTCATTTGGGTTTGGCTCGACCGTGTGCCTGCGCCGCAGCGCTTTGACCACGCCGCGTTGCCCGTCGTCGCGTATGCGATCGTGTGGATCGGTGAGAGCATGGCGAATCTTTTGTTCTGGGGCGGTGCAGGGGTGGCGGCAGCGGTGTTCGTGGCGATGGGCGTCTTTGCCGCGCCTGCGCTGTGGCGCTTGTGGCGCGGCACAGCGCGCGCGGCGTGACCGCGTTGCTATACTGCTGCGTCTGATGCCGGCTCGTTTGCGTGTTGCAATGCTTGCGGCGCTGGTGGTGATGAGCGCGGCGTGCGCTGCAACTGATGCCGCATTGCTCGCCGATGCCTCGGTTGAGCCGTCGGTGATTAGCCCCAACGCCGACGGCGTGGAAGACCTTACGTGGATTCGCTATCGCCTCACCGCGCCGGCGCGCGTCTCGATCTACCTCACTGATGCAGCAGGTCGGCGCTACATCGTGCGCGAGAACGTTGAGCGCCCCGCGCGCCCCGTGCCATACGAGATGTTGTTCAACGGCATCGCTGAGGGGCGCGTGTTGCCTGATGGGGAGTACACCTGGACGGTCGAAGCCGTCGCGGAAGATGGTCGCCGCGCGAGCCGAAGCGGCACGTTGCGCGTGCAAGACGGCGAGCGCGTCGCGCCGAAGCTCCTCGAGTTCACCACTTCCACGACAACGTTCACGCCAAACCGCGACGCTATCGAGGATCACGTGTACATCAATGTGGTGACCAACAAGACGGGGCGCCTGCGCGTGTACGTCACGGGACCCGATGGTTTTCGCTACGATGTGCCGCGGCAAGAGGGCGTGCGCCAAATCCTCGATGAAGATGAGCTGCCGCCAGGGCGTTACTTCTACGACTACGATGGTGGCATCAACCTCGGTGCGGATCCGCCGCCAGATGGCGAGTATGTCATCGTCGCTGAGCTTGAGGATCGCGTTGGGCAGCGCGATGTGCTCACGCGCCCACTCACCATCCGCGACAGCGGCCGCCCAATGGCGGAGATCGTGATCCAGCCCAATGGCAACGGCATCGAGTGGTCTGGTGTGGGTCGCACGCCAGAGCTGACGCTCAAGGTGGGCGATACGCTCTACTTCACCATGACGGTGCGCAACGTGGGGAACACGCCCATTCGCACCGCCGGTCCTTTCGATCCAAACGATTGCTACACCATGCACACCAACCGCTACACCAAGGGCTACCCCGAAGAGCCAGGTGTGTGGCGCGTTGGCATTAATTACGAGACCAACACGGGCGAGGATCATCCGTGGCGCTGGGCGGTGGGCACGCTTGAGGACCTCGACGTGGTGGAGCATAACGGCGTCAAGCTGTATTACCTCGCGCCGGGCAAGCAGGTGGTGGTGCGCGGCTGTATCGTGCTCGACCGCATCCCGCCGCGCAACCCATTTCGCATTTGGGGTGCGCTGATCCAGGAGCAAGTGGAGATCGCGCCAATCAACAGCTACGTCACGCCGATCTTGGTTACGCTCGTAGAGCCGTGAGCCACACGCTGGCGATCATCATCGTCGCTTGGAACGTGCGCCCCTTGCTCGAAGGGTGCCTGCGCTCACTCACGGAGGCGCTCGGCGAGCTTGCGGCGCACATCATCGTGGTGGACAACGCCTCTGCGGACGGCACAGCGGCGTGGGTGCGCACAGCCTTCCCGCAAGTGGAGCTCATCGCCAACCGCGAGAACCTCGGTTATGCGCGCGCGAACAATCTTGCGCTGCGCCGCGTGTTGGACGAGGGCGAGGCGGAATACGTGTGGCTGCTCAATCCCGACACGGTGGTGCACCCCAACGCGCCGCAGGCGCTGCTGGACTTCATGCGCACGCATCCGCGCTGTGGGTTGTGCGGACCCAAGTTGCTCAACCCAGATGGCTCTTTGCAGCACAGCGCCTTTGCATTGCCTGGGTTGGTGCAGCTGCTGCTGGAGACGCAACCTCTGTTGTGGCGATTCCGCAACACTTGGCTAGACGGTCGGTATGCGCCGCAGCGATACGAAGGCGCGCCGTTTCGCGTGGGGCATCCGCTTGGCGCAGCAATGCTCGCGCGCGTCGCAGCAGTGCGCGAGGTTGGCTTGCTCGACGAGGCGTTTGCGCTGTATTGTGAGGAGATTGACTGGGCGGTGCGGATGCAGCGCGCGGGGTGGGAAGTGTGGTGTGTGCCGCAGGCGGTGGTGACGCACTACGGCGGTGCCAGCAGCCAACAAGCCAGCGCCCGCGCCGAGCGCCTGAAGTGGCAAAGCCGCCAACACTACTATCGCAAACACTACGCGCCGCTCAAGCGTTGGCTTGCGTTGCGGTTGGTGCCCGCGCCGTACCGCGGAGAACGTGCTGGATGAGGCAACGGTGGAAACGCGCAGCGTGACGCTCACCCAAGAGGGGCGCCTCGACAAGGTGCTCGCGCAAGCGTTGGGCGTGTTAAGCCGCAGCGCCGTGCAGCGGTTGATCGCAGCGGGGCATGTGCATGTCAACGATCGCCTTTGCACAGAGCCAGACCTGCGCGTGCGCGCGGGGGATCGTGTGCGCGTCCTACTGCCCGATCCAGAGCCGACGCACCCCATGCCGGAGCCGCTGCCGCTCACCATTGTTTACGAAGACGAGGACGTGTTGGTGGTGAACAAGCCGCCTGGGCTTGCTGTGCACCCCGGCGCAGGGCAAAGGCACGGCACGTTGGTCAACGCGCTCCTCTTTCACCGCCCTGCGCTCGCCGAGGTGGGTGATCCGCTGCGCCCAGGCATTGTGCACCGACTGGACAAGGAGACAAGCGGCTTGGTGATCGTCGCCAAGACGAACGCCGCGCATCGAGCGTTGCAGGCGCAGTTCAAGGCGCGTCAGGTGCGCAAAGTGTATCTAGCGCTGTGTGTGGGCGCAGTGCAGCCGACGCGGGGCAGCATCAATCGCCCCATTGGTCGCCACCCGCGGCAGCGCCAACGGATGGCGGTGGTGCCAAGCGGTCGCGCCGCGCTCACGCACTACGCGGTGGTGGCGCAATTCGTGCGCCGCGAGGATCCCGCGCAGACCTACGCTCTGGTCAGGGCACAGCCGATCACCGGGCGCACACATCAGCTGCGCGTGCATTTTGCCGCGCTTGGATTTCCGATTGTGGGCGATGGTGTTTACGGTGCGCGCAAAGACCCACTGACGCGCCAGCTCATGCCGCGGCACCTGTTGCACGCTGCCGCGTTAGCATTCGTCAGCCCTTCGCGAGGGGAACGTGTCGTGGTGCGCGTGCCGTTGCCCGAGGACATGTTGCGCGTGCTGCGCGCGCTGAAGCGCGTTCAATGACGCAGCTCGCCGCTCCTCAAGGCGCGGTCAATGATCTCTTGTGCGATCTTGCTCATGGTGGTGCGCCGCGAGCGCGCCGTCATTTGGATGTGGTGATACGCCTCTTCTTCACCCATGCCGTGCTTCATGAGCACACCCTTGGCGCGCTCGATCAGCTTGCGCGCTGTGAGCTTCTCCTCGAGTTCGTCCACCTTCTGCGCTAGTTGGCGCTGCTGGTTAAACGTCGCAATTGCGACGCGCATGGTGGCGATCAGGTCGTCGCGCTTCACAGGCTTCACCAGATAGCCTTGTACGGGCAGTTCTGCGGCGCGCTCGAGCAGCGCGCTTTCGTTGTAGGCGGTGAGGATGATGATGGGGATGGGGCGGTGCTTCAAAATCTCCGCAGCGACCTCTAACCCGTCGCGGAACGGCATGCGGATGTCCAACAGCGCGATGTCGGGATCTTCCCGCTGCGCGAGGGTGACGGCTTCGATGCCGTCCGCTGCGCTAAGCACCGTGTGACCAAGCTCGGTGAGGATGGTGCGCAGCCCCATGCGAATGATGGATTCGTCGTCGGCGATGAGAACGCGAAGGCTTTTCTCGGACATCGTGAGTGTTGTGCGAGCGAGATTATAGTATGCCGCCTCTCTGCAGGGTTGTTTCCGCAGAGGTGCCAACCACGATGTGCCTGGCGGTCGCCCGCACGACAATTTTTCGGGCTGAGCGATGGAAATCCAAAGTCAATTTACCGAGGTCCAGGGAGTGCGCATCCACTACTTGAGCGCAGGAGAAGGAGGCACGCCTGTGCTTTTGCTCCATGGGGGCGGCATAGACTCGGCGCGCTTGTCTTGGCAAACTGTGATCGAAGCCCTAGCGCCCCATTGCCGCGTCTTTGCTCTAGATTGGCCTGGCTATGGCGAGAGCGGGTGGAGTGAGGCTCAGCCAAGTGTGGACTACTACATCAGTGTGCTTGAGGGTTTCAGGCAAAAGCTTGGCATTGAGGAGGCGCATTTGGTCGGTATCTCGCTGGGAGGTGCTATCGCACTGGGGTACGCCTTGAGGCACCCTGAGGTCGTGAAGAAGCTCGTGTTGGTAGCGAGCTACGGTTTACAGAGAACAGCGCCTCTTCATAAGCTCTCCTTCCTGCTCGTCCGCTTGCCGCTGTTCCACACCGTCGTGTGGTCTGTTTTGAGGCGCAGCCGTTTCCTTGTTCGCCGCTCCCTCCAGGGCATCTTTGGTGATCCGCGACGGGTAACCGAGTCGCTTGTGGAGGAGGTGTGGATGGAGCTTCAAAAGCCCAACGCGGGGAAGGCGTTCAGTTTGTTCCAAAAGAATGAGGCTCAGTGGGACGGGTTGCGGACAGTGTACCTTGACGAGCTGCCAAAGCTACATGTTCCGACGTTGATTGTGCACGGCGCACGAGATCGTCTTGTGCCTCTCGCATGGGCGCAGGAAGCACACAAGCGCATCAATGGCTCCCGCTTGCACATCATTCCTGATTGCGGTCATTGGCTCCAGCGCGAGAAGCCAGAAGAATTCAACCGGGTTGTTTTGCCGTTTCTCCTAGGGTAGCACTCGCGAGTGCGAGAGGCTGGAGCGAGACAGTTCTGAGCTCAAGGCGCAAATGCCCATGTTGGCGCCTCGCGCCAGCGTCCTTCAGCGTCGAACGTGATGGTGCCTAGCAACCCAACATGGCGCACGGTGCGCAGCGCTGCGGCGACGTCGTCACGTGTGGGCGGGATGCGGCGTTGGGCTGCAGCGTCAATAGCTGCCAGCAGCACCTGCGCGGCGTCGTAGCCCACGATGGATCGAGGCGTCGGCTGTGGTCCGAGCGAGAGGCGCGTGAATTCGGCGAGCGCGCGGTGTGCAGCGGGCAATGCCTGCGGTGTGGGGGCGTCGCCAACACATGCCCCGAACGGCGTGCCTAACGGCAGCGCGCGGCGCACTTCAGCGCACGGTGTGGCGTCGTGGTGCTGCGGCGCGTCGTGGCGCGAGGGACCCATGCGAAACACCAGGGGGTGCGCGGGGAGCGCGTCTGCGGGCGTGTGAGGCGCGAGCAACGGCATGCCTGCTTGGGTGTAAACAGGCAATGCAGCGAGTGTGGTGCTCAATGCAAAGTGGCCGATCACGCCCACCACTTCGGGATCACGCACAATTTGCTGCGCAACGCGCGTTGCCATTTCGGGATCGCCGCGGTCATCGAACGCGATGAACGTGACGGCAACGGGCGAGAGACGTTGCGCGTGCTCCCGGATCGCGAGACGGAAGGCGGGGAACACATCGTAGCCCACGTGGCGCCACCGCCCTTCAAAAGGCGCTACAAGCGCGATCTTCACAGCGGGGCGCGGCGCCGCGCACGCTGCGACAAGCACAAGCATCACCACGGCAAGCCACGCTTTACGGTAGCAGCACATGCAGTCCTCCAACGTCTTGGCTCTCGCCGCGGAAGGAAAGCCGTCCGAGTTCCTCGCGCGTCGCAAGGCGATATTGCACGACCTCGAGGGTGTAGGGTTCGCCTGACGGCAGCGCGATGCGCCGATCGGCCTGGGCGCAATAGCTATCGGGCACGCGCATGCCAGGCAGCCACGCCCATGTGGGCATCAAACCGCCTTGCGGTTGCGCGTCGGCTTGGACGAGCCGTTGACCTGAAGCATCGTACAGCCGAAACGAGAACTGAAACGCCTCGCCGATGGGTGCTAAGTGTGTTGCCCAGCGCCAAGTGGGGCGGAAGCAAGCCTCATGGTGCGAAGGCATGAACCAATCAAGCGCCACTAGCGGCAGCACAGGCGTGTTGAGATTGCGCTGAGCAGCCTCATCATCGGCACCAGATACTGTAGGTGCGCGCACCTGCCCCACGTAGAGCGTCATTCCTGCTACAGTGCCGCCCGCCAACGGCGCGCGCAGCGGTTCGCCGTCGTCGGTGAATGCGGGCAGTGTGCGCTGCGCAGCGTTGTGTGCCTGCACGACAAGCAGGAAAGGTCCTGGCAGCGCTTCCGCAAGGACGTGGTGTTGGCTTTGCCATGGGTCGGCGGCGCGCGATTCACGCGCGTAGCGAAACACGTTGAGGAATGCGCCGCCCATTGGCAGCTCCTGCGTGACGGTGATCCCTGCCGGTGCGCGATCATTCAGCCAGCGCAGCGTGAGCGTGAACGGCTCGCCTGCGCGCAAAACGCTCGGCGCGATCGCAGCGCCAACGAGCGTGTAGCGCTCAACGCCCTCGCCGAAGTGCACAGGCCCACGATGCGGAAACGGGCGTTGCTCGAAATCGAGCGCTTGTAATGGTGGCGGCTCTGGGGCGGCGCGCGTGCGCGCAAGCCCAGCGCCAGCGAGCGCTGCGAGCACTAACGCGCTGAGCAGCGAGCGCACGGCAAGGCGCTGGCGGCGTTCGCGCGGCAGCTTGAGAAGCAGCCACGCGCCCCACGCCGCGGCGAAAGCTGCGCTCGCGGCGCTGATGCCGTTTGCCCACTGCTCGATGGGCAGCGGCGCGCGCCACACAGTGATCACGTGCGCGCCGGCTTCGAGCTGCACCTGCACCCAGCCCGAAGGTGACATCGTTGCGGGTTGAGGCGGCGCGTCGTCAATTTGCACGCGCGCGCCCGGCAGCACAAAGATCGGCAGCGCGACCTGCATTGCTTGCGCAAGCTCCACGCGCCATGTCTCGACGTTAGGGTTGTGCGCAAGGCGCTCCGAGCGCACAGCTTCCGGAGGTGCAGCCTCAAGCGGCACCACCTGCGGCGGGCGGCTCAGGAGCGGAAAGCCGGTGTAGGGGCGCGGCTGAACCGCTGCTGGGAGGTACTCGGCGCGGATGGTGGTGCCGATGTTGCCGGAGTACCACTCGTAGAGCTGAAGGCTTTGTGCGTTCACGTCCTCAGCGCGCAGGTTGAGGCGCGCGTTTGGGAGTTGGGCGAGCGCGGCCCAGCCGAGAACGAGGATAGCCGCGAGCGCTGCGACGCGGCGCCAAAGCGCCGTAGGCGCATCCACAAGCGCTGAGCGCACTGAGACAAACGTGCCGCTGCGCACAACCTCAGTGCGCAACACTGCGCGCGGCGCGCCGCCGACTCCGCCGATGAGCAGTGCGGCGAACAGGCTCTGCACTGAGAGCCAGCGCCACGGAAACTGCGCCCATTGCAGCGGTCGTACCGTCTCCCAGATAGGCGCGGAGAGCGGCGTGATCAAAAATGTGCTGATCACGAAGAGCGCGCTCGTCAATCCCCATACGGTCGCATGTCCAGCGCGTGCCATGCCTCGAGCGCCGAGCGCGGCACCACTCACCACAAGCAGGGTGGGCACAAGCCCCATTGCAAACGCACGGCGTCCATCCGCAAGGCTGTAGTCGAACGCAAGGCTTGGCTGCACGAGATCGGCTGCGCGGAAGTGATTGGCAAAGTAAAAGTAGCCGCTTGTTTGATCACCAAGCTGCGCGTGTGGGATGAGCATGAGCGCAGGCAGCCAAAACCACGCGCTCAGCCCAAGCCCGAGCGTCCCTGCCCCGAGAAGCACAGCGGCGCGTTGAAGGCGCAAACGCCACGTGCTCAGCGTTGCGAGCAATCCGAGTGCCCAAAGCGCCGCAATCGGCGCGAAGAGCAACGTGCTCACATTGTGCGTGAGGGCCAACGCCGCAAGCGTTCCCCCGAGCCACCACGCTGCGCCGCGCTCTTGCATCACGACGCCAGCGATCCGATCGGCGATCAGCGGGAACCACACAAACGCCCAAAACTCGCTGAGCGCATCGCCACGCACGTACACATTCACGAGGTGGAACGGCATGAAGGTGTAGGCGCAGGCGGCGAGCACGGCGCCGCTGCGGCTGAGCCATCGCCGCGCAAGGCGGAACATCGCCCACGCTGCGAGCAAAAATCCCAGCGTCTGCGTGAGCTTGATCGCAAACAGCAAATCGGCGCCGAGCACCACCATCGTTGCCGCAAGGTAGTAGGGCAACGCTGCGTAGAAGTAGAAAAAGGGGTAGCCAAAGCCGTAAGCCGCGTTGGGCATCCACCGCGCTGGGAAAACCCCCGCGCGCAGGTTCTCCGCCAGCTCGAAGGTGCGCACAAGCAGGAACGGGCTATCGCCGCCTGCACGCGTGTTGACAACGCCCGGCCCCATCCACAGCGGCAACGCGGCTGCGGTGCAGGCTGCGATCACGATAAGCGCCGCGACCCAACGCTCGCGGCGCGCGCGATGGTTCTCCGTGTTCACACGTTCGATTACCTCACTGCGTCTTACAATCATCATACCCACGCATGAAGGGGTAGCCTCATGACGGACCTGCAAACTGCTATCGCCCGCTACCATGATTGGCTCGCTGAAGGCGATCTCGCCGCTGAATGTCAGGGCGTTCTGGACACCCTCCAGCAGCAGCGCGGGCTGACCTTTGGCGAACGTCCGATCTGCACCGTGCTGCGCCCGCGCTTTCTCACCGCCGAGCAATATCGGCAATTGCAAGCGGCCATGCACGCGCTGTTGCCAGCGTTTCGCAAAGCGCACGAGCGCGCCTTGCAAGACGCTGCGTTTCGCGCTCAGTTTCGCTTGGCAGATTGGGAAGAGGTGCTGATCCAAGACCCCATGCCTTACCGCGCGAGCAGCCCCACCGCGCGCATGGACACGTTCTTCGCCGATGGCGTGCCGCGCTGCACGGAATACAACGCCGAGACGCCCGCCGGCGGCGCGTATCACGACGCCCTCGCCGAGATCATGCTCACCTTGCCCGTGATGCGGCGCTTTGAGCAACACTACGAGATCAACCCGCTCATCCCACACAAGCACCACGTGCTCAACGCGCTGTTGCAAAGCTACGCTGAGTGGGGCGGTGTGGAGCGCCCGCGCATTGCGATTTTGGACTGGGACGATGTGCCGACGCGCGCAGAGTTCCTCGAATTTCAACGTTACGCGCAGACGATGGGCTTTGCATGTGTGATTGCCGACCCACGCGCGTGCGATTATCACAACAGGCGTTTGTTCATCAACGGCGAGCCTGTGCACCTCGTGTACAAACGCGTGCTGATCAGCGAGCTGATCACACGCGAGGGGATGAACAGCCCACTTGTGCGCGCGGTGCGCGAGCGCGCGGTGTGCATGGTGAACCCGTTTCATTGCAAAATCCTGCACCGCAAGACCAGCCTCGCCGTGCTCAGCGACGAGCAAAACGCCGCGATGTTCTCCGCCGAGGAGCAGCACGCCATCCAACGCTACATCCCATGGACGCGCGTCGTGCAGGAGCGGCGCACGCTCTACGACGGTCAGCCGATCGACCTTGTGCCGTTTGTCGCCGAGCACAGAGAGAGCTTCGTGCTCAAGCCCGCCGACGAATACGGCGGCAAAGGCGTTGTGCTAGGGTGGATGGTGTCGCAGGCGGAGTGGGAGCAGGCGCTACGCGAGGCGCTGACGCAGCCGACGGTGGTGCAGGCGCGTGTCCCCGTGCCGACCGAACCGTACCCAAGCTACGCCGACGGCGCGCTGCATCTCCTCGACCGCTGGCTGGACACCAACCCGTACATCTGGCAAGGTGCCTACGCCTCAGGTTGCCTCACGCGCCTCTCGACGGCAGCGCTGCTCAACGTGACCGCCGGCGGGGGCAGCACAGTGCCGACATTTGTGATCGAGGCGCGCGCGTGACAATGCGGCGTACCTCAGCCCTCGTGCTCAGCCTCGCGTTCGCGTTGTCGGCTTGTAGCGCGGCGCAGCCTCGCCCTCAGAGCATCACGCTGAACGCGCCGCTGCCCGCGCTGCCAACCGCAGCGCCGACACAGACGAAGCCGCCTACAGGGTGGTGGCAGAAGGCGCCAGGCATCGAATACACCCTCCTCGAAGCATGGGTGACCGATCACCGCGAGGTGCTTGTGCTCGTGCGGCTTGAACCTGCGCGTGTGGCGCTTCGCGTCGCCTACGATCCAGAGTTGCCGCGCACGGTGCGCCAGTGGCAGCAGGAAAGCGGCGCTGATGTGGTGGTCAACGCCGCGTTCTTCGACGAACAAAACCGCGCGATGGGCTTATTGATCGCCGATGGGCGCAGCTTTGGGCGCAGCTATCGTGGCTTTGGCGGCATGTTCGCGTGGCGTGAGGACGCGCCCACGCTCACATGGTTGCGCACGACGCCTTACCGCCCAGACCCGCGCATCACGCAGGCGGTGCAAGGGTTCCCCATGCTGGTGATGGACGGCGTGCCCGTGGAGGGTCTGCCGGAGAACGACGTGCGTCATCGCCGCACGTTCGTCGCGCTCGATCGCCGAGGGCGGGTTCTCTTCGGCGTGACGCAGCGCGCGCAATGGCGCTTGCGCGACCTCGCGGCATATCTCGCGCAGAGCGAGCTGGATATTTGGCGCGCGCTCAACTTGGATGGCGGCGGCTCCTCGGGCTTGTGGATGAGCGGGGCACAAGCAAGCGCCTCGGTGGATTCGTTCACGGCTGTGCCGAATGTGGTGATGGTGTGGGCGAAGCAGTCGCTACACCCAAGCAGTGGCGAATTCAGTGCGGATCGGTAGAATGACGCGCGGCGAATCATGAACCCTGCATTGCGGCGCTTTCAGCCGCAATGACCGCAAAGGAGAGACAGCCGTGTTCAACAAACGCACGATCCAAGACTTCCCCTCGCTTGCAGGCAAGCGCGTGTTGATGCGCGTGGATTTCAACGTGCCGCTCAAAGATGGCGCCGTCGCCGATGACACGCGCATCCGCGCGGCGCTGCCCACTATCCGCTACGCGCTCGATCAAGGCGCGGCGGTGGTGCTGATGTCGCACCTCGGTCGCCCGAAGGGCGTCGATCCAGCGCAGAGCTTGCGTCCGGTGGCAGCGCGGCTAGAGCAACTGCTCGGTCGCCCGGTGCAATTTGCGGAGGACTGCGTAGGTCCGCAGGTGGAAGCCCAGGCGCGTGCCTTAAAGCCTGGCGAGGTGCTCTTGTTGGAGAACCTGCGTTTCCACAGAGAAGAGGAGAAGAACGACCCCGACTTCGCCAAGCAACTCGCAGCGCTCGGCGACGTGTACGTGAATGACGCCTTCGGCAGCGCCCATCGCGCCCACGCTTCGGTTGAGGCAGTGGCGCACTTCTTGCCGGCGGCAGCGGGCTTCCTAATGGAGAAGGAGATCCGCTTCCTCAGCAAGGTGTTCACCGACCCCGAGCGCCCGCTGGTGGTGATCTTGGGCGGCGCGAAGATCAGCGATAAGCTGCCAGTGATCAACAACCTGTTGCCGCTGGCGGATAAGCTCCTGATCGGCGGCGGCATGGCGAACACGTTCCTCAAAGCCGAGGGCTACGAGTTAGGCGATTCGCTGGTGGAGAACGAGACGCTCGACCAAGCGCGCGAACTCCTTGCGAAGAGCAGCGGCAAGATCATGCTGCCCGTGGACGTGGTGATCGCAGATGCTTTCAGCAACGAGGCAAACCATCGCGTGGCGACCGTAGGGCAAGTGCAGCCAGGCTGGCGCGTGCTCGACATCGGCCCACACACCATCACGCTGTTTGAGCAGATCATCCGTGGCGCCAAGATGATCGTTTGGAACGGGCCGATGGGCGTGTTTGAGTTCCCCAACTTCGCCAAGGGCACGTTTGCTATCGCGCGCGCGGTGGCTGAGTCGGGCGCAGTGAGCATCGTGGGCGGCGGTGATTCGGCAGCAGCAATTGAGCAAGCAGGCCTCGCCGACAAGATCACCCACGTGAGCACGGGCGGCGGCGCCTCGCTGGAGTTCCTTGAGGGCAAGACCTTGCCCGGCGTTGCCGTTCTGCCCGATCGCGACTAGGCGCAGCGTGTTCGTGCTCTGGCAGAACGCAAGCCTACAATCCAGCACATGGACATTCGTGTGATCAACGCCCCCATCCAAGCCGTTGATGCCGACGCGATCATCGTCAACTTGTTTGAGGGCGTGCAGCGTCCTGGCGGCGCAACCGGCGCCGTAGATGCAGCGCTGCGCGCCAGCGATGCAGGCGAGGGGTTGATCAGCCAACTCATTCGCCTCGGGGACTTCAAGGGCAAGCTCAACGAGGTGGCAGTGTTGTACACGCAGGGGCGCATCCCAGCGCCGCGTGTGATCGTGGTCGGCTTAGGCAAGGCGAACGAGTTCACGCTCGACCGTGTGCGCCAAGCGAGCGCAACGGCGTTCCGCAAGGCGCAATCGTTGGGGTGCCGGCGCGTTGCGACCATTGTCCACGGCGCGGGCATTGGCGGCTTGGCGGTGCGCGAAGCGGCTGAGGCAACAGTTGAGGGCGCGCTGCTCGGCACATACCGCTTCGACGAGTTCCGCGCCGAACCCGACGAGGGACGCATTGCGCTTGGCTTAGTGGTTGAGTTCGACGCCGCTAAGCTGGCAGACATCGAAGCAGGCGCTGAACGCGGGCGCTTCCTCGCTGAGGCGGTGAACACCGCGCGCACGTTGATCAACCGCCCGCCGAACGTCCTCACACCAGCCGCTTTCGCCGAATTTGCCCAAGACCTCGCGCAGCGCGTGGGGTTGCGCTGCACCGTGCTTGACGAAACCGAGATCGCAGCGCAAGGCATGGGTGGCGTGGTGGCGGTCTCGCAGGGCAGCCAAAACCCGCCTCGTTTCGTCATCTTGGAGCACGCGCCTCAACATGCGGAACGCGAGGCGCCGTTGGTGTTCGTGGGCAAAGGCGTGACGTTTGATAGCGGTGGGCTCTCGATCAAACCCGCCGAGAGCATGCCAGACATGAAGGCAGACATGGCTGGCGCAGCGGCTGTGCTCGGCGCGATGCAAGCTGTAGCGCAGCGCAACGTGCCGCGGCGCGTCGTTGGGCTGATCCCGCTTGTGGAGAACATGCCCGATGGCCGCGCCTATCGCCCCGGCGACGTGATCCGCCTAATGAGCGGGGTGCGCGTGGAGATCGTGAGCACTGACGCCGAAGGGCGCTTGATCCTCTCCGACGCACTCCACTACGCCAAGCGCTACGCACCTGCGGGTGTGGTGGATTTGGCGACGCTCACAGGAGCGTGCATCATCGCGCTGGGTGAGCGCGTCGCCGCAGGCTTGTTCGCCAACCGCGACGACTGGGCAGAGCAGGTGCTGCGCGCCGCCGATGCTGCTGGCGAGCGCCTCTGGCGGTTGCCGCTCTATGCCGACTATGGCGAGAAGATCCGCAGCGAGGTCGCCGACATCAAGAACAGCGGTGGACGCTTCAGCGGCGTTGGTTCCTCTGCCTACTTCCTCTATCGGTCGGTGGAAGGCGAAGGCGAGTATCCATGGGCGCATGTGGACATGGCAGGCATGATGTTCAGCGCCGAGAACAAGGGGTATCACGTTAAGGGCGCAATGGGTTACGGCGTGCGCACGCTGGTTTATCTGAGCGAGCGCTATTCTCGCTGAGGCGAAGCGCTCCCACACGCAAAACGCGCCGCTTGTCACAAAGCCAAGCGGCGCGTTTTGTGTTCTGCACAGCGTGCGGACATTAGGACTCTGGCTCGTCCAAGCCAGGCAAGCCGAGTCCGCCGAGCTTGGGGAGCTGCCGGCGCTCTTCCTCTTTGCCGAAGTTGTAAACCTCGCCGTTGTGAGTGATCGCTTCGACCGCGATGCCGAGCGATTGCAGCTCCTTCACCAACACCTTGAACGAAGCAGGAATGCTTGGCTCTTCGATGGGCGCGCCTTTGATGATCGCCTCGTAGGTGCGCACGCGGCCTTGCACATCATCGGACTTGACGGTGAGCATCTCCTGCAAGGTGTGTGCGGCGCCGTATGCTTCGAGCGCCCAGACCTCCATCTCGCCGAAGCGCTGGCCGCCGAACTGCGCCTTGCCGCCCAGCGGTTGTTGCGTGACGAGCGAATACGGGCCCGTTGAGCGCGCGTGCACCTTATCCTCAACAAGGTGCGCCAGCTTGAGGATGTACATGTAGCCCACGGTGACGGGGCGGTCGAATGGCTCGCCCGTCTTGCCGTCAATAAGGCGCATCTTGCCGAGGTGAGGCGGCGGGTTGCCTGTCTGCAAGCTCACCTCAGTCACGCGCGCGCGCAAGGCATCACCGCTCAGCGCGGGCGCAGGTGTGCCTTGGGTTTCCAACCACAAGCGCAGCGCGGCATCCACTGCTTTGCGGTCGGCTTCCTCTCGCTCGGCGAAGGAGCGTGTGTCGTCTTCATAGACGAGCAGCTCGCGCGGGTCGTAGCCCTTCTCGCGTAGCCACTCGTCCAGCACGATGCGCCGCGCGTAAATCTCATCGCGCATGGCGCGGTCGAGGTCATATCCCTTGCCGTCGAGCCACTCCGCCAAGTAGGCGAGACGCACATCGTGCTCATCGCGCATCTCCTCGGTGGGCAAGTTGTTTGCTTTGGCGTATTGCCAAGCGCGCTCGGTGATCTCCTTGTAGGCCTGGTCAATCATCCACGCGCGGCACAGCTCGGCTTCGATCTCGGCTTCGGTGGCGCCGTCGAAGACGGGCGTGATGGCGCGGAAGCCGAGGCGGTGTGCTGCCCAACCGAGGTGGGTCTCCAGGATTTGCCCGATGTTCATGCGGCTTGGCACGCCGAGCGGGTTCAGGATGATGTCCACAGGTGTGCCATCCTCCAGGAAGGGCATGTCCTCGATGGGCACGATCTTGGAGACGACGCCCTTATTGCCGTGGCGTCCTGCCATCTTGTCGCCTTCGGTGAGTTTGCGGCGCTGCGCCACGCTCACGCGCACCATCTTGTGCACGCCGGCGGGGAGATCGCGGAATTCGTCGCGCTCGAACACCTTCACGTCCACGACCTTGCCGTGCTCGCCGTGCGGCAGACGCAAGCTCGTGTCGCGCACCTCGCGGATTTTCTCGCCGAAGATCGCGCGCAGCAAGCGCTCCTCGGGCGAGAGGTCTTTCTCGCCCTTGGGTGTCACTTTGCCGACGAGAATGTCGTTTTGCTTTACCTCGGCGCCGATGCGCACGATGCCGAACTCGTCGAGGTCCTTCAGCGACTCCTCGCCCATGTTCGGGATGTCGCGCGTGATCTCCTCTGGACCGAGCTTGGTCTCGCGCGCGTCCACTTCGTACTTCTCGATGTGGATCGAGGTGTAAAGGTCATCGCGGATCAGGCGCTCGCTGACGAGGATGGCGTCTTCGTAGTTGCCGCCCTCCCACGAAATGAAGGCGACCAACACGTTCTGCCCCAGCGCCAGTTCGCCGTTCACTGTGCTCGAGGAATCCGCGATCACCTGCCCCTTCTTCACGCGCTGCCCCTTGACCACGATGGGGTGCTGGTCAATGCAAGTGCTTTGGTTGCTGCGGTTGAAGCGGCGCAGGTGATACACATGCCGCCCTTTGCCGCTTTGGATCACGATTTGCCGCCCCGTGACGCTGACCACTTCGCCATCCTCGGCGGCGAGCACAAGTTGCCCGCTGTCCATCGCAGCGCGCACCTCGACGCCCGTGGCGACCAGCGGCACGTGGGGCTGGACGAGCGGCACAGCTTGGCGCTGCATGTTGCTGCCCATCAGCGCGCGGCTGGCTTCGTCGTGCTCGACGAACGGGATCAGCGAGGCGCTAATGCCGACGATTTGCTTCGGCGAGACGTCAATGAAGTCCACCTGCTCGGGGCTGGCGAACATGAACTTTTGGTTGCGGCGCACCGAGATGCGGTTCTCGATGAACTCGCCTTTCTCGTTTAGCTTTGCGCTTGCCTGCGCCAACGTGAAGCGATCCTCAGTGTCGGCGGACATGTACTCGATCTCATCGCTGACGTAAGGACGCACAGGGATCTCGGTGAGATGTTTGAGCTGCTCGAGGCGCTTGGCAAGCTCTGGGCTGATCACCGTGCCCGCCTCGGCGATCACGTTCCCCTTCTCATCGAGCACGTCCTCGCGCAGGGTGCGCCCTTCCGTGTGCGCGGCGACGTTTGGCACCGTCTTCTTGACGCGGCGGTAGGGCGTCTCCAGAAAGCCATAGGCGTTGACGCGCGCGTAGGTCGCCAAGCGGCCGATCAAGCCGATGTTCGGCCCTTCGGGCGTCTCGATCGGGCAAATGCGCCCGTAGTGGCTATGGTGCACGTCGCGCACGTCGAAGCCAGCGCGTTCGCGTCGCAGACCGCCAGGGCCGAGCGCCGAGAGCGTGCGCTTGCTCGTCAACTCGCTCAGCGGGTTGGTCTGCTCCATGAACTGCGAGAGCTGAGACGAGCCGAAGAATTCGCGCACCGCGGCGACCACCGGGCGGATGTTGATCAGGTTGATCGGCGAAGGCGAATCATTGTCCGGCATGGACATGCGCTCCTTCACCATGCGCTCCATGCGCCGCAAGCCGACGCGCAGCTTGTTTTGGATCAGCTCCCCGTTGGTCTTCACGCGGCGGTTGCCGAGGTGATCCACGTCGTCGGGACCGTACACGCCGTTGTTGATCTGGATCAGGCGGCGCAGGATGGCGACGATGTCGCGCTTGGTGATGGTGCGATGCGTGCGCGGGATGACGTTGTCCAGCTCGAGGCGCTGGTTAAGCTTGTAGCGCCCCACGCGCTCCAAGTCGTAGCGCCGTTGGTCGAAGAGTTGCTGCAAGATGAAGTTGCGCGCGTTCTCCAACGTGGGCGGGTCGCCAGGGCGCACGCGGCGGAAGAACTCCACCAGTGCCTCTTGCGCAATGGGGCGCGAGGGCTTGTTCGACCATTCGGGCTCCTGTTTGAACGTCGCCTCGAGGTACTTGTGCAGTGGATCTGTGTCCACGTCGGCGAAGAGCGCAAGCAGCTCCTCGTTGGTCCCTTTGGTGAGAATGTCGCCGCTGACGCCATCGTCCACGGCGGCAAGCGCGCGCAGCAAGATGGTGACGGGGATGGTGCGCTTGCGGTTGAACTTGAGCACGATGTAGTCTGTGCGGCGCGTCTCGAACTCCATCCACACGCCACGGTCGGGGATGAGCTTCGCTTGCCCAAGCGGGCGCCCAGTGCCGGGGTCCTCCTCGGCGTCGAAGTACACGCCCGGCGAGCGGATGAGCTGCGAGACCACCACGCGCTCAGTGCCGTTGATGATGAACGTGCCGTTCTCCGTCATCAACGGGAACTCGCCGAAGTAGATGGTGTCCACCTTGTGCTCATCGGTTTTGCGGTTGTGCAGGGCGACCTTAACGTAGAGCGGCGCGCCGTAGGTGAGGTCGCGCTCAACGCATTCCTCGATGGAGACCTTCGGCTCCTCGAACCAATAAGTTAAGCCGTACTCCCGCGCTTGCTTGTAGTTGCCCGGGAAGTAGAGCGCCAGTTCGCCGTTGTAGCTCTCGATGGGTGAGATCTCCTCGAACAGCTCGCGCAGCAGCTCGTTCTGGAATAGCTTGAACGACTCGATCTGCACTTCGATCAAGCTCTGAAGCAACTGCACGTCTGCCGAGCGGGCGTAAGACTTCTTGGCGCTGGTTGGAATGCTGTACATCCGTTCACCGTCCTCGTGAATGGCTCAAATGCGCGTATTTAGCGCGTTGGGGTGCGAAAGTGCAAACACGCTTGAAGCGTCAAGTGAGCCGAAGATTATATCTCAGCTACGCAGCGATGCGCTGAAGTTTGTGGCTTCGCACAGCCACGGGCGGCAAGCGATTGTGAAGCGTGATCTACGAGCGATCATTGCAAGCCCTGCCTCTAGAGCCATTGCTATAATTATGAGGCCGGGAGGGTAAAAATGCGCGGGACCAAGATTAAGCTCTTGCCTGTGATCGCGTTGCTCTCTGGATTAGTCGCTCCTCTTTCACTTCACGCTCAATCGCCTTCGCCGTTCGACGGCTGCAACGTCGTTGCGCTGCCTCCTCAAAACCCCACCGTTGAGGCGCGCCTGGTCGAGCTGATCAATGCTCATCGTGCGTCGCTGCGGCTGCCGCCTCTCAAGCGAACCTCGCTGCTGGATGACACCGCTCGCTACCACGCCTACGACATGAT
>JAUQQA010000060.1 GCA_030550095.1 Chloroflexota bacterium | reverse complement strand
CCCTTGCCGGGCAACCACTCCAGCGTTCCGTGCGTGCCCATGTGCACAATGGCATCAGCGCCCCACCCTCCTGCCTCGCACGGCGTCGTTAGCCAGCGATAGAAAGCGTGGTACTGGTAGGACGGCGGCATGTCGGGGGAGTGATACATTGCCTCTGAGTTCTCACCGTAGCCACGCGGCGGCTGCAAGGCGATAAGCACATTGCCCAGCTCTAGTGTCGAGAACAACAAGGCGCCCTCGTGGACATACATCTTGCCTGGCGGGGCGCCCCAACGTGCGTCCATATGCATGCGCTGGATTGGTGTCAGCTCGGCGTGCCACGCGGCGTAACGCTCAAGCGGCACCTTTTGCGCACGTTGCCGTTGAAAATCCGCCAAAAAGTCAGTGTCATAGCTGCCGCGAGCGATCAAGGCATGCATTAGGGCGTCGGGAGTATCGGGCACATCGCGCAATGTGTAGCCACGCTCCTGCATCGCTGCAAAGATGCGCAACAACGAGGCTGGACCGTCCAACCCAACCGCGTTGCCGATCTTGCCCGCTTTGGCACTGCTGTTGGTAAGCACAAAGGCGATGCGTTTTTCGGCGTTTGGCTTGCGCCGCAGCCGTGCGTAGCCCATCGCCAAGCGAACCACACGCGCGACTCGCTCGCCGTCAGGGCGGTAAGCGCGTTCATGCTTAAAGCTGATCGGCACAGTGATGACGCGCCCGTCGAACTCTGGTAACACAATGTGCATCGAGGCATCCACTGGGCTAAGCCCACGCAGGGCCGCCTGCCATTGCTCACGCGGCTCGCCGCTGGTGATCGCTTGTAGGATCGGGAAACGCGCTTGGGCGACGACCTCAGGCGACATGTCGTAGCTCACCGTGCTGATCAGCACATCCAGCGGCTGCTCAACACCCAAGCTATGCGCTTGGATCATCTCCGCCAGATCATTCCGGCTGCTGACGAAGAACGGCAAAGCATTCCCACCCTGTGCCTCGATCGCCTGCACCAGCGCATCCACAAACGCTGTGTTGCCGCTCAAATAGTGCGCGCGATAGAACATCACACCGATCACGGGCTGCGCTGGGTTAGCCCTCGCCCGCCATTCATCGAGCGTGCACAATCCGCCAAGCGAGGGGTGATAAAACCCTTGCTTGGGTTGTGCTCTCGGCGGCAGGAAGCCGTAGCTTGTGGCGAGGTAATGATCGCTGAGAAAGAGCAAGAGCTGGGCGACGTTCTCCACTCCGCCTTCCTGCAAGTAAGCGTATGCCTCACGCGCAACGAGTGCCTCGGTTGAGAGGCGAGCCAACTGCGGGTCAGGTCGAATTGCAGAGACACACACCAGGGCGCGATCGGCTTGACGGCAGAACGCGGCGATCTTCTCGAGCTGGGGCGCGTTCTCTAAGCCACCCTCGACGCGGGCGATGACGATTTGCGCATCGCGCAGCCATTCACGCTCGAACTGCGCGTATGCTTCGGGCTGGCGCAGTGGCTCAAGCGGCAGCGCGCGCACAACGGGGAAATCTGGTGGCAGGTGCTCAAGCGCCTTGTTCACGGCAAGCAAATCCGTGTCCGCATGCGAGAGGAATACGATCGGCGCGACCACCTCATTCGCGTTTGTGCTGGGTGGCGCGCTCTCGCACGCGAGCATCCCGTCTTGCCGGGCTTGCCAAGCGTAAAAGTTGAAGACAAACGGGCGCAGCACATCGGGCACTGGTAACAGCCGATTTGCAGCAAGCATCGCCTCGATGTAGTCGTAAAGCGCCAGCACTTGCCACTCCGTGTTGAACGACTGGAACCACAGGCTGGTGCCGCCGAAGTTCAACATCACCACGTTTGACAACGGACACGGGCCGAGGCAGCCGCCGATGGTGAGATGAACGCGGTTGCGCAATTTGCGCCGCTCCCACTCGCTGTGATAGAGCTGCTCGGGCACGGGCGCGTGTCCGCGCTCGACATGACCGCAGCAACAGCCCTTGCACACGAAGAGGTGCCCCGTCTTTAGGACGAGATTGATGTACTTGCCATCGCTGCGCAAGACACGTGCGTGAGGTTGTGTCATTGTCTAGAACTCAATCCCGGGCTGAGCCAAAATGCCTTGGTCCTGTAGCGGGTGCTTGATCTGTTTCATCTCGGTCACCAAATCGGCGAAGTCAATCAACGCTTGAGGAGCGTGGCGACCTGTGATGATGACGTGGAGCATCTCTGGCTTATTGTCGCGCAACCAAGCGACAACCTCATTTGGGTCAAGCCAGCCAAAATGCATGACGTAGGTGAACTCGTCCAGCAGCACGATGTCGTATTCGCCGCTGGTGATCATGCGCTTGCCCTCCTCCCAACCAGCAAGCGCCTTCGCTTGGGTCTCGTCCATGTCTTTGCTCGTCCAGGTGAAACCATCGCCCATTGGGCGCAGCGTAATGCCCATCTTCTCAAGCGCGCGCAGCTCACCAAACTTGGCGGACTCGTGTTTGAAAAACTGCACGCCGCCGACGCGCATGCCGCGCCCCCAAGCGCGCAGCAAGATGCCCAACGCTGCGGTGGTTTTCCCCTTTCCGTTGCCAGTGTTGACGATGACCAGCCCTTTGCGCTTGCGGTTGAGGCGAGCGCGCTCGCGCAACGCCTTCGCCTCAGGAGTGGAGTAGAGTTCTGTTGTATCGCTCATGTCTCAAGCACTCTGCCGATTTTGGTAACTGCGCGCTGCGCGCACCAAGCGCTCAGCAAGCTCAGGCTTCGCCAGAAAATGCAAGTGCAAATAGGAGGCGATCACGTTGCCCGCGCACACGCCATCGCTGCGCGGCTCGCGTTGGTAGCGGCTCGGCGTGAAGGCATACAGCGACGGCAGCGGTGCATCCGTCTGCCACGTCGAGTAGTGGAACTCATGCCCACGCACTGATTCGCCCGCCCGCCAAAGCCAGCAATTTTGCTGAGCCACCGCTGTTCGGTAACCCAGCGTTAGACGCTCACGCATTACTGATCGCCCTGGCAACACGCCGCACATCGGATAAGCGTCGCCATGCAGGTCAACAAGCGACTCGCACAAGTACATCAACCCGCCGCACTCAGCGTAGATCGGCATGCCGCCCTGCGCCGCCTGGCGGATCGCTGCGCGCATGGGCATGTTCGCAGCCAACTGCGCTGCGTGTAGCTCGGGGAAGCCGCCGCTCAAAATCAGCGCGCTTGCTCGTTGAGGTAAGTGCGCATCGGTAAGCGGGCTGAAGAAAACAACGCGCCCGCCGGCGTCTTCGATCAGCTCGAGGTTATCGGGGTAAATGAAGTTGAATGCCTCGTCGTGGGCAACGGCAATGAGAGGGCGAGCTTCTTCACGCCACGCCTGACCTCGCTCAGGTGGAGAAGCGGGCAAAACCCCATGGCTATGTTGTTTAGCGAGCGCCAACAGCGCATCCAAGTCCACGCTTGCTTCCACTGCGCGCTGTGCCGCGCTGATCCACGCAGCAGGGTTGTCCTCCGCCGCAGTCACAAGCCCGAGATGCCGATCGGGACGCTCCAGGGCGGGATCGCGCAACACACTCCCGAGCGGGCGAACATCTGTGTGCCGCATGACAGCCTCATGCAGCATTCGCGCGTGTGCTGGACTGCCAACACGGTTGAAGATCACGCCGACCACGTTCACACGGCGATCAAACTCGCGCAAACCGCGGACGAGCGCCGCTGCGGTGCGCGCCATCGCGCTGGCATCGAGGACGAGCACCACTGGCGCGCCAATTAGCCGTGCGACGTGGGCTGTGCTTGCCGTATCCTCATCGCCGCTTAGACCATCGAACAAGCCCATCACGCCTTCAATGATGGCGATCTCTGCGTCGCGCACATGCTTGGCAAGGCTTGCTTGTATTCCCCCCGCGCCTAGCATCCAGACATCGAGGTTGTAGCATGGTCGTCCCGCCGCACGACTGAGCAGCGAAGGATCAATGTAGTCTGGGCCCACTTTGAAGGGCGCAACGCGCATCCCACGCGCAACCAATGCCGCGATTAGCCCGACGCTGAGCGTGGTCTTGCCGCTGCCACTCTGCGGCGCAGCAACGATGAGAACAGGCACAGGCTCAGCCAAGTTAGTCATGCGTCGTGTGCGCCAACAGCCAGCGCTGATGCAAGTCGTGCAGGTAGTGTTGCACCTCGGGCCCTTCGGCTGAGAAGACGCGCAACAGCTCGCCGCGCGCCAACAACGCGCTTGGCGTGCCGGTGATGAACGTGCTGTCCCGCCCCATCAGCCAGAGTACATCCGCGAAGCGCAAGGCGAGGTCGAGGTCATGGGTGCTCACGAGCAGCGCGCGCCCTGTTTGATGCGCCAAGTCGCGCAGCAGATGCATGATCTCGACCCGGCGTGGCAAGTCGAGGAACGCGGTTGGTTCATCGAGGAAGATGATCGGCGTCTGTTGCGCCAACGCGCGCGCGATCATCACCCGCTGGCGCTCGCCATCGCTCAGCTCAGCGACCATGCGCGCCGCAAGCCCCTCGCAGCGTGCAGCACGCATTGCCTCTTGAACGATTTGCTCATCCTCGGGCGTCAGCCGTCCATCCCAGCCAGTGTAAGGGTAGCGCCCAAGCGCCGCCAGCGCATACGCTGGCATGTAGCTCACCTCGACGCGGTCCGTGAGCACAACAGCGAGCTTGCGCGCCAGCTCCGTAGCGGAGAACGCATGCAACGCCTTGCCCTCGATCCACACCTCTCCTTCAAGCGGTGGCTGCAAACCAGCGAGTGTGCGCATGAGCGTGCTCTTGCCCGCGCCATTGGGACCAAGCAACGCGGTGAGCTTGCCGTGCTCGAGCGCAAAGTGAAGCCTGCGATGCACCACGCGCGCATGGCGGCCGCTGCGGTACCCCGTGGTGAGATTGCGCGCGCAAAGCGCGACGCCCTCACATCCTGACACATCATCCCCATCCGCGGGGCTGACTGAAGCAGCGAGTCGCTCCAGCATCGCGCGATGGGGTGCTTCTTGCCAATCAGTCACAAGCGCATTCATAGCTTGCCAAAACGCTGCCGCCGGATCACGATCCAGAGCACAATTGGCGCGCCCACTGCCGAAGTAACAACGTTCAATGGCAGCGCCGCTTTCGTGCCGGGCATCTGCGCGATGAGGTCGAAGAGCAGCGCGAGCGTGCCGCCTAGCAACAACAAGGCTGGCATCAGCACACGATGATCGCTTGTGCCGAACAGCGCGCGTGCGAGATGGGGCACAGCGATCCCGATGAAGCCGATGGGCCCGCAGAATGCCGTCACCGCGCCTGCGAGCAGCGAAGCGCTTGCCGTCACCCACCAGCGCACAGCGCGCACGTTCACGCCCATGCTGCGCGCGTAGTTTTCGCCGAGCAAGAGCGCGTTGAGCGGCTTCATGGTCGCAAGAGCGCCGAGCAGCCCAAGCAGCAGGGTTGGGGCAAAGGCGCGCATCTG
>JAUQQA010000059.1 GCA_030550095.1 Chloroflexota bacterium | reverse complement strand
CGAATAGCTAACTTGCGTTCCCTCGATAACGCGCGATCCATGCCTGCGCGAACGCTGCAAATTGTCCTCTGGAAATAGCTTGCCGCGCCTGGCGCATCAGCTCTAGCAAGAACGCCAAGTTGTGGATGCTCATCAGGTACATCCCCAGCCACTCTTCAGCGTGCAATAGGTGGCGAATGTAAGCGCGGCTGAAAGTGCGGCAGGTGTAGCAATCGCACTCGGGATCGATCGGGCGCTCGTCCTCGGCGTAGGCGCGGTTGCGCAGGTTGAGGCGCCCCGCGTGCGTAAACGCGGCGCCGTGGCGCGCGAGGCGCGTGGGTAGTACACAATCCGCCATGTCCACACCGCGTGCAATGGCGTTGAGTAAGTCAGTCGGCTCGCCAACGCCCATGAGGTAACGCGGCTTGTCGTGTGGCAGCGCGTCGTCCATCCACTCCAGCACGCGCAGCATGTCCTCTTTGCTTTCTCCCACTGCTAAGCCACCGATGGCGTAACCTGGGAAATCGAGCGCCGTCAGAAACTGCGCGGATTGTTCGCGCAAGTCGGGGAAGATGCCGCCTTGCGCAATGCCGAACAACATTTGGTCCTCGCGGCGATGCGCCTCGCGGCAGCGCGCTGCCCACGCATGAGTGCGCGCAAGCGCGATCTCGTTGTATTCGCGGTCGGTCGGCGGCGGACATTCGTCGAAGCACATGATGATGTCTGCCCCGAGGTTCTCTTGAATGCGGATGGATTTCTCTGGCGTCAAGCGATGCATCGAGCCGTCAAGATGGCTCTTGAAAGTCACGCCGTCGTCGTCGATCTTGCGCAGTTCGCTGAGCGAGAAGACTTGGAAGCCGCCGCTGTCGGTGAGGATCGGGCGCGGCCAGCTCATGAAGGCGTGCAATCCGCCGCGCCGCGCGATCAGCTCATCACCAGGGCGCAAGTAGAGATGGTAGGTGTTGGCGAGGATGATCTGCGTGTCAAGCTCTAGCAGGTCACGCTGCGGCACGGCTTTCACCGTCGCCTGCGTGCCGACCGGCATGAACACTGGTGTGAGCACGTCACCGTGCGGGGTGTGCAACACGCCAGCGCGCGCACGACCGTCCGTGGCAAGGATTTCAAAGTGCTTCACCATGGCAAATTGAGGTTGATAAAAACGCCTGCGAGCAGCGTGAAGAGGAACGACAGCATCAGCACATAGATCACCACGCGCGGACGGAATACCGTCCAGTACATCACGCTGCTCTTCAGGTCGATCATCGGTCCGAAGACCAAGAACGCAATGATCGAACCAGTGGTGAAGGTGTTGACGAACGAGAGCGCCAGGAATGAGTCCACCGTGCTGCACACTGAGAGCACAAATGCCAGCGCCTGTAAGGCGACCACCGAGGAGAGTGGGTCGCGCCCAATGCTGATTAGCGCCTGCTGTGGCACAAAGCTTTGCAGGCCGGCAGCAAGCAGCGAGCCAAGCACGAGGAAGCGCCCCATGTCGAGAAAGTCATCCACCGCTGCCGCAAGCGCTGACTGCACCCGCCCTGTGAGCGTGCGTTGCGGTAGGCTCATCTCCATCGAGCCGCCCATGATGGGTGCGAAGGTGCGCGGCGCAAGCAAGCGCACGAGCGAGGGCTGTGTGCCGATCACCAAGCCGATCGCAAAAGCGATGCCTACTGTGAGCACAAGCCGCGACCACAGCACAGGACCGAATCCGAACGCGGCATATGTGCTCGCCAACACGATCGGGTTGATCACGGGCGCCGCCAGCAGGAACGCGATTCCGGCTGATATGGGCAGCCCTTTGCGGTAGAGCCGCCGCACCACTGGCACGGCGCCGCATTCGCACACGGGGAATGCCAAGCCCATCAGCGCGCCTGAGAGCGCGTTGAGCGCTTTGTTTCGTGGGAAGAAGCGCGCCATATCTTCGGGCGAAACAAACTCCGCAATGAACCCAGAGGTCAAGCTGCCAAGCAGCAGGAACGGCGCCGCCTCGATGAAAATGCCGAGAAAGACTGTGACGAAGTTTTGGAGCGCGTCGGGCAGGGCGAGCGAGCGCAGCGCGAACACATCAGCAAAAAGAACAGCGCCGATCACCGCAAGCAGAGCGACCGCCGAAGCGAGGATGCGAAGTGCGGACATGGTTTGGTTTTGGCGCGATTGTAACGATTGAGGTGTTGGCGCAGGGTATTATTCATGCTTCGCCATGCAGTTTCGCGTCATCCCGACTCGCATTGAGGGCTTGCTGATCATCGAGCCGCAGCGTTTTCACGATGCGCGTGGCTTCTTCATGGAGAGCTATAACCGCCGCGCTTTTGCCGCGCTGGGTATTCCGCAGGAGTTCGTGCAAGATAACCACTCGCGTTCGGTGAAAGGCGTGATCCGCGGCTTGCACTATCAAGACATGCGCGCGCCGCAGACAAAGTTGGTGCGTTGCACGGTGGGGCGCGTGTGGGATGTGGCGGTGGATTTGCGCGTCGGCTCCCCAACCTTTGGACAGTGGGAGGCTGTTGAGCTTTCAGCGGAGAACGCGCGCATGTTCCTCATCCCTGTTGGCTTCGCGCATGGCTTTGCTGTGCTCTCCGAGGTCGCCGAAGTGCAATACAAGTGCGATGCGTACTATGCCCCTGAGGCCGAGGGCGCGATTCGCTGGGACGATCCCGATTTGGCAATTCCTTGGCCTGTGGAGACGCCGCTGCTCTCGCCTAAAGACGCGGCTGCGCAGACGCTGCGTGCCTATCTTCAAGCGCCGCGTTTCTTCTACCAGCCGAGCTTATCTCACTTTGCATGATCGAGGCACTGCGCGTCGTCGCCAAGACCTTCAGGGACCTGTGGGACGAGATGTTCAACCTTGTGTTGATGAATCTCGTCACGCTGGTTCTCATTGTGTTGATTGTCCCAGGGCCGCCTGCATGGCTGGCGCTGCACGCGGTTGCCCACCGCATCGCTAACGACTACGCGATCCGTTGGGAGCATTACTTCAGCGCCTTTCGCCAGCATTTCGCCAAAGCTTGGCTATACGCGCTCGCTTCAGGGACAGCCATCGCGCTGATCGTGCTCAATTTTTGGTGGTATGGCGCAGCATTTGGCGGGCAGTTTTGGGTGCAATGGGTGCGTGGCGCGTGGCTGGCTGCGGCGCTGTTCTGGGTGGTGATCAACTTCTACATCGTGCCGCTTTACATCGAGCAAACCGAGAAGCGCTGGCGCATCGCGTTGCGCAACGCGCTTGTGGTTGCAGGGGCAAACCCGCTTTTCACATTGACGCTGCTTGCGGTGGGCGGTTTGCTGATGGGGGTGTCGTTGGTCTTCACGCCGTTGTTTGTGTTCCTCGGGTTATCCCTATGGGTCCTCCTCAGCACAGAGGCGGTGGTCAACCGCGTCAACGCTTGGCGTCGGCGCATGGGGCTTGTTGTGGACGAGGAAACACCATCAGCCGAGGCATAACCGAGCCACGCTAGGGCAAGAGCTTGAGGTTAGCAGCGGTGAGCACGTAGCGCACCTGTGCGACAAAGTCCTGGTGCTCAAACACGAAACCTTCCTCATCACACCAAAACTCAGCACATGGCGCGCCTGTTTCGTCACGCTGCATGTAATGCGCCAGGAGCTTGGCACCGAAGCGCGTGAGGTGTGTTGTGTCCTCAAGCCGCTGGTAGCGGCGCGTGGTGCGCATGGGGCGGAACGTCACGGCGTCGAGTGCGTACACGGTGAGGTCGCGCGATTCGCCAGGCTGCAGGTTAAGTCGCCACACGAGCGGCATCACCAGCAGCGGCGTGTTCCAGCTCAACCAGGTTGTTTCGTCCCAGGGCAAACGCTGCTCGTTGATCTCATCCTTGTAGCGCCAGCAGATGATTGCCTGCTTGGGCGATTCGGGGTCTGGACGCACGAGGCATTCGCGCTGACCAAACAAGCCGTGAACGCTGAACTTCACAAGTTGCCAGTGCGCGTCAAGAGTAAGTCCCATAGAATCGCTACGCGGTTCATCGAATGGCGCGACGCGCGTCGTTTCGTTATCGAGCTGCGTGCTGCCGTCGGCGCGCGGCACAGCTTGCCAACGTTCATCCGCGATGACATTGCCGTTGGCGTCGAAGTGCTGATAGATGCCCTTAAGCAATCTGGAAGGCTTCATGTCTGTGGTGAAGAGGCGGTGTGCTGTGCAAGCCTGCGCAGTGTTTGCTCGTGAGTGAACTTTGTGATCGGGAAGCGAGAGACCAATAGCATGCCCAAAATGAGCACGAGCGCAGCAGCAGGACCAATCATGAGGCGGATAGCCAACAACGCGCTCTCGGGCTGCTCGATGGGGATGGTGACGTTGGGCGGCGGCGTGCGGTAACCTGCAAGTTCAAGCACCTGTCCCACCAGAAACAACCCTGCGGCAAGCCCCAGCTTTTGGAGCAGCACGAAGAAGCCGTAGAACGTGCCTTCGCGTCGGCGCCCAGTTTGAAGCTCATCCAGCTCGATCACATCAGGGAGCATCGCCCAGGGCACGAGATAGGCGACCGAGACGCCAATCCCAGCCAAAGCTGCGAGCGCGATCACCACGCTAAGCGGCCAATCTGGCTGCACCGCAAAAAGCAAGAGGGAGACGACCACCCATGCGGTCATCCCGATGAGATATACGCCTTTCTTGCCCAAGCGCCTGCTCACGGCGCTCCAAATGAACAGCCATATCAACGCGCTGCCTTGCACAGCCAGAAGCACAAGCGAGATGGCCTCTGGCTGGCGCATCCAGTAGGTCATGTAATACACGATCAACGTGCTCACGGTCTGCACGACGAGCCACGAGAGCAGGTAAATGCCCGTCACGTAGCGAAAGGCACGGTTGGCGAACACGTAGCGTAATCCAGGCAAAAAGGGCATAGGCGCCTCTTCGGCGGGCGTATGCTGCTCGCGTGTTCCGGCGAAAGCGATGAAGAAGGGCACGGTGCACATCACTGCCCAAATCAAGGCAGCAATGGCGTACCCTGTTTGTAAGCTTGTGCTTGCCGCAACGGTGTTCACGATGATGGGGTGGAGCACGGCTGCGAGTAAGCCGCTCGTGATGCTGAAGGCGAAGCGGTAAGCGTTTAGGCTGGTGCGCTCGTCGTAGTCGCGCGAGAGCTCCGGCGTGAGTGCTGTGTAAGGCACGTTCACTACTGTGAATGCAGTGTCCATGGCGAGCGAGACGACGAGGTAGTAAACCACCTTGCCAGTTTCGCCGAGCGGCGGCACTTGGAAGAGCAAGAAGAAAGCAACCCCAAACGGCACCGCCCCAAAGAGCAGCCACGGTCGCCGACGTCCCCAGCGGGTGTGGATGCGGTCGCTGAGCAAGCCGACGATGGGATCGTTAACAGCATCCCATATTTTGGTCACGAGGAGGATGGTGCCGGCGACTGCGGGCGAAAGTCGGGCGACGTCTGTGAAGAAGTAGAGCAGGAAGAAGCTCATGATGGCAGTGGCGATGGCTGGACCTACATCACCACTGCCAAAAGCGAGCTTTGTGCGGAGAGGAAGACGCGCTGGGGTGCCCGACATGGACGGCAGATAGCCTGCGCGTGCTCTCATTCCCAGCCGCGGTCGTCAGCCGCAGCGGTCC
>JAUQQA010000005.1 GCA_030550095.1 Chloroflexota bacterium | reverse complement strand
TCAAGCGGCACGCCATATTGCAAGCCGAGCGAGACGGCAATGGCGAAGCAGTTGAGCAAGCTGCGAAAGCCGGCGCCCTCCTTGTGCATGTCGATGAAGATCTCGCCCAAGGTGCCATCGGGGTATTCGCCCGTGCGCAAGAAGACGGTGTGCCCAGCGATCTTGGCTTTTTGCGTGTAGCCGCCGCGGCGGTTGGGCAAGCGGCGCTGCTTGGCGAGGTAGCGCACCACCACGCGCTCGATCACTTGCTGCTGCGTCTGCGGCATGGGCTGCTGTGCGGCAACTTCCTCAGCGATGGCTTGCGCTTCCTCGATCACTTCGTCGTCCGCGCTGATGTTCAGCGGCTGGCTGAGCTTGCTGCCGTCGCGGTAGAGCGCGTTGGCTTTCACGCCCACCTTCCAGCTCAGCATGTAGGCGTTCGCCACGTCCTCGATGGTGGCTTCGTTGGGCAGGTTGATCGTCTTGCTGATGCCGCCGCTGATGAAGGGCTGCACGGCGCCCATCATGAGGATGTGCCCTTCGGGCGCGATGAAGCGCGTGCCGTGCTTACCGCATTTGTTGGCGCAATCGAACACGGCGTAGTGCTCGGGCTTCAAGAACGGCGCGCCCTCGACGGTCATCGTGCCGCACACGTAATCGTTCGCCTCAGCGATCTGCTCGTCACTGAAGCCGAGCGCCTTGAGCATATCGAAGCGCGGGTCGTTGAGCTGCGCATCGGTGAACCCAAGCGTCTGCTTGCAGAAGTCCTCGCCCAAGGTCCATTTGTTGAAGGCGAAGCGCAGCTCAAACGCGCTGGGCAGCGCTGCCTCGATGCGCGCAAGCACTTCGTCGGTGAAGCCTTTTGCCCTGAGCGATTCGGGGTTGATGTGCGGGCATCCCTTCAGCGTGCCGTGTCCCACGGCATATTTCACGATGGCATCCACCTGCTCCTCGGTGTAGCCGAGGCGTTGCAGGGCGGGCGGCACGCTTTGATTCACGATTTTGAAGTAGCCACCGCCGGCGAGCTTCTTGAACTTGACCAGTGCGAAGTCCGGCTCAATGCCGGTGGTGTCGCAATCCATGACCAAGCCGATGGTCCCCGTAGGGGCAAGTGTTGTGACCTGCGCATTTCGGTAGCCGTAGCGCTCGCCCAAGGAGAGCATCAGGTCGGCGTCCTCGCGCGCGGCGCGGAGCAGATAGTCAGGGCAAAATTCGGGCTTGATGCCCATTGGCTTGATGCTCAGGCCTTCGTACTCCGACGCTGGCGCGTTGTAGGCGGCGCGGCGGTGGTTGCGGATCACGCGCAACATCGCCTCGCGGTTGCGCTCGAAGCCCTCGAAGGGACCGAGATCGCGTGCCATCTCGGCACTGGTGGCGTAGGCGCGGCAGTGCATGATGGCGGTGATCGCCGCGGCGATGGCGCGCCCTTCCTCGCTGTCGTACGGCACGCCCATCACCATGAGCAGCGCGCCGAGATTGGCGTAGCCTAAGCCCAAGGTGCGGAATTCGTAGCTCAACTGCGCCACGCGCTTGCTCGGATACTGCGCCATCAGCACGCTGATCTCCAGCACGATGGTCCACAAGCGGACGGCGTGTCGGAAATCATCCACGCGGAAGATGCCCTTTTCCTCGTCGTAGAAGCGCAGCAGGTTCAGCGATGCAAGATTGCATGCCGTGTCGTCGAGGAAGAGGTACTCCGAGCAATTGTGAACCACGATGCCGTTCGCCACGAAGTGGTGCGTGGTCGGCTCGGTGAGGTCGTACACGGGTTCCACGCCCAAATACTCCAGGCTTTCCACTACGTCGTGCAAGTCGTCGTGATAGGCACCGACTTCGACTTCGCGGTTGAGTTGTGCCAATTGCTCAGCCTTGGGGCTTCCTGGGATGAAACCTATCTCTTGCTCAAAGCGTTGCCTGGAGTCTCGGCTGATACGCAGGCTGTGCATCTGTTTGACCGGATAACGCCGCCGCCCGCCATGCCCGTCTGGCATCTCGGCTTCCAAGGTGCCGAGCGACCTGCGATTTCGGTAAAGCTTGCTCTTGATCCCAAATCCCAAGAGCAAGAGCTGCACCTGTTGCAGCAGAACCTCGCTGGTGCTGTCCAGTGCTACGTATTGGCTCTTATCGCTGTAGTTCGCAACCGTGCCGTCCGCCGTAAACAACCCGCGCAGGATGGCTGCAACCGAGTCACGGTCCAGCTTGAAAACTTCTTCTGTGAAGCGCTTCGCCTCACTGCCCTCATCAAGCACCGCATAGCGCTTGACCTCATCCAGGACAAGTGGCTGTGTGACGTGTGTTGCGCGGCGCGCGCGACCGTCATGAGCGTGTTCCTTCAACCCATCATTGACCCGTGCTGCTGGAGAGAGCGTGACCGCAGCCGCGCCTTCGCCACCGACGAGCAAGCCGATGAACTCGGCAAGCCGCTCATCGAGGTGCGCTTTCCCGAAGCTGGGCTTTGCCAGCGCGATCTGGTCATTGGTCGAGAGCAGGTAAGCGGGCACATCTCCGCGGTTCAAGGTGAAGACGGGGTGATCGGCTGTTAGTTTCAACTCATAGCCGCAGCGTGTGCGCAACCGATACACTGGCTTGTAGCCCGTGAAGAAGGCAGGAGCGACTTTGTGAAGCCGACCGTCGCTCCCTTGGACTTCGAAAGGTGCGTGCAACAGGCTGTCAATGCGGCGCATTCCCTCCGCGGTTGCCACGAGCGTGTCGCCCGTCACGCACGGGTTGCTTGCCCGAATCTCGCCGTCGTTCGGGCAGGTGTGCCACTCGTTGATGGTGTCGTGGAACTGCAAGCCGGGGTCGGCGCACTGCCAGGCGGCTTCGGCGATCTTGTGCCACAGGTCACGCGCGCGCACGAAGCGCTTGGGCTTTGGCGCGCGTCCCTCGCGCTTTGCCTTCTCCAGCTCGGTGCGCCAATAGAGCGCCCACTCTTTGTCCTCAAGCACGGCTTGCATGAAAGCGTTGGTGACGCGCACGCTGTTGTTGCTGTTCTGACCGCTGACGGTCGCGTAGGCTTCGCCGTTCCAGTCGGTGTTGTATTCTGCAAACTGCAAGCTGGTGTAGCCTTGCTGCGCGAGCTGAATGGCGCGCAGGATGTAGTTGTCGGGGATCATCGCCGCGCGTGCTTCGGCGATGGCTTTAGCGAGCTTGGTGTTCTTCTTGCGGTCGAAGCGCGTCGCGGGGTCTTCCCACTCGTGGCACGCGCGCATTACGGCGTTGAGGTGCTTATTCGCAAGCTTGCTGCCTGCCACCAGCGCGGCGACCTTCTGCTCCTCGACGACCTTCCACTCGATGAACTGCTCGATGTCGGGGTGATCCACATCGAGGATCACCATCTTGGCGGCACGGCGCGTGGTCCCGCCGCTTTTGATCGCGCCCGCAGCGCGGTCGCCGATTTTGAGGAAGCTCATCAAGCCCGAGGACTTTCCGCCGCCGCTGAGAGGTTCGCCTTCGCCGCGGATTTTTGAGAAGTTTGACCCCGTGCCACTCCCGTATTTAAACACCCGTGCCTCGCGCACCCAGAGATCCATGATGCCGCCTTCATTGACGAGGTCGTCTTCTATCGACTGGATGAAACACGCATGCGGCTGTGGGTGGCTGTAAGCATCTTCAGAGGCAACTAATTTTTTGGTTTTCGGATCGACGTAGTAATGTCCTTGCGAAGGACCGGTGATCCCATAAGCCCAGTGCAGACCTGTGTTGAACCATTGTGGGCTGTTCGGCGCAGCCATTTGCATAGCGAGCATGTAGCGCAGCTCGTCGTAAAACGCGCGCGCGTCCTCTTCAGTGTCAAAATAGCCGTGCCTCCAGCCCCAATACGTCCACGTGCCCGCCAAACGATGAAAAACCTGACGGCTGTCGGTCTCGCTCCCAAACGTTGCGTCTTTCGCAGGGACACTGCGCTGGAGCCACTCGGGCACGCCCTTCTCGCGCACGCGGACAGTTTTAGAGGGAACGCCCGCTTTGCGGAAATACTTTTGCGCCAGCACGTCCACCGCCACTTGGGACCAATGCTCTGGCACGAAGATATCCTGCATCTCAAAGACAACCGAGCCATCTGGGTTGCGGATGGTGGAGCTGCGCTTGACAAAGCGAATAGATTCAAATGGATCTTTGCCTGATTGTGTAAAACGTCGTTCGATTTTCATGGCTCCCTCTCTTCCTGAATCGTGAGACAAAAGCGCCCCAGCGTAAAACGCTGAGGCGAGGTAAAGAAATCACTCAGCGTTCGCTGAGCAACTTCTCGATCTCCGCTTTGACGCTTTCGAGATCTTTAAGGTTCAGATAGACGATGGCATAGCGGATGTAGGCGACCTCGTCGAGGCGACGCAAGCCCTCGAGCACCATGTCGCCAATCTCGCGCGCGGAGACTTCAGGTTTGTTGAGCGCGATAACCTGCGCTTCTACTTGATCAACCAACCGCTCGATGTCCGCCGCAGCAACAGGGCGCTTAGCGCAAGCGATGCGAATCCCTTCGGCAACCTTGTCTCGGTTAAATGCTTCGCGCCGACCGCCTCGCTTGATCACCAGCGGCAGCGATTCCACAACGCGCTCGACGGTGCTGAAACGACGCCCGCATTTCTGGCAAGCACGCCTGCGCCGAACACTGCCTTGAGCGTCCTTCTTCGAGTCGAGCACTTTTGTCGTGGCGGCTTGACAGAAGGGGCACTGCATCTTTGTTTGTCCTTACACCATATATGGCATCGAACATTTGCTCAACGCCATATATGGCACAAGGGACGCGAATATTAACCCCGTTTCCGCTAGAAGTCAATGCCGTCTGCCTTAAAAAGCGCGCGGCTTTGCTCAGCGGTTGCGGTTGCGCAAGAAGGGCGGCAAGTTCAAATCGTTCGGGTCAAGGCGGCGTGTAGTCAGCGTGCTGTTGAGCGGAGAAACGGTGCGTGATTCTTCTTGGGCAGTGCTCTCAGCAGGCTGCACACCGCGGATCGGGCGGCGAACTGGGGCGTTCTGATAATCAAAGCCGGTGGCGATCACCGTGATGCGGATTTGGTCGCCCATGTTCTCGTCAATGACGGCGCCGAAGATGAGGTTGCAGTCTGGATGAGCTGCCGCTTTGATGTAGTTCGCTGCCTCAGTCACCTCCAGAAGGCTAAGGTCCGGACCGCCGGTCACGTTGAAGAGAATGCCGCGCGCGCCGTCAATGGTGACATCGAGCAACTTGGACATCACTGCCTGCTCTGCGGCGATGCGTGCGCGGTTCTCACCACTGCCGACGCCTACCGCCATCAACGCAGCACCGCCGCCTTCCATGATGGAGCGCACGTCGGCGAAGTCGAGGTTGATCAAGCCAGGGCGCGTGATCACCTCGGTGATCCCTTGAATGGCTTGTCGCAACACGTCGTCTGCAGTGCGGAAGCTTTCTAGGAGGGAGACTTTTTGCTTGCCATCTGTGAGGCCGATCAAGCGGTCATTAGGGATCACGATGAGCGTATCCACGCATCCCTTGAGCTTCTCAATGCCCTCCTCGGCGGCGCGCATGCGCGGCGTGCCCTCAAAGGTGAAGGGCTTGGTGACGACGGCGATCGTGAGCGCGCCCTGCTCGCGCGCCATGCATGCCACGAGAGGCGCTGCGCCTGTGCCAGTGCCGCCGCCCATGCCTGCAGTGACGAACACCATGTCCGCGCCTTTGAGCACCTCGCGGATCTCCCCCTCTGATTCTTCGGCTGCGCGCTGACCTACTTCTGGCTTACCGCCGGCCCCAAGCCCGCGCGTCGTCCGCTCGCCAATGCGCACGCGAACGGGTGCTTTGCTCAACTCAAGCGCTTGGAGATCGGTGTTCATCGCGATGAACTCCACACCCACGAGCCCAGCCTCGATCATGCGGTTCACCGCGTTCTGACCGCCGCCTCCCACGCCTACGACTTTGATACATGCGGGTGATTCGGGGTAGTCGCGCTCCTGGAAACTGCTGTGCAGTGTCACCATTGTTTTTGCTCCGCCGCCCTCTTAGAGAGTTTTTGGAATTATAACATCGCAACACGAGTTTGCACTGGGCGCGCAATTGATTGTATGTGCAGACACTGGCAATGTCAAACGGCTACGGCAGCAATTTGCGCAGCCACTCGCGCAAGCTGAAGTGCTCGCCAGGGTAGCGTTTACGCGCAGGACGCCGTGCCAGTTCGCGCGTTCCCCAGCGCAGCAAGCCCACTGCCGAGGAGGCAGCAGGCGTTTGGAGCGCATCCACCAAGCCGTGCAACCCTTGCGGATACGCCACACGCACAGGCCGCTCTGTGATGCGGCGGGCGCACTCGCGCAAGCCCGGAAGTAGCGCAGCGCCTCCAGTGAGCACAAGCCCAGCCGGCAGCAAGCCGTCGTAGCCGCTGCGCGCGATCTCATTGATGATCAGTTCGAATAGCTCTTCGGCGCGGGCGTTCAGCACTTCCGCCACATCGCGCCGGCGCACACGCACACGCGGCTCATCGCCAAAGCCAGCAAGGTCGCAGATCTGCTCAACGGGTACTTCGTTGGGGTTGGCGTGTCCGAAGTCAATCTTGAGGCGCTCGGCGGTCTCGAAGGGCAACGAAAACACTTGTGCCAAGTCGTTCGTGAAATGAATGCCGCCCACTTCGATCACGCTTGTGTACCACGCTTCTCCTTCGATGAAGATCGTGATGCCACTCACGCCGCCGCCAATGTCCACCGCCACGACGCCCATTTCGCGCTCTGCAGGCGTAAGCACTGCCTCGGCAGCCGCCAGCGGCGCAAAGACCAGCTCGGAGACTGCAACACCGGCGTCGCTCGCGCACTTGATCAGGTTTTGCTCGACCACTTCAGAGATGGTGATGAGATGCGCCTCCACCTCAAGGCGGAAGCCGAGCATCCCGAGCGGGTTGCGCACACCGTCCTGATCATCCACACGAAAGCGGCGCGGGATCACGTGCAGAATGTCGCGGTCGCTAGGCAGGTTGACAGCTTGAGCGGATTCGAGGGCGCGGTTGACATCTTGCTGAGTGACGCCTTGATAGCCGCGGCTGATGGGCGCGGTGCCGTTGACGTTGCGCGAGCTGACCGAGGCGCCGTTGATCGAGAGGATCGCTTCTGTCTGACGCACGCCAGAGGAAATCTGCGCGCCGATCAGCGCTTCGCGGATTGCGCTCGTCGCCTGTGCAAGGTTCACCACCTGCCCGCGCCGAACGCCCTGCGATGGCGCGCGCCCAACGCCGATCACGGTGAAGCCGATCTCCGAGTCGTCCAACTCGCCCACCAACGCGAGCACTTTGGTGCTGCCTACGTCAACAACGGTCAACGTTTTGGTCTCGGGCATAGCGAGCGCGCTCCTTCAAGGAATGTAGTAAGGCGCCTCTGGAAAGCGCACGTCAATCACGAGCGGGCGCACGCCGCGCGCGCGCACATGCTGCAACATTTTGCGCGCCATGCGAAGTTTATTGCGCATCGCGCCCTCGTACTCCGCGACGCCGAGGCGCACACGTTGCATTCCATCAGGCGTCCAAATGATGCCGAACAGTGGCGAGTATTCGTAGGTGCTGACTTCGGGCTGCACCTCAACCAGCTCCTGCAGCGCACGCAGCAACGCAGGCGGCAGTTGCGTCCCGGGCGCCGGGATCGCAGCATCGTCGGCGCGCACGCGCACAGACGCGCTGATCTCTCCTTCTGCCACTTGGACGTAGCCGTGAGCGTCGTTCCACACACGCAGGCGCTGCCCTTCCCACAGCGCCAAGGGCGCCGAGGGCGTGATGTGCACCTCACACCACGCTTGGCCGTTCCAGCCGCACACGACGCGCGCCGCCTCGACGCCGTTCAGCGCCTCAATCGCCGCCGCTGCGCGTTGCGCATCATGCAGCAGGAAGTGCTGGTTATACAAACCGCTTGCCGCGATGATCGCCTCCATGGGCACGCCGCCGTTGTTGCGCACGTACACCGCGCGGATGCGCCAAGCGTCGCCCGTGAACCAGCGGGCGAGCAGCCCTAGTCCGCCCATCACGACCGCCAGCACGAAAACACGCCGCGCCGTCGCGCTGCGAGATTGAGCGCGTGGTTGTGCCTGCCCAAGCGCAGCCGCTTTGAGTTCAAAGCGCTTATACCTCGGTTTGCGCGTCATGGTTTTCCTCGGCGCTCAAGCGCTAGCGCGATGAGTGTATCGAGCAGCTCAGCGTAGCTCAAGCCGCTAGCCTCCCAGAGCTTCGGATACATGCTGATCGGCGTGAAGCCGGGGATGGTGTTGATCTCGCTGATGAAGATCGCCTCGCGCTCGCCGTCCATGAGGAAGTCCACGCGCGCCATGCCATGCGCCTCGGTGATCTCGGCTACGCGCACAGCGAGCGCACGCACTTGCGCGGCAAGCGCCTCGGGCAGCGGCGCGGGGATGAGCAACCGCGAAGCGCGCTCACCTGTGTCGAGGTATTTCGCGGCGTAGTCGTAAAACTCGCGGCTGGGGATGATCTCGCCCACCACGGAAGCGCGCAGCTCCTCGTTGCCAAGCACGCTCACTTCCAACTCGCGCGCGTGGGGCACCGCGCGCTCCACCAGCACTTTGCGATCCCAGCGAAATGCCTCCTCCATGGCTGCGTCGAACGCCTCGAGTGTTTTGACCTTGCTCACGCCGAGGCTGCTCCCCAGGTTCGCAGGCTTGACGAAACACGGCAAACCAGCCACCTCTAGGGCGCGCTGCCGCACCGATTCTGGCTCGCGCTCCCACACGTGGCGGCGCACCGTGAGGCTGGGCGGCACGGGCAATCCGTGCGCACGCATTAAGTCTTTGAAGATCGCCTTGTCCATGCCTACAGCAGAGCCGAGCACGCCCGCGCCGACGAAGGGCACGTTGAGCAGCGTGAGCAGCCCTTGCACTGTGCCGTCCTCACCCATGGGGCCGTGCAATACGGGAAACACCACGTCGAATGTGCGTAGCTGCTCAAGCGGCAACGACCACTCGCCCTCGCGCGTGATGTAGATCGGCGTGACGTGATAGCGCGCTGGGTCAAGGTGCGCCATCACCGACTGCGCGGAGATCACGCTGACCTCATGCTCGCCCGATTGACCGCCGTAAAGCACTGCGACGCGCAGTTTCGTCGTCATCGTGATCCCTCCACCACGTCGGCGCGGAGCTGCGGCAGATCATCGCCCCAGTCGCCGATCAGCTCCACTTCCAGCTCGAGCAAGATGCCGAACTGCTCGAACACGGCGCGCTGCGCGAGATCGATTAGCGCCTTCACGTCGCTTGCTTTTGCATTGCCGCTGGCGTTGACGAAGAAGTTGGCGTGCTTGTCGGAGATCATCGCGCCGCCGATGCGCGTGCCTTTTAGGCCACACGCCTCGATGAGCCGACCGGCGTAATCGCCAGGCGGGTTTTTAAACATGCTGCCGATGCTTGCGCCGGGCGGCTGCTTAGCTTTGCGAAAGGCGATGTACTCCTCGGCGCGGCGCTCGAGGTTGACGCGGTTGTCGAGCTTTAGCTCGAGCGTGGCGCTGAGCACAATGGGGCGCTCAGAGGGCGCGTAACGTTTGAGCGCGCTGGTGCGGTAGCCAAATTGCAACTGGCGCGGCGTCCAATACTCGGCGATGCCGTCGCGGCGCAGCACGCGCACCATCTGCACACAGGCCGCCATGTCAGCGCCGTGCGCGCCCGCGTTGCCCACGATCGCCCCGCCCACTGTGCCCGGCACGCCGATCGCCCATTCCATGCCGGCGATGCCGCGCTCGATGCAATCGCGCGCGAGCGTCATGAGCTGCACGCCCGAATCCACCTCCACGCGGGCGCGCGCACCGCGCACCTCGAAGCGCGTCTCGCGGGCGCGGTTCACGATCACCAACCCACGCACACCGCGATCGCTGACCAAGATGTTCGCGCCGCTGCCGATGACGATGAAGGGGATCGCGCGCTCCACAGCGCGCTGGGCAACCGCGATCAGCTCTGCTGTGCTGCGCACCTCGATCAGCAAGTCGGCGGGGCCACCGATGCGCGCAGTGGTGTGCCGCGCGAGCGGTTCATTGCGCCGCGCGCGCGCCTGAATTTGCGCCCAGTCCAGCATCGTGTCGGTCATCGCAGCATTGCGAGCAAGCGCTCGCCCACCACGTTGCCATCGCCAGCGCTGAGCGTGATCACCACATCGCCGCCGCGCACGTGCGCGAGCAGCATACCGATCGCATCCTCAAACGAGGCAGCGTTGTGCGCGTCAGGGTGTTGCAACCGCCGCGCCAACGCGATCGGGTTGAGCAGCTCGGCGGCCCCTGCGAAGTCCTCCAGGCGTTCGCGCGCCGCATAGACGGGCAGCACAAGCACGTGGTCCGCCTCATCAAAGGCGCGCGCGAAGTCATCGAGCAACGCCAAGGTGCGGCTGTATGTGTGCGGCTGCCACACTGCCCACACGTTTGCGAGCGGGTAGCGCATGCGCACGGCGCGCAACGTGGCGCGAATCTCGGTGGGGTGATGGGCGTAGTCGTCAATCACACGCACACCGCGCGCTTCGCCGCGCACCTCGAACCGCCGCCCTGCGCCTTTGTAGCCGCCGAGCGCGCGCACCGCCTCGGCGATGGGCACACCGCAGGCTTCAGCGACGATGAGCGCCGCCAGCGCGTTCAGCGCGTTGTGCTCGCCGGGAATGCGCAAGGAGCAATGCCCTTCGACCTCGCCACTCACCCCAGCGCCATGGAATTCAAAGTCTACGCCGCCCAGCGTGTTGGGGCGCACGTTCACCGCGCGCCACATGCCGCGCTCAATCCCGTAGTCCACCACCATCGCTGTGGGTTGCGCGCGCTGCAACATGGCAGCGCACCCCGGATCGTCAGCACACGCCACGATCAACCCTTCAGCAGGCACGCTGCGCGCAAACGCTGCGAATGCATCGAGAAGCGCGTCTGCATCCGCAAAGGTATCGGGATGGTCGAACTCGATGTTGGTGATCACCGCGACGCGCGGGCGAAAGCGGAGGAAGGTGCGGTCGTACTCATCGGCTTCAACCACGAAGATCTCGCCGCTGCCTGCGCGCGCGTTGGTGCCTAGATTGGCAGGCGTAGCGCCGATGATAAACGAGGGGTCGAGGCCTGCGTCCGTGAAGATGGTGGCAAGCATGGCGGTGGTGGTGCTTTTCCCATGTGTGCCCGCCACGGCGATGCTGAATTTGTCCTCGAGCAGCGCGGCGAGCAACGTGCCGCGGTGCCAAACCGGGATGCCGCGTTGTTGCGCAGCGCGCAATTCGGGCTCCTCCTTCGGCACCGCCGACGAGGGCACTACCAACGTCACGCCCTCGAGATGCGCGGGGTCATGCCCGACGAACACAGGGATGCCCTCCGCGCGCAAAGCCGCGAGCGTTGGTGTGTCGGCGCGATCATCTCCACTCACGCGCACGCCTTGCGCGTGCAACACGCGCGCGATCGCGCTCATGCCAGCGCCGCCAATGCCCAGAATGTGCACATGTTCCCCTTGCAAGTTTTTCATCTCACACCAAGGCGACAATGATAAAAACAACAATCCCCGCCAAGAAGAAGAGCAGCAGCGATCCGCTGAAGATGATTGGCGCGGCGTTTTGCACGAAGAAGAACTTCTCCCAACCTTCAGGGGGTGGTTGGAAAATTTCAGGCAGCGAGCGAATCAGCTCGGTGTTAAGCGCCCAAAGCAGGAGCGTGCTCAAGAGCAAGTAGCCGTTGAACGCCCCTAGGATGAACGCCAACAAGCTGCCCTCCAGCCGGCGCGCTACGTTGCTCCTATCCCAGAGGCGCTGTTGCGCAACAGCCGGGCCCAGATACCCGAAGAACGTGAGCAAAAGGAAGGCTGAGGACTGAAACACAAACCGCAGCAGCTTGTCCTCCTGCTGCAGCAGGGGTTGCAACAGGCGAACAAAATCGGGTTGGCTGTAGAGAAACAGCGAGAAGATCATCGCAAAACTTGCCAGCACCTCGCGCACCCAACCGCGCGATGCGCCGAAGAAGCCAAACAAGATCATGAAGAAGATGAAAAACAAGTCGGCGCGAATCATGCCTCTCCGAGGGAGTGAGCCTTCATGTTTGCGGTCTCCAGCAACAAGCGCGCCAATCGCTCCGCGCCATCCTCCACTGCCAGTGCACGCGCCGCGCGCCGCATGGCGTCGCGCCGATCGGCATCGTCGAGCAGCGCATTCACCGCGTTGGCGAGCACACCAGGCGCAGCCAGCGCCGCATCGGGCAGGATTGTCGCTGCGCCGCGTTCAGCGAGATAGCGCGCGTTCACTTGTTGATAGCGCCAGGCATGTGGATAGGGCACGAGGATCGCTGGCAAGCCTAGGTAGGTCAGCTCACCGAGCACACTTGCGCCTGCGCGACACACCACCACATCGGCAGCTGCCATCGCCAGCGGCATCTCTTCGTGCAAGTAGGGAAAAGCGAAGTAGCGCACGCGCTGCACATCGGTTAGGTTCTCGCGCGCGGCGCGCACTTCTTCCCAGTCGGTCTTGCCGCTTACGTGCAACACAACTTTCCTGTCATCCTCCAATAGCGCAGGCAAATCGCGCAACAGGGCGCGGTTGACGCTGCGTGCGCCTCTGCTGCCGCCGTACACGAGCACCACACGCGCATCTTCGGCAATGCCCAAGCGCGCGCGCCCTTCAGCGCGCGTGGCTTGCTTGAACTCAGGGCGCAGCGGATAACCCGTGGCGACGAAACGGCGCGCGTCGAAAAATAGCGCCGAAGCAGGCGTGGTCGCTGCGACGCGCGTGGCGAAGCGCGCCATCATGCGCACAGCCAACCCAGGCTCAACATCGGGCAAGAACACCACGCTTGGCACGCGGCGCGCCCATGCTGCCAAGCTCACAGGCACGCCGACAAAACCACCCGTGAGGAACACCACATCGGGTCGCAGCTCGCGAATAAGCTGGAGCGATTGCACAAAACCAACTGCCAATCGAACGCTGCTGCGCATCATGTGCACAACGCCAACGCCGTGCATGGCGCCAGCGCGCACGCTGCGAAAGGGGGTGCTGGTGCGCGTCACCAGCTCACGCTCCATGCCCTCTTGTTCGCCGACGAACAGGGCGGAAGCCGAAGGGTGCATCTTTTTCAGCGCCTCTAAAACGGTAAGTGCGGGCAAAACGTGACCGGCTGTTCCGCCGGCGGAAATCAACACGCGCACGAGCAAGCACACCTCCTGCTGGGGTTGAATGATCCGCATCGGCGACGAGGCGGCTTCCTCGCCCAACGCTGACGAGCACGCCCGACGCCGCGAGCACAGCAATGATGGACGAGCCACCTTGGCTGAGAAATGGCGATGCCATTCCACCAAAGGGGATCAGCGCAAACACGGAGAGCACATGCAACAACATTTGCCCAACTACCCACACCACAATCCCAACAGCGAGAAAAGCCCCAAATGCAGTGTCTGCCTTTTTGCTGATCACCAGACCGCGCCAAGCAAACAAGGCAAACAACACTAAAGTAAGCAACACCCCCACCAGCCCCAACTCTTCTCCAATCACCGCAGTTACGCTGTCGTGATTGGGCAAGGGCAACAAGCCAAATTTCTGCCCGCCTGCTCCCAGCCCCTTGCCGAACAAACCGCCATTTCCAAGCGCAACGAACATTTGAAATTGATGGTAATTCGCCACTTGCAGAGAGGGGTCGGTCCAGCTCAAGATGTATTGGCGCAGGCGCTCAGTTGCGTGGGGGAAGAGCGTGATCAGCCCCCAGAAGGCGATTGCGACGATCGCCCCAAGCAGCGTCATTTGCTTCAGCGTCGCGCCTGCGAAGAAGAACATGGCAAACGCCATCACCAGCACCACCGCTGCTGTGCTCAGGTCGGGTTGGGCAATGATGAGGAACGCAACGCTGCCGACAATGACGCCGAATGGCACCAACCCATTTGCAATCTCGCGCACTTGCTCGCGGCGGCTCGCCAGCCACGCTGCCGCGTAGATCGCTAAGCAGAGTTTTGCCGCTTCGCTGGGTTGGATGGAACGGTAGAAAAACGTGCGGCGCGCGCCCAGGTAGTCCTCGCCGAACAACAACACCGCCACCAACAGCGCGATGCCGAGCGCCATGATGGGCACGGCATAGCGCCGCAGCAAGCCGTAGTCCATGCGCGCGGCAACCACAAAAACCCCCAACCCTAGGAAGGTCGTCAGTGCCTGCCGCAGAAAGACGCTGCCACTCTCCCCGCGTTCGCCCGCAAGAGCGTTTAACAGCGCTGAGACCACGCTCGGCGAGTCCGATGTGGACCACGCGAAGGTGGTGCTATACACCATCAGCAATCCCAGCATCGTGAGCGTGAGGACGGAGAGCACCAGCAACCCATCAACGGGTCGCCTCCCAGGCGCGGTCCATACGTCCTGGCGAGCAGCTCGAAAAGATGTGCGCGTCATGGCAATTCGTTCACCCATTGCTGAAAACGATCACCACGCTCGGCGAAGTCCTTGAAAGCGTCAAAACTCGTGCCGCCAGGCGAAAGCAACACCACGTCGCCCGGCTGCGCCAGCGCGTTTGCCACTTGCACGGCTTCGCGCAATCCAGGCACCACAACCCATTGGGCTTCGCCGGGCGCACGCGCGAGATGCGCTGCGACCATCGGCGCCATCTCGCCAAAACACACCACAGCTTTGCACTGGGCGCGCATGCGCTGAGCAGCTTCCTCCCAAGGCAGGTGCTTGTCGCGCCCGCCACACAGCAAAATCACCGACTGCCCTTCAAAGCAGCGCAGCGCGGCTAAGAGCCGCTCTGGCGCTGTGGCGATGGAGTCGTCATACCAGCGCACGCCGTTGCGCTCGGCGACGAGCTGCAAGCGATGGGCTACGCCGCGGAACGTGGTGGCAACGCGGCGCACTGCCTCAAGCGGCGCCCCAGCAAGCATGCTCACCGCCGCTGCCGCCAAGACGTTGGCGACGTTGTGCTCGCCGATGAGCTGGAGCGCGCTGCGATGGCAAATCGGCGCATGCACCTCGCCGATGCGAACCCATAGCATGCCAACGTCGTCCATCCAGGCGCCTTGCTGACCTGACGCAAGAGGGCGCAAGCTGAACCACGCCGTGTGCGCGCGCCTCGGCAACGCCGCAGTCACAGCATTATCCGCCGAAAGCACGCACCAGTCCGCAGGTGATTGGAAGTCCAGGATGCGCTGCTTTGCTGCGATGTACGCCTCCATCGTGCCGTGGCGGTCGAGGTGGTTGGGCGTGATGTTGGTGATACACGCGATGTGCGGGCTGCGCGTCATCAGCTCGAGCTGGAACGAGGAAAGCTCCATCACCACTGCATCCGAGGGTTGAATGTGCGCCACATCGGCGATCAACGGATTCCCAATGTTGCCGCCCACCCACGTCTTGCGCCCGGCTGCTTTGAGCATCTCACCGACCAGCGTGGTCGTCGTGGTTTTGCCTGCCGAGCCAGTGATGCCAATAATCGGCGCAGGGCACACCTCAAAGAACAACTGCGCGTCGTTGCTCAGCGGAATCCCACGCGCACGCGCCGCCTGTACGATCGGCAAGTCCAGCGGCACGCCGCCGCTCACGAAGAGCACATCGCAGCCTTCCAGCAGCGCGAGCGGGTGCCCACCGCAGACCACCGTGAGTGCAGGCGCGGCTTCCCAGGTGAGCTTCGCATCGATCGTCGAGGCGTCTTCGATCGTGGGGCTGAGGTCGTTCAAGTCGCTCAGGTCGAGCTTTTCCCGCGCCTGCGCATCGTTGAGCACCACCTGCGCGCCCTGGGCGAGCAAGTAACGCGTCAGTGCCTTGCCTTGGCGCGCTGCGCCGAGGATGAGCACACGCTTGCCCTGCCCGTCGCTGCTGCTCATCGCCCTACCCTTGCCCACTCAACGCACTCCGCCAGTGTGGCAGAGGCGCACGGCAATGTGCGCGCCATCTCCGCAGGCGGATTACCGAACGTCGCCAGCCCAATGCCGATCATGCCGAAGAACAAGGCAATGACGAAAAAGCGCTGCACGATCTGCGGCTCGCTCCAGCCAATGAGCACGAAGTGGTTGTGCAGCGGCGACATCTTAAGCAGACGCCTCCCCTCGCCATAGCGGCGCTTGGTGAGCTTGAAGTACGCCACCTGCAAGATCACCGCGAGCGTTTCGGCGACAGGGATAATGGCGATGATCGGCAAGAGCAACCACTGCCCTGTCATCAGCGCGACCACGCCGAGCACAGCGCCAAGCGCTTCGCTGCCAAGATCGCCCATGAAGACCTGTGCAGGGTGAATGTTGAACCACAGGAAACCGAGCATCGCGCCGACGAGCACCATGCAAAGCATGGTGAGAAACACCTGCCCTTGCATGTAAGCGATCACTCCATACGCCACGAACGCCACGCCGCTGATCAGCGCCGCAAGCCCATCCAGCCCGTCAGTAAGGTTGATCGCATTGGCTGAGGCGAGGATGATGAACACCGCGATCGGGATCCACGCTGCGCCGAGCGCGATGGGTTCGCTCACGCCCGGCAAGCCCAAGCGGTTGACGCCGAGTAGCTGGTTCATCGCAACCGCCGCGATCACGGCAATGACGAGCTGCACGAGGAACTTGCTGCGCCCGCGCATCCCCTCGCCGCGCCGCACGCCGCGCACGCCCATGTAGTCGTCCACTGCGCCTAGCAGCGCAAAGCCCACCATCACGAACAGCGGCACGCCGATCGAATTGCCCACGAGGACGAACGGCACCAGCGCCGGGTCAATGCGCACTGCAACGCGCGTGTAGAGATACATCGCGCCGATCAGCAACAAGGTGGGCAAGATGAAGATCACGCCGCCCATCGTCGGCGTGCCCATCTTGACGTAGTGGCTTGCTGGGCCATCAACACGGATGCGTTTGCCGATGCCGAGCTGCTTGAGCAAACGGATCACGAACGGCGCCAGCGCCAGCGCCATGACGAACGCCACGCCACCTGCGATGAGCGAAACGCCCATTTGGGGTGCCGCAATCGTGCTGTTCATGCGTTTGTCTCCTCCACCGCAGACTCAGCCGCGGCGCGCAACCCCAACACAATTTCCTCCATCCTCATGCCCCGCGACCCCTTGACGAGGATCACGCAGCGTTGCGTCACGACGCGCCGCAGAACCTCAAGCGCCTCGGCATTGCTTTGCACGTGGATGACGCGCTCTGGCGCTAAACCACAGGCGCGCGCGCCCTGGCAGATCCAGCGCGCCCGCGCGCCCACACCGATCAACACGTGTGCCACCGCAGCCGCGCGGCAGCCGATCTCTTCATGCGCGCGCTGCTCCACCTCGCCCAGCTCGAGCATGTCGCCGAGCACGGCAACGCGCGGTCCTTCGTCAGTGATCTCAGCGAGCAAGTTTAAAGCGGCTAACACGGATTCAGGACTGGCATTGTAAGTGTCGTCAATCACGAGCGATCCGTGCGGACCGCGCACAGTGATCAAGCGGAGCTGCTCAGCGGTCGGCGTCGTGAGCGCCTCAGCGATCGCCTCGAGCGTCATGCCTTCCGCCAACGCCACAGCCGCGGCGCGCAACGCTGTTTGCACGCTGTGCTGGCCCAGCAAGGGCAAGCGCACGTGCACCGGGCGCCCCTGCGCGTGTAGCGTGAAACGCACGCCTTGCAAGCCGCGGCTTTCGATCGCATCCGCCCACACCATCGCGCTGGGCGTGAGACCGTAGGTGATCACGCGCGCGCGCGTCACTGCTGCCATCGCGCGCACGCGCGGGTCGTCGTCGTTCAAGATCGCCACGCCGCCCTCCTCGGCTGACGGCAGCGCCTCTAGCAATTCGGCTTTCGCTTGGGCAATGGCTTCGATGCTGCCCAGGCGCTCAAGGTGCACTGGCGCGATCATCGTCACCACGCCAACATGCGGCTTCGCCCAGCGGCAATAGGCAGCGATCTCGCCACGCGCATACATGCCCATCTCCACCACAAGCTTTTCGTGCTGCGGGCGCAGGTTCAGCAGGGTGAGCGGCACGCCGATCTCGTTGTTGTAATTGCCCTCGCTTTTGAGCACACGGAAACGCTGCGCGAGCACGTGCGCAATTAGCTCCTTCGTGGTCGTCTTGCCCACGCTGCCCGTCACGCCGATCACGCGCAGGTTGGGCGCGGCTGCCTTGATCCGCCAAAACGCCGCAAGCGCTTGCAGCGCTGCGAGTGGGTCTTCAACCTCGACGAGCAAGGGCTGCTGCATCGCCGCGTCGAGCGGCAAGGAAGCGGCGCTGATGCGCGCCGCCGACGGTGCTTCTTGAGGCGCTGGCGTGCCGCGCCGAACAATCGCCGCCACTGCACCGCGACGCAGCGCGTCGCCGACGAAAGCATGTCCGTCTGTGCGTTCGCCGCTCAAGGCGACAAACACATCGCCTGGCTGCACCGCGCGCGAATCAATCACCACACGCCGCACAGGGCGCACGGCGAGCGCAGGCACCTTCAGCCCAAGCGTCCCTTCGAGCAAGTCTGCAACGTGCATCATTCGCCTGCCAATTGTCGCTCAGGGTCGATCTGGAGGGATGCCAAGCCGACGAGCAACGTAGGCTGCTACATCGCGAAAGACGGGTGCTGTGGTTGGGCCAGCCCAGCGCGATGTGCGCGGCTCATCGAGCTTAACCAGAATGGTCACGCGCGGTTGATCGGCAGGCACGAAGCCGACCAGGGTGACGATCGTTGTCTCTTGTCGTTTGCCGTCCTTGAACCACTCCGCAGTGCCCGTCTTCCCTGCAGCGGTGTAGCGCGGCGGCAACGCCTCGGGCAGCGAGCGTTCTAACGTGCGCGCAAGCAAGCGCCGCATGAGTCGCGCTGTCTCGGGCTGCACGGCGTAGCCCATCGGGGCAGGCTTCTTCTCGATGACCTCGCCCACCTCCGTGCGCCACGATGCCGCCACGTAGGGCTGCATGAGCAGCCCATCGTTCGCCAGCGCGTTGTAAGCGTTCACCAACTGGATGGGCGTCACGAGCACGCCTTGCCCATAGCTGTTCGCCGCCAAATCGGCAAGGCGCCACTCGGGATCGCTCGGTGTGCGCACAAACCCAGGCGCTTCGTGGGCGAGATCCACGCCTGTGCGGCTGCCGAAGCCAAAACGGCGCATGTACTTCACGAAGCGCTCCGCGCCGAGGTCGAGCGCCACTTGCGCTGCGCCTACGTTGCTGGAAAAGGCAAGGATATCCTCGGGCGTTACGGCGCCGTAGCGCGCGCGATTGGCGTTGTAAACGTAGAAGTCTTTGACCACCAAGCGCCCGGTGTCGCTGTACACCGTGCTTGGCGTGATCACGCCCGAATCCAGCGCCGCTGCGAGGGTGGTTGCCTTCAACACCGAGCCCGGCTCATACGCAACGCTCACCCACGGGTCTTCCCAAGTGTTGCTCTCAAGTCGAAAGGCAGCGTGGTTGGGATCGAAACCAGGCACAGCCGCAGCGGCGAGGATCGCGCCAGTGGGGGTCTCCATCACGAGGATCACGCCGCGGCGAGCGCCTGTGTCCTGGAGCGCTTGTCGAAGCCGCTTCTCGACGTAGGTTTGGATGTCGAGGTCTATCGTGAGCACGAGGTCCGCGCCCTCGACGGTGTGTGAGATCACCTCCACATCCATGCGCGCGTGCTCCCAGCGCAGCCCTGGCCTCGAGCGCAATGTGCTCTCGTAGAAACCTTCGACCCCGAAGAACCCCTCTTGGTCTAGCCCTACGATGCCGAGCAGCGGTCCAGCGATGTCGCCTTGAGGATAGACGCGCCACCAATGTGGCTCAACAACTACCCAGCTCTGCTGGTGAACGTCCAACGTGCGCGTGAAGTTGTATGCCTCCTGCGGCGTAAGCGCAAACGCGAGCAAAGTGCTCTCAGGCGCTGGGGCCTCGCGGAGCGCGGCGATGCGCCGTTCAAGCGCATCAGGAGAGACGCCAGTGACGGCGGCAAGCCGCTCAGCGAGCAACCGCGGCTCCACCTGTGCGCGACGTGCAAGGTCGAGGCGAACACGGAAGGCGCGCCGGCTAACTGCAAGCGGCGTGCCAAAACGGTCGAAGATGCGACCGCGTGGGGCAATATCGTAACGCGCGACGCGCTGCTGTTGCTCAGCGCGCCGCGCAAAGCGCCCCGCTTCAACCACCTGAATGCGCACCGCTTGCACAATCACAGCGAGCATGACAAAGACGAGCAGCCCAGCAGCAAAGCGGAGGCGACGTGTCGAAATCGGAGATGTCATCGCTCACTCCTAGCGTTGGGTCCCAGGATCGGCACCAGCGTATTCCTTTGCTCGTGCGGGGGCGAAGTTGAGCTGGCGCGCGCGCATCTCCATCACATTGGGCGCGGTTTGCTCCCCCAGCTCAATCCACAGCGCGTTGATCTCTTCGCGGAGTGCTTCTCGGCGCTGATCAAGCTGTTGGATCGTCTCCAAAAGTTGATTGGTCCGCGTGCTGATCCAAAGCCAAACCACCCCAAGCACCAAAAGCAGCAAGATGCTCAGCGCGGTTGCGCTCCATAGCATGAGGACTTTTTTGGTGCTCATCAACATGCCTCTGCGTTGGCTTCGAGTGCTAGGCGCTCAGCGACGCGCAAGCGCGCGCTGCGGGCACGCGGGTTCAGCGCTATCTCTTGGGGCGAAGGTGTGATCGGCTTTGGCGTGAGCAAGCGCATTGGGGGCAACGCATCCTCCGCCATCGCTGCGCCATCGCCAGACCCTGCACGGCTTGCCATGCGGAACGTGTGCTTCACGATGCGGTCCTCCAGAGAGTGAAACGCGATCACCGCAATGCGGCCGCCGGGCACCAGCAGCGCCATCAACTGGGGCAATGCTTCGCGCAGCCGGCGCAGCTCATCGTTAACAGCGATGCGCAGCGCCTGGAACACCAGCGTTGCAGGATGAATACGTCGTGAACGCGCGCGCATCACGCCGCTCACGACGTCGCGCAGTTGCGTCGTGGTGCGGATCGGGCGCGCGCGCCAAATCGCCTCAGCCACGCGCAGCGCGTTGGGCACTTCGCCATATTCGCGCAGCACGCGCGCCAACGTCAGCCGATCTACGCGATCGAGCCACGCCGATGCGGGAACGCCTTGCGTTGGGTCGAAGCGCATGTCGAGCGGACCTTCGCGCTGGAATGAGAAGCCGCGCGCTGCATCTTCCAGTTGGTCCGAGGAAAGGCCGAGGTCGATCAAAATGCCATCTAGCGGCACGAAGCCGAGCGCCCGAGCTAATGCAGGCACTTCGTCAAGCCAAGCTTGGCGCAGTGTCAAGCATGGATGATCGCCGAGCCTTGCGCGCACCCGAGCAATTGCGTCGGGATCGGCATCGGTGCCAAGCACGCGCCCCTCTGGAGCACATCGTTCCAACAACCCAGCGGTATGTCCGCCGCTCCCAACAGTGCAATCGAGATAACGCCCGCCGCGCCGCGGCTGGAGCGCTGCCATCACCGCATCGAACAACACAGGGACGTGCTTGACTTCCACTTGCACGGCCTACACTCCCAAGCGCACCCACAGGTTCGGATCGGCGGCGCGCTCACGCAATGCTTGCCGCACTTGCTCCCATGTTTTCGGGTTCCACACCTCTAGGAAGCGCCCCGCCCCTACCACAACCGCAGCATCGGCGAGCTGCGCGTGCTCGCGCAACGGCTGCGGCAGCACCACGCGGTTTTGCTTATCGGGCACAGCATCGAACGCGCTGGAGAACAACAGGCGGCGCAGCGCAGCCGCCTCTGTGTCCATCAGCGAAAGCGCGCTCACCTTCTCGAAAAGCACGTTGAACTCATCGAGTGGGTAAACGAGCAAAAACGGACCAGGACCTGCCGTGATCACCACGCCTGACGCAAAGCGCGTGCGAAACTTCGCCGGCAAGGTGAGGCGATGCTTGTCGTCGAGGGCGTGCATGAACTCGCCAAGAAACATGGGTAGAGGCGCAGGCAAAGTTGAGAACGCTCCCACGTTTCACCACTTTGACCCACTCCTTGCCACGGATGATACATGCAGCGCCCAAAAGATGCAACCGTTTCGCTCAAGAATCCCCCACAAAACAAAGACGAGAAGCGCGTTGCGCAGCCAATCAACGCGGGATAGACCCAAAGAAGAGCGGTGAGGGCAAAAGCCCGAACCCCACCAGCAACACGATGGCAACCCCGACGAGAAGGCGCGTGAGGCGCGCCTCTTTCGCTGGTGGTGCGCTCGGCGCTGGGCAGCGCAACATCGGCAGCGCAGTGCGCAAGGCGCCGAGCACCAGGCTCGCTCCAGCAAGCGCTACAAGCCCCGCAGTTTCCACACCGCTTTCCATCGAGGCACGCACGAGCAACCAACGCACAGCAAATCCTATTGTGCCCGGCGCCCCTGCAAGCGCCATGAAGCCGATCAACGCAAGCAACAACGGCTCGCGCGCGTAGCAAACGCCGCCCTCCGCGCATGGCTGCGGCCGTAAGAGGTGCAATCCGGCCCCCAAAGCAGCAAACACTAATCCGCGCGCCGCAATGCTGAACGCCGCTTCGGCACCCACCCTGCCGACGCCCGCTGACCATAGCGCGGCACCCACTTCCAAAAACAGCGCACACGCCATCAGCCGCGCCCAGCTCCGCTGCGCCCACGCGATCAACACAACACCAGCCCAGATCACCTGCGCACTCAAGAGCAAGGCGAAGCGCGCCCCAGCAGCGCTTTGAAACCACGCGAGCACATCCCAAAGCCGCAATAGCCACGCCTGCGCCGCGCCAAGCACGACCACAGCCACGGTTGACACCACAATCGGCGGCGCGTCCTTCGCCACGGCATGGAGCCAACTGTACAGGGGAATCGCGCCCAAGAGCAAGCCGTTTCCGAGCAAAAGCAATGCCACGGACAACGATGTCGCATCACCCTCAAGCGCGGGCGTGCGCTCTGCGAGCCAAAACGCGAGGAAAAACATCGGCAGCGCCAGCGTCGCGCTCACAAGGTAGCGCACGGCGCCCTGCGTTGAGCGCGCGCCCTGGCGGTCGGCTTGGATCAACACCGCAGTGAACGCAGCCGCTGCTTCTATCGCCAACGCGCCGAACAGGAGTGGGCGCACCATTAAGCTCGCCGCAAACGCGCTGAGCACACCCAAAACAAGCGGGTAGAAAAACACACCTTGCCGAGGCAACGCCGCAGCTACAGCAAGGACAGGCGCTGTGCCTGCAAAGAGCGCCGCCAGGATCAATTGCGTGTTTGCCTCGAGCTGCAACGTGCGCCCAAGCACAAACAAAGGCGCGCTCGGGTCTATCACCACCAAGCCTAAGTTCAACGGCGCATCGCGCGCCACGACAAGAAGCGCTGCTGCAAGCGCGCTAGCGAGCGCAGCCAGACCACCTTCCGCCCAAGGCCAACGCCGCAAAAAGAGCGTGAGCGCTCCAGCTACAAGCGGCAGCGCGATCACGATCGGCGCGGCAGAGATCACAAGAGACGTCACGCGCGAGATTCTGAGCGCTCAGCGAGCGGAGCATGCGCGGCTTCTTCCCGGCCACCCTCAGCGAGCACAAGGAACGCAACCGCGATGCCAACCAACAACGTGATCGCGCCTAGCAACACGCCGACGCTCACGCTCGGCTCCAAAGGGATGTAAGCCACCGCAAAGGCAGAGAGCATCAACAAGACCCCAAGCCCGCCGTTCAGCGCTTCAAACGAAGTGACGATCACCAGCAAGCCCACGCCGAAGAGAAGATACGCACTTAGGACGAACACAAGCGGCACACCGGGCAAGGGGAAACGCCCTGCCATCCCCGTCATTGCCGCGCCGACAATCACCGCAGCGGTAGCGCGCAACGTTAGCTGCGCCGGCACTTGCACCCAGTTCGGTTGTTGCAAGCGCTCCGCCGCGCTTGGGACGCCCACCGCGCGTTGGAGATTATCAGCACCTACCGACGCTACGATCAGCGCGATGCACGTGACGATGCCAGCGACAAGCTCGATGAGCACTACGGCGGGGTCAATCACGCGCACGAGCAACGCCGCAACAGCAACGTAGTGCACCACCATCGCAGGGAGCGCGATGCGCCAGTTGTGCACCACCGCCACCGCCAACACAGCAAGCGCCAGCACCGCCAACAAGGGCACGACCGCAAGCTGCGAGAGACGCTCAAGCAATCGAATCAGCTCAGACACGCTGCGCGGATTGTAGCAGCGCCGACCCCACAAAGGCTCGTGCTATTTCAGTAGGCGTTCTCGCTGCGCCCAGTGAGCGCTTGCCAGATGGTAAGCAAGATGATCTTGATGTCGAGCCAAACCGACCAGTTCTCGATGTACCAGAGGTCGTACTTCGTGCGCTCCTCGATGGAGGTATCGCCGCGCAAGCCGTTGACTTGCGCCCAGCCGGTCATGCCTGCCTTCTCGCGGTGACGCTCCATGTAGCGCGGGATGCGCTTGCGGAACTCCTCGACGTAGATGGGGCGCTCGGGGCGCGGACCGACCAAGCTCATCTCACCGAGCAGGACGTTGATCAACTGCGGCAACTCGTCGAGGTTGGTGCGGCGCAAGATAGCGCCGACGCGCGTGCGGCGCGGGTCGTCTTTGCGCGTCCAGCCTGGGCCGTCTTTCTCTGCATCTACGCGCATGGTGCGGAACTTCAGCATGTAGAACCGCTTGCCGTCAAGCCCCATGCGCTCCTGCGAGAACAGCGCTGGCCCCGGCGAATCAATCTTGATCAGCAGCGCGATGAGGAACATCAGCGGCGAGAGCAACACCAACCCCACCGCGCTGCCCACGATGTCCATTGCCCGCTTGAGCGTCACCTTCCAGCCACGCAAGGCGACATCGCGCATGTTGAGCAGCGGCAAGCCCCCCAACTCGCTAATGCTGAGCTGACCCGCCATGATCTGGAACTGGTCGGGCAGAACCTTGATGCTGATCGTGCTGCGGTCGCAGTGCTCGATGATGCGCAGCAATGTCTCGCTATCGGCTTCGGGCAAGGCGATGATCACCTCGTCCACCACGCCGCTGCGCACCAGTGCCGCGAGGTCTTCCAACCCGCCCAAGAGATTCACGGGCAGCTCGGGGCGATAGCCGTTCCACGGCACCAACCCGAGCACGTCGTAGCCGAGGCGCGGCATGCTGAGCAAGCGATGCAACACCGTATGCGCAGGCTCACCACTGCCCACCACTACCACGCGCGTGCGCCCCATGCCGCGCGCGTGGAGCGCGCGCTGCACCTGCATATGCGCTGCGCGCAATACCACTGCGATGGCGATCGTCAACAACCAGGCGTAGATGATCATCACGCGCGGCGCGTCGGTGATCTCAAACTGCGGGTTGCGCCAGAAGGTGGCGAAGGCGATGCTCGCCAACGTGCCGATCGAAACTGCCGAGAAGATCGCGGCAAGATCATCAGCGCCATAGCGAATGCGCTGACGGTGATACATGCGCGCGAAAAAGAAAGCGCCGAGGATCGCGCCCACCTGCACAGCAAGCAAAGGCAAGAACGCCACGAACGGCGGGACGTTTTGCGCCTCGGTCGGGAACGGCAACGCAAGGCGCAACCAATACGCCGCGTAGAACCCGAGCACCACGCTGAGCGCATCCAGCACCACCAGCGAGAGCGTGATCCACGTCTGAAGGCGCCGACGTTGCGTAATGGTTTGCGTCGTCGTAGGCTGCGCAAGCGCGTGTTGCATGGTCAGCAGGTGATTATAGGGGGCTAGCTGCGCGCGCGGTTTTTCTCCGCAGCGATGCGGTCAAGAAGCGAGAAAGGATCACTCTGGAAGGGAGAGCGCAATGGGTACTGAAGCGTCATCGTCGTCGCCAGCAACCACTCACGCACTTGTGCATCATATCCTCTCCAGCGCGGCAGGCGAAAGCAAACTCCCAACGATTCAGAGCATCGAACAGGTTCACTGCCAGCAAGTCGAAGCTGCTCACCTGCAAACAAGTGGTCTCTACCGTTTGCCCATTGGGAAGCAGGATGTTCCTGCGGTCGCTTGCATCGCGTTGGAAACGCGCCTTAAAGCCCTCTTTGGTTTTCTTGATTGAGCCTCGCTGGAGCGATTTGACCTGCACAACTATGGGTACGCCTTTGTAAACGAATCCGAAGTCCCCTTGTTCCCGTCTTACATGATTGTCAAAACGCTGCAAATTTTTAATCTCAGGATTTCCAGCAAACCATATCTCTGTCAATTTGTATTCTGCCACAAACCCAAGGAGCATTCCTCTCAAGCTGGGGCGCTCACGCAGGATTGAATCGAGTTGATCAAGCGTGATTTGCCATTCCTCGATGAAAGTCATGTTGCCTTCCTTGAACTTTCTTTGACGAACACGATGAAATAGGAATGATTTTTGCGAGCATGCACCTGCTTCTTCATGCGACTGACTGCTGGGCGGTTGGGGCGCACCAACACAAACAAATCCTTAGCGTAGAACCCTATTGACTGGTAATCGTTGATGATCTCAACATGGGTGAGATGCTGGCGATTTGCGCTCACTTCATCTTGACCACTTGACAATCAGCACTCCTTGAGGACGAAGCACGCGATACGCCTCACGCCCAGCCTTGAAATAGGGGTCGAGAACCGCTTGATGGTACTTGGGCCCCCTAGCCACAGCTTCACCATTGGAGTAAGTTGCCCGAAAAGCAGCGTAGCTTCCAGAGCCAGCAAGCTGCGCCTCAGTACGACGAAATAACCCCTCCATGTAAGGCGGATCAAGAACGACGCAGTCAATGCTCTCATCCGCATAGGGCAGATTTCGACAGTCAACCCCGGTGGTTATATCGGAAGGAAGCAAGCGGTAGTGATCTCTCGGCACATGTTTCCAGAAGATGCCCTTCCCAAACGTCACATCGGCAACGACTGCGCCTCTTGGCACATGAAGCGCAAGAATCTTGGGGAACAGGTCCTCGCTTGTTCCAACATAAGCTGTGAAGATGAGTTGGCTTGTGGTGATCCCTTCAGGCGCTCTTCGCTTGTGCTGTCTTCTCTTTCTCGAAAAGCTCTAGCTGCCTGCTCATTGGCGTCAACGCCCTCGATTGCATTCTAGCAAGCTTTCCTCGCCCTCATAGCCGACGCGGCGCGTGGCGTTGTTCTTCTTGGCGCTGCACAAGGAACATGAGCGCCTCGCTGAAGTGCACGTCCATCGCGCGCGCAGCGGCATCAGGATTGCGATAGCCGATCTCGGTGACGATGGCTTCGTGCAGCGCGTGTACGCGCTCGAGCTGCTGGCGGTCGCGGCGACGGTAGAGCATCTCGTGCGTTTGCACGTTGATCGCGTCGCGCAGCGCGCCGACGAGATGCGCCAACAACACGTTGCCTGTCGCTTCGGCGATCGCGCGATGCAGCGCACGGTCGAGCTCAACGTAGCGGTCGGGGTTGCCGATGCTGCGGCGCATCTGTTGCACCAGCGATTGCATGGCGTCGAGTTGGTCCAGCGTTCGGCGTTGCGCGGCGAGGCGCGCGCACTGCACCTCGAGCGGCTTTCGCACCTCCATCACCTCGCGCAAAGAAACCTGCTCGATGGCAACGGCTTGGGTGAAGTAAGCGTTCAGCGACGTCTCGCTCAGCGGCTGCACCACCGCGCCACGCCCATTGACGATTGTGAGGAAGCCGCGCCCTGCCAAAAAGCGCAGCGCCTCGCGCACCACCGTGCGGCTGACGTTGAACTCAGCCGAGAGCTTCGCCTCTGCGGGCAACACGTCGCCTGGGCGTGCCTTGTCATGCACCAAGCGCTCCACAATCTGCGCCGCCACGCGCGCAACAAGCGAGGTCGTTTCATGATCTGTGCCCATAGGAACCGCCTGTATGACAGGCGCTGATTTTAACGGTTGACAGGACCTGGCGGAGCTTGTATAAAGCGCGCAGCTTTCATGAACAGCTTGCTCTTGGTCGTCGTCGTCCTTGCGCTCCTCGTCCTTAGCGGCGAGGACCAACGCCCGTTTAGGATGGCGACGTGCCAGGCGTGAGCAGCGCGCGACTGGAAGAAGCCCTCCTAAACGGGAGGGCTTTTTCGTTACCTCTCGCACGCCATGAAGGCAAGACGTTCATGCGGATGGGAGAAAGGAGTTCACCATGAAGTTAACAGGCGCTCAAATCATTTGGGAATCGTTGCTTCAGCAAGGCGTTGAGGTCGTGTTCGGTTACCCTGGGGGCGCGATCTTGCCCACCTACGACGCGCTCGTGGATTACCAGGATCGCATTCGGCACGTGCTTGTGCGTCATGAGGAGAACGCCGCCTTCGCCGCCGACGCTTACTTCCGCGCCACGGGCAAAGTCGGCGTGTGCATGGCAACCTCAGGTCCCGGCGCGCTCAACCTCGTCACGGGCTTGGCAAACGCCATGATGGACTCCTCGGCAGTAGTCGCCATTACGGGTCAAGTCGCTTCGCACCTCGTCGGCACCGACGCGTTCCAAGAGACCGACGTGACGGGCGTGACGCTGCCGATCACCAAGCACAACTATCTCGTCATGAACGTCGAGGAATTGCCGCAGGTGTTGGCAGAGGCGTTTTACATCGCGCGCACTGGTCGCCCTGGACCTGTGCTTGTGGATATCTGCAAGGACGTGCAGCAGAAGATGACCGACTACGAGCCTATCACCGAAGTCAAGCTGCGCGGCTACCGCGCCGTGAAGCCAATGGGCAAGCAGAACTTGCCGCTGCTGCTGCAACGCGCCAAAGAACTCATTGACAACGCGCGCCGCCCGATCATCCTCGCCGGGCAAGGCATCAAGCACGCCAACGCACACGAGGAATTCCGCGAGTTCGTCGAGAAGAGCGGCATCCCCGTCGCCACGACGCTCTTGGGCATCGGCGTGCTGAGCGAAGATCACCCGCTCAACCTGCGCATGATGGGCATGCACGGCGAGGCCTACGTCAACATGGCGATCGCCAACGCCGACCTTCTGATCGCGCTCGGCATGCGCTTCGACGACCGCGTGACGGGCAACCTGAAGACCTACGCCAAGAACGCGCGCGTGATCCACGTGGACATTGACCCGGCGGAGATCAACAAGAACGTGCCCGCAGATGTGGGCATCGTGGGCAATCTGAAAGACGTGCTCCGTCAGCTGACGCCGATGATCGAGAAACGCAGCTACCCCGCCTGGTTGGAGCAAATCAACGAGTGGCGCGCCGACACGCAGGCGCACGACATCATGCAGGTCGAGTTCCCCGATCACACGCTGCTGGCGCCGCACGTGATGCGCATGATCTGGGAGGAGACCAACGGCGAGTGCACCGTGTGCACCGACGTCGGTCAACATCAAATGTGGGAAACGCAATACTTCCTGCACAAGCGCAAGAACCAGCTCATCACCAGCGGCGGCTTGGGGGCAATGGGCTTTGGCGTGCCCGCTGCGGTCGGCGCCAAGCTCGGCCGCCCGCAGGACGAAGTGTGGGCGATTGTGGGCGACGGCGGCTTCCAAATGAGCATTCCCGAGCTCGCCACCATCGTGCAGGAGAAGCTCGACATCAAAATCGCCGTCATCAACAACAACTACCTTGGCATGGTGCGCCAGTGGCAGGAGCTGATGCACAACAAGCGCTACTCCGCGGTCGAGATGTGGACGCCAGACTTCGTGAAGCTTGCCGAAGCCTACGGCATCTGCGGCTTGCGCGCGCGCACGCGCTCCGAAGCCCGTGAGGCGATCCGCATCGCGCGCGAACACGAAGGCCCCGTGCTGATCGAGTTCCAGGTGGAGAAGGAGACCAACGTCTTCCCGATGGTGCAGCCCGGCAAGTCGTTGAACGAGATGACGCGCCGCCCGATCATTCAGCCAGCAGCCCTAGGTGGCGGGATGGACTTCTTGAAGTGAGGGAGCAGCCATGTTGATTGACCGTATCGAAGCGCAGAAGAACCCGACTAAGCACACGCTTGTCGCCATCGTCGAGAACAAGCCCGGCGTGCTCACGCGCGTCGCCAGCTTGATGCGCCGACGCAATTTCAACATCGAGAGCCTCGCCGTCGGCACCACCGAGGACCCCAGCATCTCACGCATGACCATCGTGATTGACGCGAGCAAAACCAACGCGGCCCTCGTGGAGCGCAACCTCTACAAACTCGTCAACGTGATTGACGTGCAAGACCTCACCGACGTGCCCTCTGTGGTGCGCGAGCTGGCGCTGATCAAGGTGCGCATCAGCGACGCGCAACATCGCGGCGAGATCAAGCAAATCGCCGACATGTTCCAGAGCCGCGTTGTGGACGTCGCCAAAGATTCGTGCATCATCGAAGTCACCGGCGAAGAGCAAAAGGTGGACTCCATGCTGCGCGTGCTCGAAGACTACGGCATCCTCGAGGTGGTGCGCACAGGGCGCATCGCCATGGCGCGCGGCTAATCGCACCTCACAATTGCCCAACAGCGAGGGACATCATGGCAAAGATCTACTACGACAAGGACGCTGATCTCGAACTGCTGAAGGACAAGACCGTCGCCGTGATCGGCTTCGGCAGCCAAGGACACGCGCACGCGCTCAACCTGCGCGATAGCGGCGTGCACGTCGTCGTCGGCCTGCACGAGGGCAGCAAGAGCCGCGAGAAGGCGCAAAGCGCGGGGCTAGAAGTGATGAGCGTTGCTGAGGCAGCGAAGGCAGGCGATTTCATCATGATGCTCGTGCCCGATGTGCCCGCCGCGCAAATCTACAAGGAGCATATCGAGCCACACCTCACGAAGGGCAAAACGCTGATGTTCGCACATGGCTTCAACATCCACTATGGGCAGATCGTCCCGCCCAAATACGTGGACGTGAGCATGGTGGCACCTAAAGCGCCCGGGCACACCGTGCGCAGCACTTACCTCGACGGCGGCGGCACGCCCGCGCTTGTCGCCGTGCATCAAGGCGGCACGCGCGCGCTGAAGAACGCGCTCGCTTACGCCAAGGCGCTTGGCTGCACACGCGCTGGCGTGATCCGCACCACGTTCCGCGAGGAGACCGAGACCGATCTCTTCGGCGAACAGGTGGTGCTCTGCGGCGGCGTCTCACACCTCATCAAGGCTGCCTTCGAGACGCTCGTCGAGGCGGGCTATGCACCCGAGTTGGCGTACTTCGAATGTATGCACGAGCTGAAGCTGATCGTGGATTTGATGTATCGCGGCGGGTTGAACTTCATGCGCTACAGCGTGAGCGACACCGCCGAGTGGGGCGACTACATCAGCGGCCCACGCATCATCAACGCGCGCACACGCGCCGAGATGAAGAAGATCCTCGCCGAGATCCAATCCGGCAAATTCGCCCGCGAGTGGATCAAAGAAAACCAAACTGGGCGCAAGCGCTTCAACGAATACCGCAAGCGCGACATCAATCACCCCATCGAAAAGGTGGGCGTCAAGCTGCGCCGCATGATGCCATGGATCAACCCGCGCGAGGTTAAGCCGGGCGAAGGTGGAGCATAGCGCGCATGTCGGGGCACAGTGGGGCAACGCCGTCCTCCGTTTCGAGCGCTGGCTCACCCGTTGTGCGTCTCGAGCGCGTGCACGTGATGCTCGAGGGGCGCTGGGTGTTGCACAACATCACGTGGGCGCTCCATCGCGGCGAGCACTGGGCTGTGCTCGGACCCAACGGCGCTGGCAAGAGCACGTTTTTGCGCCTTGTGCGCGGCGAGATTTGGCCGGCGCCAAACAGCGGCAAGCGCGAATACGCCTTCGACGGCGAACCAACGCGCTCGCCCATCGGCGCGACGCAGCGCATGGCGCTCGTCAGCGCTGAGCAACAACAGCGCTACTTGCGCCTTGCACGGCGCCACGGCGACGACTTCGGCGCGCGCATGACCACCGCGCAGCTTGTGTTCACCGGCTTGCTTGGCACAGAAGTGATCACGCGCACACCCACCCCGAGCGAATGGACAGCCGTCCTGCGCGCGCTTGAGCAAGTCGGCATCGTGCACCTTGCTGATGCGCCGTTCGATCGCCTCTCACAAGGGCAACTCCGGCGCGCCCTGATCGCGCGCGCGATCATCCGCCAGCCCGACGTGCTGCTGCTCGACGAGATCGGTGTCGGGCTAGACGCACGCACACGCCACGCCTTGCTCGATGTGCTTCAGCAGCTCGCTGCGCAAGGCACGCAGTTGGTGATCACCACGCACCGCCCGCACGAAATCCCAGCCGCTGTGAACCGCACGCTTGAGCTGCGCGAGGGGCGCATCGCGCGCATCGGCACACACGTCGTCCTGCCCTCGCGCACACGCTCGCCGCAACGCGAGGCATGGCAGCCGCTCGACGACGCCGCGCGTGACTCTCAACCGTTCGTGATCAAGCTCACTAACGTCGGCGCTGCGCCAGATAGCGGCGAGCCGCTCGTGCTGCATGATCTCACGTGGCGCATCAACGCGGGCGAGCACTGGCTGCTTGTGGGCGACAACGGCGTCGGCAAAAGCACGCTGCTGCGCTTGATCCTCGGCGAGATCGCGCCCGCCCGCGGCACAATCGAGCGCTTCAACGGCGCGCCACTGCGCAACGTGTGGGCGATCAAGCAGCGCATCGGCTACGTCTCGTGCGAATTTCAAGCGCGCTACGCGGTTGACCTCACCGCCGAGCAAGTGATCGCCAGCGGCTTCTTCGCCAGCGTGGGCTGGTTGCAGCCGCTCACGCGTGCGCAGCGCCAGCGCGTGCACGCCGTGATCGAACAGCTCGGGTTGCAGGCGCTCGCGCGGCGCAGCCTCTTGGCGATGAGCTACGGGCAAGCGCGCAAAGTGCTGCTGGCGCGCGCGTTGGTGAACCAGCCCCAGCTCCTCATCCTCGACGAAGCCCTCGATGGGCTGGACGCAAGCACGCGCGCGGAACTTGCCGCGCTGCTCACGGCACTTGCGCAGCACACCACCCTTTTGATGGTCTCGCACCATGCTGAAGACGTGCTGCCTTGCATCACGCATCGCGCCGTGTTGGCAGAGGGGCAGATCGTGGCGCAGGCGCAGCGCGCAAAACCACACACGCTTATCCAACAGCATCTGTGAGCAACGGGAGAGGAACGCCATGCACTTCAAAAACCTAGACCCCAAGCGCGTGTTGATTTTCGACACCACCCTGCGCGACGGCGAGCAATCCCCCGGCGCAACGTTGAACCTCGCGGAGAAGCTGGAGATTGCGCGCCAGCTCGCGCGGCTGGGGGTGGACATCATCGAAGCGGGATTCGCCATCGCCTCGCCAGGCGACTTCGAAGCCGTGACCAAGATCGCCCAAGAGGTGGGGCAGCTCGACAACGCGCCTGTGATCGCAAGCCTAGCGCGCGCCAACAAGAAGGACATTGACGCCGCCTGGGCAGCAGTGCAGTGGGCAAAGCGCCCGCGCATCCACACCTTCCTCGCCACCAGCGACATTCACCTGCAGTACAAGCTGCGCATCAGCCGCAGCGAGTGCATCGAGCAGGTCGGCGAGATGGTGAGCTATGCGCGCAGCCTGTGCGAAGACGTGGAGTTCTCACCCGAGGACGCTGGTCGCAGCGACCCCGAATTTCTGTGGGAAGTGCTCAAGGTCGCGGTAGAAGCCGGCGCCACCACGCTCAACATCCCTGACACAGTCGGCTACTGCACGCCGCAAGAGTACGGTCAGCTAATCGCTGGCATCGTCGAGCACGTGCCTGGCATCAAAGAGGGCAAGGTGATCGTCAGCGTGCACTGCCACAACGACCTTGGCTTGGCGACGGCAAACACACTCGCTGGCTTAATGGCGGGCGCGCGCCAAGCCGAAGTGACGATCAACGGCATTGGCGAGCGCGCCGGCAACACCAGCCTTGAGGAAGTGGTGATGGCGCTCAAGACGCGCTCGCAGTTCTTCGGCGGGCTTTACACCAACATTGACACCACGCAGCTCGTGCGCACCAGCAAGATGGTGAGCAGCCTAACTTCCATCCCCGTCCAGCCCAACAAAGCCATCGTCGGCGCAAACGCCTTCGCCCACGAAGCCGGCATTCACCAAGACGGCATGTTGAAGAACCCGCTCACCTACGAGATCATGCGCCCCGAGGATGTGGGATGGAACAGCACGAACCTCGTGCTGGGCAAGCACAGCGGGCGCCATGCCTTCGCCGAGCGTCTCAAGCAAATGGGCTACGACCTCACGCGCGAGGAGCTGGAGAAGGCGTTTGAGCGCTTCAAGGTGCTGTGCGACAAGAAAAAGGTCGTCAGCGACGCCGACATCGAGGCGCTGCTCACCGATCAGTTTGAGGCTCTCGGCAACGACCTTTTCCAACTCGATGAGCTGCAGGTGGCGACTGGCACCGGCAGCACACCCGTCGCAAGCGTGCGCCTCATTGACGCAGAAGGCGAGCCGCACCAAGATGCCGCCGTGGGCAACGGCCCCGTCAACGCCGTGTGCAACTGCATCAACCGCATCACAGGCGCCAACGCCAAGTTGGTGGAGTTCCACGTGCACGCCGTGACGGAAGGCATTGACGCCATCGCCAACGTCACCATCCGCGTTGAGATGACCGACGCCGAAGGGCGCAAATACATCTTCAGCGGGCGCAGCGCGGATACCGATACGCTCGTCGCCAGCGGCAAAGCCTATCTCGCCGCGATCAACAAGGGTTTGCGTCGGCTGCGACGCAGCCAAACCAGCGCTGCCGAACCAGCGCCCGCCACAGCGTGAATATGCGCATATAATCGAAGTCGAACAACGGGGAGTCCGCGGACGCGGGCTGAGAGGGCGCCCAGTTATCCGGCGCCGACCCGCTGAACCTGATCTGGGTCATGCCAGCGTAGGGAACATAGCGTCGCGCCGTCCTTCATCGGCGCTGCTCACCTGTTTCACCAAACGCCTGCGCGGCTTGACCCGCGGAGGCGTTTTTTCATGGCACGCGCAATCATCATCGCAAACGGCGAACCGCCGAGCCGAGCCGATGTTCAGCGTTGGCTACGCGAAGGCGACGTGCTGATCTGCGCCGACGGCGGCACGCGCGCCGCGCTCGCGCTGAACCTCAGCCCGCATCACGTAGTCGGCGACTTCGACTCGCTGCCCGAGGACGTGGTGCGCGCGCTGCAAGCTCAAGGCACACAGCTCCACCGCCACCCCACGCGCAAAAACGAAACCGACCTCGAGCTTGCGCTGTTGCTCGCTACGCAGCTCACGCCGCGCCCCGAGGCGATCGTCGTGCTCGGCGCCCTCGGCGGGCGGCTGGATCACGCGCTCGCCAACATGCTGTTGCTTGCCATGCCTGCACTACGGGGTTGGTCTGTCGTCCTCGCGCACGGCCCCGAGCGCGCAATGTTGATTGACGCGCGCGAGGCGCCCACCACGCTCACGCTGCGCGGCGCGCCGGGCGATCTCGTCTCGCTGTTGCCGCTTGGCGGCGATGTGCACGGCATCACCACCGAAGGATTGGAGTATCCGCTGCGCGACGAGCCGCTCTTTTTCGGTCCTGCGCGCGGCGTGAGCAACGTCTTGCTCAGCGAGACGGCGCGCGTGCATGTGCGGCACGGCATGTTGCTGTGCGTGATGCGCGAGCAGCAAGCAGCATGAGGCAAGTTTGACAAGTCAACAAGTCTTCTAAAGGAGTGAAAGCCATGATGCGATCGTTCAACCGTGTTGCGTTGTTGAGCGCTTTGGCGTTGCTGAGCGCCTGCGCAGTGCAGGCGCCACCCCCAACTGCGACAACCGCCCCGACCACGGGCGCGCCCAGCGCCGAGCCAGAGACGCTGGTGATCATGTCGCATGATAGTTTCAACGTCAGCGAAAACGTCATCCGGCAGTTCGAGCAAGCCAACAACGTGAAGGTGCAAATCCTCGAATCGGGCGACACAGGCAGCGCGCTGAACAAAGCCATCCTCAGCAAAGACGCGCCGCTCGCGGATGTGTTCTACGGCGTGGACAACACCTTCATGAGCCGCGCGCTCGACGCCGACATCTTCGAGCCGTACAACTCGCCGATGCTCGCCGCCATCCCCGAGCGCTTTAAGCTCGACAAGACCAACCGCCTGCTGCCTGTGGACTACGGGCACGTGATGGTGAACTATGACAAAGCGTACTTCAGCGCGCGCAACCTCGAGCCACCTCGTTCACTGCGCGACCTCGCCAACCCGCGCTACAAAGGCTTGCTCGTGGTGCAAAACCCTGCAACGTCATCGCCAGGGCTAGCGTTCCTCATGGCGACAATCGCCGCCTTCCCTGAAGGCAGCGATTACCCTTGGACGCAGTTCTGGGCGGACCTGCGCGCCAACGACGTGTACGTCAGCCCCGATTGGGAGGACGCATACTTCACGCAGTTCAGCGGTAGCAGCGGCAAAGGCCCGCGCCCGCTCGTCGTCTCCTACGCCACCAGCCCTGCCGCTGAAGTGGTGTTCAGCGAAGGCAAGTTCACCGAGCCGCCCACGGGCAACGTCGAGGGCACAGCTTTTGAGCAGATTGAGTTCGTGGGCATCTTGAAAGGCACAAAGAAGCGCGCCCTCGCGGAGAAGTGGGTGGACTTCATGCTCAGCCGCACATTCCAAGAGGACATCCCGCTGCAAATGTTCGTGTATCCCGTCTTGCCCGAGGCGCAACTGCCAGAGGTGTTCCTCAAGTTCGGGCAACCGCCCGCCAACCCGCTCACGCTCTCGCCGCAGCAAATCCACGAAGGGCGCGAGCAGTGGATCGAGCGCTGGACGGAGATCGTGCTGCGCTAAGCCAAACCAAAGCAACCACTGCAACACCAAGCGCTGCTCTCCCCGGGCAGCGCTTTTTTGCCGCCAAGCTGCGGTATCATCCGCGCTCGGAACGCCTATGACCTCGAAGATTGACCCCAACGCTCGCTATCTCAAAACACACGAATGGGCACGCGCAGAAGGCGATGAAGTGGTGTGCGGCATCACCGACCACGCGCAACAACAGATGAACGATTTGGTTTACGTCGAGCTGCCCCAAGAAGGGCGCGTGGTCAAAGCGGGTGAAGCCGTCGCTGTGGTTGAGTCGGTCAAGTCCGCCTCGGACGTGTACGCGCCGATCAGCGGCACGATCACCGCCGTGAACCACGACGCTGAACGCTCGCCCGAGATTGTGAACAAAGACCCCTACGGCGCTGGTTGGCTCTTCCGCATCAAGCCCGACGACCCCAACGCGCTTAACGCGCTGATGGACGCTGAGGCTTATGCCGCTTTCCTGCAAGAAGAAGAGGCGCGCCACTGAAAGCCCATCCATGCCATGAGCACGTACATCCCTCACACCGACGCGGAACGCCGCGCCATGCTGGAGACCATCGGCGTTTCCAGCATCGAAGAGTTGTTCAGCGCAGTCCCCGAGAAGTTCCGCTTCCCCAAGCTCAACTTGCCCGAGCCAGTCACCGAGATGGAAGTGATGTGGGAGCTAAACGCGCTCGCCGACGCAAATGCCGACATGCATCATCACGCTTGCTTCCTCGGCGCGGGCGCGTACAACCACTACATCCCCAGCGTGGTTGACCACATCATCCGCCGCGGCGAGTTCTTCACGTCATACACGCCATACCAGCCCGAAGTGAGCCAAGGGACGCTGCAAGCGATCTTCGAGTTCCAAAGCATGATGAGCGCGCTGACGGGCATGGAGATCAGCACCGCTTCGCACTACGACGGCGCCACCGCCTTTGCCGAAGCCGTGCTGATGAGCATGGCAGCCACGCAGCGCAACAAAGTGCTCGTCTCCGATGCCATTCACCCGCACTATCGGCGCGTGCTGCACACCTACTTGCAGTTTAGACCCAACGTGCAGATCATCGAGGGCGACCTCTACGCGCTCGCTGAGCAAGCCGATCTAGAGACGGCGTGCCTGTGCGCGCAAACGCCGAACTTCTTTGGGCAAATTGAAGCGCTCGACGGCTTGGCGCAGCGCTTGCACGCCATGGGCGGGCTGTTCGTCGTGGTCACCAACCCCATCGCGCTTGGTCTGCTCAAGCCCCCCTCGGAGTACGGCGCCGATGTCGTCGTGGGCGAAGGGCAACCGCTCGGCATCCCGCTCAGCTTCGGCGGACCGTACCTCGGTTTCTTCTGCACCAAGCGCGAGTACATGCGTCGCATCCCTGGGCGCATCGTCGGCGAGACAGTGGACAAGGAGGGCAAGCGCGGCTACGTGCTCACGCTCAAGACGCGCGAACAGGACATCCGCCGCGAGAAAGCCACCAGCAACATCTGCACCAACCAAGGGCTAATGGCGCTCGCAGCGAGCGTGTACCTCAGCGTGATGGGCAAGCAAGGTTTGCGACAGGTCGCGCGCCTGTGCTACCACAAAGCCCATTACGCTGCCGAACAGATCGCGCAGATCAAGGGCTTTGAAGTGTGGCGCGAGAAGCCCTTCTTCCACGAGTTTGTGGTGAAGTGCCCCACCAGCGTGAAAGAGATCAACGAGTTCTTGCTCGACGAATACGACATCATCGGCGGCTACGACTTGGGACGAGACTACCCCCACCTCGCCAACCACATGTTGCTCTGCTGCACCGAGACAAACACCCGTGAGGAGATTGACGCGCTGGTGGAGGCGCTCAGCAAGATGGCTTGACGTTCCAACGGACACCTATGCCTGGTGAGTCCAAGCTGCGCGCAGCGGTGATCGGCGTCGGCGTGGGGTGGAACCACATCGAGGGCTACCAGACCCACCCCCAATGTGAGCTTGTGGCGATCTGCGACATCAACGAGGCGCTGCTGCACGAGCGCGGCGATCGCTTTAACGTGCCGCCGAGCCGACGCTTCACCGATTACCACCAAGTGCTCGCCTCGAAAGAGATCGACGCCGTGAGCATCGCGCTGCCCAACTGGCTGCACGAACCCGTCGCGCTTGAGGCGTTCCAACAGGGCAAGCACGTGCTGATGGAGAAACCGCTTGCTCACTCCGTCCAGGCAGGCGAGCGCATCATCGCTGCTGCACGAGCGGCAGGCAAAACGCTGATGGTGTGCTACAACCACCGCTACCGCCCTGAGATCGTTTGGCTGAAGCAACTAGCACGCGCGGGCGAGTTTGGTCACATCTACGCCGCGAAAGCAGGCTGGCTGCGCGAAGGTTGGATCCCAACCCACGGCGCCTGGTTCACCCAAAAAGAACGCGCGGGCGGCGGCGCGCTGATCGACCTCGGCGTGCATGTGCTCGACCTCGCGTTGTGGTTGATGGATTACCCGCAGCCCGTCAGCGTGAGCGGCGCGGCGTTTGCCGAATTCGGGCAGCGCGGGCAAAAGACTAAGCCGCGCCACCTCAAACCTGAGCACTTCGACGTGGACGACAGCGGCTTCGGATTTGTCCGCTTCGCCAACGGCGCCGTGCTGCAATTTGAAAGCGCCTGGGCTACGCACCGCGAGCCACAACAAGACGCCTACTACGTGCGCCTTTTCGGCAGCGAAGCAGGCGCGAACTTCTACAGCGCTGCCCCCAATGGCGAAACAGTGGCGCTGTTCAAGTACGTTGGCGATCAACCCGCCGCGATCATCCCCCGCCTTCAAAGCAACGTGAGCGGCCACCGCCTTGCCGTGCATCACTTTGTGGATTGCTGCTTGAGCGGTCAAACCCCCGAATCGCCCGGCGAACACGGCTTGATCGGCTTGCGCATCATTGACGCGATCTATCGCTCCGCTGCCATCGGGCATGAGGTGCGCTGCGACGCAAGCGCGAGCACCTTGACATAGAACGCGCGTTCAACTATCATCCAAGGCGGTATTGACGCATGAGCACGCTCTCTGAGCCGCAGCAGCGCATCTTGGCGTTCATCCAAGACTACATCGAGGCGCACGGTGTGCCGCCAACGATCCGCGAGATCCAACGCGGCGTTGGTTTTAGCTCGACCTCGATAGTGAGCTATCACCTGCGCGCGCTGGAACGCGCCCAGCGCCTCAACCGCTACGCGCGCTGCTCGCGCGGCGTGGTGCTGCGCGAAAAGCTCCCCACGCACAGCACAGAAGCCGTTGTGAACGTGCCGCTGGTGGGGCAGATCGTCGCCAGCGCGCCTGCACCAACCCCCGACGCCGACGCGCTCGCCGCTGCTGAACACGTGATCCCGATCGCCCGCAGCCTCGTGAGCACGACGAAAGGCTTATACGCGCTCGAGGTGCGCGGCGACTCGATGATTGACGCGCTGATCAACGACGGTGACATCGTGATCTTGCGCCGCGTGGAGAGCGCCGACGAAGTGAAAAACGGCGATCTCGTCGCCGTCTTCCTCACCGACCGCAACGAATCCACCCTCAAGCGCATTTACCGCGAAGGGCGGCGGCTCAAGCTCAAACCCGAAAACCCCACCCTGCAACCCTTCTACGTGGACGCGCAACACGCGCGCATCTTAGGACGCGTGGAGTGCGTGATCCGGCGTGTTGTATAATCGCGCCATGCATCGGCGCCACACTCTGCGCGTGAGCGGCATTGACTGTGCCGCATGCGCTCAATCCATCGAGCGCGGCGTCGGCGAACTCGAAGGCGTCGTCACGTGCGCCTTGAACCCGCAAAGCGGTTTGTTGGTGGTCGAGGGCGACGTGAGCGAAGCGGCGGTTGCGGCACGCGTGCGCGCGCTTGGCTACGACGTAAGCCACGCAGAGGCATCGCCCTCAGCGCCGACTTCGTTCGCTGGCGCTTTTGGCTTCGTGCGGTACTTGCTCTCGCGGCGCGAGACCGCGCTCGCTGCGCTCGGCGTCTTGCTGATCGTGCCCGCCTTGATCCTTAACGAAGGGCTGCCCTTGCTGAACCTTGCGCCCAAGTCGTTGGTGGGAGATGTGCTGGCGCTGGGCGCGCTTGCTGTTGCCGGCTTCCCCATCGCGCGCAGCGGCATCCGCGCGCTTTGGGTCACACGCACGATCACTATCAACTTGCTCATGACGCTTGCCGCGATCGGCGCCGTGGTGATCGGCGCCTACAGCGAGGCGGGGCTAGTGATGGTGCTCTTCGCCATCGGCGAGGCATTCGAGGGCTACACCACGCAACGCGCGCGCCACGCTATCGAAAGCCTCATGGCGCTAGCGCCGGACCATGTGGCGGTGTTGCGCCCTTGCATGGACTGCCGCGAGCATCTCGGCAAGGACGGCTACGAGGGCGGCCCATGCCCCTTCTGCGGCATCGAGGAGCATCGCGTCCCGATCGCTGAGGTCGCCGTCGGTGAGCGCGTCGTGGTGCGCCCAGGCGAGCGCATCGGTCTTGACGGCGTGATCGTCGAGGGAGAGACCGAAGTGGATCAGTCCGCGATCACTGGTGAGAGCTTGCCTGTGCCCAAGCGCGTTGGCGATGTGGTGCTCGCGGGCAGCCTGAACGGCGCAGCTGCGATCACCATCGAAGTGACGCGCGTCGCTGCGGAGAGCACGCTCGCGCGCATTGCGCGCTTGATCGAACAGGCGCAGCTCTCTAAGGCGCCGCTCCAGAAAACCGTGGATCGTTTCGCGCACTACTACACGCCTGCTGTGGTCGGCATTGCTGTGTTGGTGGCGACTGTGCCGCCGTTGGTGCTTGGGCAGCCATTCTGGAACGCGCCAGACGGCACACAAGGTTGGTTCTACCGCGCGCTGGAGTTGCTTGTGATTGCGTGTCCATGCGCGCTGGTGATCAGCACGCCCGTCACGCTCATCAGCGCCATGGCGCGCGCAGCGCAGCGCGGGGTGTTGCTCAAGGGCAGCGCTGTGGTCGAGGCGCTTGCGCGCGCGCGTGCGATCGCCTTCGATAAGACCGGCACCCTCACGCTTGGAGCGCCGCGCGTCACGCGCGTGCGCGCCGTGGACTGCACCAACCCTGAGGGCTGGTGTGAGCGCTGCGAAGACGTGCTCGCGCTCGCTGGCGCCGTCGAGCAGCGCAGCGAACACCCGCTGGCGCGCGCTGTGGTGGCCGCGCTCGAGAAGCCGCGCTATGCGCCCGCGGAGTCCGTTGTGGCACGTGTGGGCGAAGGCGTGCGTGGGCGCGTGAATGGGCATGAGGTCGTCGTAGGGAGCCACGCTTTGTTCGACCGACTCTTCCCGCACAGCGAAGCAGTGTGCTCAGAGACGCGCGCGCTCGCTGCAAATGGCCACACCACGCTCATGGTGGGCGTTGATGGGCGCTACGCAGGCTACATCGCCGTCGCTGACACCGTGCGCGAGAGCAGCCGCGAAGCCTTGCGCGACTTGCGCGCCGCTGGCATTCAGCGCATGGTCATGCTCACGGGCGACACGCTCGGCGCTGCACAGCACATCGCGCAACAAGTCGGCGAGGTGGACGAAATCCACGCTGAGCTGCTCCCTGAGGACAAGGTTAACACGCTACGTGCCCTGCGCGCACAGCAGCCGCGCGGCGCCACCATCGCCATGGTCGGCGACGGCATCAACGACGCGCCAGCGCTCGCCGCTGCCGACGTCGGCATTGCCATGGGCGGCGCGGGCACTGCGCAAGCCATGGAAGCAGCAGACGTGGTGCTGATGAAAGATGACCTCTCGCAGCTCCCGTTTGCTTATCGCCTCAGCCGCGCCGCACTGCGAACCGTGCGCTTCAACATCGCCTTCAGCGTGGGGCTTAAGCTAGCTTTCTTCGCGCTCGCGCTTGCTGGCATGAGCACGTTGTGGCTTGCGGTGCTTGCGGATGTGGGTGCCTCGCTGCTAGTGACGCTCAACGGCTTGCGCTTGCTGCGTTACGGCACACCGCACGCGCCGCTCATTTCACGCAAAACGCGACCTGTTGCGGCATAATCAAGGCGCGCTTTGCGCACTTCATGCGCGTGAACCGCATCGTCTTTGTGGACCTGGAGGATAACGTAGCGACCATCGCGCCCGACGGTCGCATGCAGCGTGTGCTCACGGAGGGCACGCACATCTTTCGCTTCCCCACTTGGTCGCCAGATGGTCAGCACATCGCCACCATCGGCTTCTCCGAGGAGGGCGCGACGCTGTTTGTGGTGGAAGACCGCGCGCAGGCGCCGCTGCGCCCGCTCTTCAGCCGAGCTAACGAGGTGCCGCTCCACCTCTTTTGGTCGCCGAGCGGCGATCACCTCAGTTTCATCACCGCGCATCTCAACGCAGAGGACACCATCAGCGATAAGCCGTTCAAACTACGCCTCGTGGATTGGCGCGCGCGCAAGGTGCGCCTACTCGCAAGCGGCCGCCCCTTCTTCTGGGACTGGAGCGCCGACGGCCAACAACTGCTAATCCACGGCGGCATGGAGAGCCAAGACGCGTTCGTCCACCTGCTCGACCCATTCGACGACTCGCGCCCGCGCATCCGATTGGTCTCGAAGCCGGGGATGTTCCGCGCGCCGGGGTTCTCGCGCAGCGGACGTTATCTTGCCTTCGGCGAGATCGGCAACGACGGGGAGATGTATCTTGCCGTGGATGACCTCGAAGAGCAAACGCGCACCATCATCGCGCACTTAGGCATCGCCGCGCTCACCTGGAGCCCAACGCGCGATCAGCTCGCTTACATCTGCCCGACCGAGCCAGTGCGCCTTGCCTACGGGCCGCTGCGTGTGGTGGACATGCGCACGCGCGCCCAACACCTCATCGCCGATGACCTCGTGCTTGCCTTCTTCTGGTCGCCCGTCGGCGATCGCATCGCCTACTTCACCATTGCGAGAAGCCGCGAGACGCTGCTCGAAGAAGCGCTCGCCGATCCACAACAGCTCGCGCGCGCGGGCGGATTCTGCATGAACGAGGCAGAAGAGAATTTCGTGTTCAACTACACCCACCTGAACCTGTGGGTAGCCGACCTCGCGCGCGAGACGCAGCATCTCGTCTGCACTTTCATGCCGACCGACGTGTTCGCGGACGAATTTTTGCCGTTCTTCGATCAATTTGCGCTCAGCCATCGCCTTTGGTCGCCCGACGGCAGCGCGCTCGTGCTGCCGATGATGCTGCATACGCCCGAAGCACCACATCAAGCGCCTCAGCCCTGGATCTGCGTGGTGCCTGCCGATCGGCGCCTTGGGCCACCACAGCCGATCGCCCAAGGGATGATCGCATTTTGGAGCCAGCAGTGAAGCGCCCGATGCGCTTCACGCGCCTGGGTTCGATGTGCGCGCCGCGAGCACCTCGACGTTCACTGGCGTGAGCGGCGGCTGCCCGTGCAACACGGCGACGAGGTTGCGCGCCGCGAGCATCGCCATTGCCGTGCGCGTGCGCAACGTAGCGCTGCCGATGTGCGGCGTCGCCACGACGTTCGGCAGGGCAAGCAACGGGTTGTCCTTTGGCGTTGGTTCCACGGCGAACACGTCTAAGCCAGCCGCCCACGGTCGCCCACGCCGAAGCGCTTCGAGCAGCGCTTCTTCGTTCACCACCCCACCCCGCGCGACGTTGACAAACACCGCCGTGTCCTTCATCAGCGCGAACTCGCGCGCGCCGAACATGCCGCGCGTCTCTTCTGTGAGCGGCACAGTGACCACGATGAAATCCGAAGAGCGCAGCAGCTCGTCAAACGGGCAGTGCGTTGCGCCCAATGCAGCTTCGAGCTGCGGCACGCGCCTTCGGCTGTAATACTGCACACGCATGTGAAACGCAAGCGCGCGCCGCATCACCGCCGCACCGATTCGCCCTGCGCCAACCACGCCTAGCGTCGCACCGTACACCTCTTGCCCCAGCATGTAGAACGGATGCCACGTCTCCCAGCGCCCCGCTTCCACCACCTTGTGCCCTTCGACCACGCGCCGCGCTGCCGCTAGGAGCAATGCCCACGCCAAATCAGCCGTCGCCTCGGTGAGCACATCTGGCGTGTTAGTGAGGAGCACGCCGCGCTGCGTGAGCGCGTGCACGTCCACGTTGTCGTAGCCCACCGCCATGTTCGCCACGACGCGCAATCGCGGCGCTGCCGCCAACAACGTCGCATCCACGCGGTCGCTCAGCATGGTGAGCAGCCCCTCGGCTTGCGCAGCTTCGCGCAGCAACACCTCGCGCGGCACAGGCGCGAGGTCGTCCCAAACGCTCACCGAGAAGTGCTCACGCAGCAGGTCCAACGCTGGCTGTGGGATGCGCCGCGTGACGAAGACGTGTGACTGCGACATGGATGACGTTCCCGTCGAAACACGCGCACTGCCTCACCAGCCGCGCTCGTAGCGCTCCTCTGACCACACGCGCGCGATGTTGTGATAGCCCGCCTGCTCCCAAAAGCCCGGCTTATCCACCGCGCTGAACTCCAAAGCGCGCAACCACTTGCCGCCCTTCCAGAAGTAGCGCGTGTCGGGGTCGCGCGGGTTATCCACGGGCGCGCCCACCACAACGCGCAATGGGTAGCCGTGTTCCGGCTCGAGCGGCTTGCCGTCATACTCGATGGCGAGGAGCGTGGTGGGCTTGAGGAAATGTTGCAGGTCGAGGTTGGTGGTGAAGCCGAACTCGCAGTGCTCGATCACGTAGCGCGCGGTCGGCTTGAGCTTGATGATGCCCTGCTCGATCAAGTCTGGCAGCCACACGCCCTTCCAGCGCGTGTCGAACTTGCTCCAGCGCGTGACGCAGTGGATGTCCATCGTCACCTCACGCATGGGCAACTTGAGGAACTCCTCCCACGTCCACTCTTTCGGCTCTTCCACCTCGCCGAAGATGCGGAACGTCCACTTGCTCATGTCGTATTGCGGCACTGGACCGTAGTGCAAGACAGGGAATTTCTCGGTGAGCGCCTGCCCAGGCGGCAACCGCCCCGCGCGCTTCAGCGCTTCTTCTCGGTCCTTTCGTGGGTTAAACAGGTTCATCGCTGCGATCGTACTCAGCTCGCGCGCAACACGCGCTTTGATGAGAGCCACGTGTTACTCAGGCGCCAAGACCTCGCCCGTAGCCTTGCCCGACGCGCGCTCTGGCATTGAGGATGCAGGCGACGCCGACACGTTGGCGCTTGCCTCAGGCATAGGCTGTGTAGCGACCGCGGACGCCACGACACCACGACGACGCGGCAGCCAAAACTCGAACACCACGGCGTAGATCGCGCCAACGATCGGCACGCCGAAGATCAGCCCCCAAAAGCCGAGTAGCTGCACACCAAGCGCGATCGCGATCAGCGCCACAAGGCTCGGCACACCCACCGTGAGGCGCACTAGGCGCGGCAAGATGGCGTAAGCCACCACCTGATCCCACGCGAACACCAGCAACGTCACCACCAGTGCTGCCTCTGGGCGCACGATCAAGCTCACCACCAGCACGATGATCACGCCGATCGGCCCACCGATCAGCGGGACGAACGAGAGCAAACCAAACGCAAACGCCACCACAAACCCAAAGCTCACCTGAAAGACGCTAAACACAAGCAGCGTGAAGAGGCTACGCAACGCCGCACCGATCACCTGAGCGCGCAGGTAGCCGCTGAAGGCGCGATCCACGGCGTCGAAGAGGGCCTGCGTGGTTTCGTGCGTGTGTGACGGCAAGAGCGCAAAAAGCTGCTCCTTAAGCAAGCGATCCTCAACCACGATGAACAGGCTAAGCACCACCACCAACACGACTTGCCCAATCGCCGATGCCGTGCCCGCTGCGATGTTCAGCACTTGCGACGCAGCCGCGCCCGCCGCCTGGGTGAGCTGGCGCGGCAACTCCAACGACGCCAACACCTGCTCCAACACACTTGCCTCTAGCCCAAGGCGAGCCGCGATCTCAGGCCAGTTGCGCTGCGCCTCGCTAACGACCAGGTTGAGGAACTCTGGCGTGCGACGGATGAGGTCTGCGGCTTGTGGGATCAGCGTCACGGTCGCCACTGCAGCCGCGCCCGCCGCCAACATCAGCACCACCAAATACACAATGACAATCGCAACGCCAAGCGGCAACCGAATTAAGCTCAGCTTATGCGCTGCCTCCTCGCCGTAACGCCGACGCGCCCACGCGACCACACGGCGCGGCACTAAGCCGTTGGTCAACGCTTGAATCGGCGGCTTCACGAGGAACGCCAGAAACCAGGCGCTTGCCACCATGGAGATCACCGTGCTGATCCACTGTCCAAACGCCCACAAGCGTTCGACGATGAACAGCGACAACGCGATGATCGCCAGGATCAATGCAAGGCGCATTAGGCGAGCGTTGCTCATTGCGAAGCATCCTGCACTTGAAACAGCGCCAGCTCCGCACTGAAGCCCGGACCGAGCGCGCCCATCAGCACTAAGGCGCCTGGCTCCAGCGCAGGCTCGCGCAACAAGCGTTCTAGCACAAACAACACCGTTGGCGAACTCATGTTGCCATACTCGCGCAACACGTCATGCGCAGCGCGCAGGTCCTCCGCAGTGAGGTCAAACGCTTCAGCGTAGGCGTCAAGCACACGCGCGCCGCCAGGATGAAGCGCATAGTAGCGCACCGCCTCGCGCGGTTGGTTGTGCGCTGCCAAGCACGCAGCGACGACAGGCTGAAGATCGCGCGCAATGCGCGCTGGGATCTCTGGCGCGAACACCACCGAAAAACCACTGTCGAGCACATCCCACCCCATCACATGCGCGCTGTTGGGGAAGAGCATGGAGTATGCGCCGATGTAGCGCAGCCGACCTTGGCGCGCTGGATCGCTGGTGAGCACGGCTGCTGCTGCGCCATCGGCAAAGAGCGCCGACGCTACAAAGTTCTTCTTTGAGTAATCCTCAAACTGAAACGTGAGGCTGCTCGTCTCCACGGCAACGAGCAACGCGGTGGTGCCTGGGTGTGCACGTGTGAACTCCGCTGCACGTGCCAAGCCCGCCACACCTCCAGCACACCCCAACCCCCAAATGGGCAGGCGCCGCGTGGTACGCCGCATCCCCAAACACTCGATCAGGCGCGCATCGAGGCTCGGCGTGGCAAGCCCGGTGGTGGAGACGAACACCACGAGGTCCACCGCCTCTGGCGCGAGGTTCGCCCGTGCCAGCGCTTGGCGGGCAGCCGCGAGGCTCAACGCCTCTGCGGTGCGCAGATAAATGTCGTTGCGCTCTTTTAAGCCGTGGTGCGGCGTCTCAAACCAGTGGAGCGGCACGACAAAATGCCGCTTGGCGATGCGTGTGTTTGGGAAGATGGAGAGCAGTTGGCGATGCCTAGCAAGGCGCCCACCGAAATGGCGCAAGGCGAACGCTGCGGCTTCTGCTTGCCAAACCACATGTGGGGGGAGCGCGGTGCCTACGGCGAGAAGGGAGATCGCTGCCTCGTTGCTCATGTGCACCGTAAGGATAGCGCAGCGGCTTTCCTCCGTTGCCTGCTCTAGACAAAAAATCAGCGACCCCCTCTCAGGGTCGCTGCGCGCGCCGTCGCCTCGGGCGTTTTCACTCGCGCATAAAGTCGCGCAGGTGGCGCATGTTGGCGGGCAGGCGCAAGCGGCTAAGCGCTTGTGCTTCAATTTGGCGTACGCGCTCGCGCGTGATGCCGAGCTTGCGACCAACCTCCTCCAGCGTGTAGGTCTCGCCATCCAGCAGACCGTAGCGCAATTGCAGCACGCGCACCTCGCGCGGCGGCAGCGTGCTCAAGATCTCCATGAGCTTTTCGCGCAGCAGTTGGTTCGTCACCACCTCTGCGGGCGCAGGGCTTTCCTCGTCCGGGATGAAATCGCCCAGCACGCTTTCCTCCTCGTCGTCGGTGGGCGTTTCTAGGCTGATCGGGCGGCGCGCCACCTGGATCATTTGCTCTGCCTTGCGCACCGTCACACCCATTGCCTCCGCCAGCTCATGCACGGTCGGGTCGCGCCCAAGCTCTTGCGTGAGCTGGTGATTCACGCGCAACAATCGGTTGATCTGGTCGCCCATGTGCACCGGGACGCGGATGGTGCGCCCTTGGTCCGCAATAGCGCGCGTGACGGCTTGGCGGATCCACCAGGTGGCGTAGGTGCTGAATTTGTGCCCGCGGCGCCAATCGAACTTCTTCGCAGCGCGGATCAAGCCGATGTTGCCCTCTTGGATGAGATCAAGGAAGGGAACGCCGCGCCCGATGTATTTTTTGGCAACGCTGATCACAAGGCGTGAGTTGGCGTTGATGAGGTGCTCGCGCGCGGCAAGCCCATCTTGCACGAGCGCCTCGAGGAGTTGTCGCTGTTCTGGTGAGGGATCGGTCGTCAGGAGCAGCTCGCGTGCCTCACGCCCGCGCTCCATGCGTTGCGCGAGGTCCACTTCCTGGGGCGCCGTCAACAGCGGCACGCGCCCGATCTCCTTCAGGTAAAGCCCGATGGTGTCGTCTGCTTCAATGGCTTCGAGGAGGTTCTCGTTGTTGCGCTCGCCGAATTCGTCCTCCTCTTCCTCCTCATCCTCCAACGCTTCCATGACCTCATCTTCGCTGGAGAGGATGGGGATACCAGCATCGGTGAGCGCGTTGCTCAGCTCCTCGAGCTGGTCGAGGTTCTTCTCTGCATCAGGGAACAGCGTAAGGATGTCCTCGTAGGTGACGTAGCCTTTCTCGCGGCCGATGTTGATGAGCTGTTCTTCGATGCTCAGCTCCTCCACCACCGAAGCTTCGATGGTGCTCGCCGAAGCGATGCTCTCCGGCGAGAGCGCCTCTTCCGCTGGCTTCGCCGCGGTTGGCTTTGAACTCTCAAGCGCAGTGCTTTCTTGCGGTTGCTGGCGTCGCTTCTCCGTCTTCCGGCGCGCTTTGGTTGTGGTTCGGCTTCGCTTCGTGCTCTTTGTCACAGCGATCATCCCTTTTCGTTCTAGTATTCCTTGCTGAGAGGCAAGTGAGAATCGCCTGCGCATTCGTTCAATCCTTGGCGCAGGATGAGCCACTCACAGCCTCACCTGCACATATGATAGAATTCGCAGTTGCCTTGTCAAGCACTAAGTGGCTAGTTTCGATACAATCGCGGTATGCCAACGCTACGTCCCCCGAGCGGTGAAAGCGGTCGCGGCAGCTTGATTGACTTCGCGCTCATCTTGATTCTCTTCTCCATCGTGCTGATCGCGATCGCCGTCATGCTTGGACCGACGCTGGTTGACTTCCTCGGGCAGTTGGTCTCGTGAACGCTGCGTCGGCGCTCCGCCGCCTGTGGGTGGCGCTGCTCGACCTGCTTTATCCGCCGCGCTGTTGCGGCTGCGGCGCATTTACCGGGAGTTGGTGGTGCAGCACGTGCCGCGCCCAAGCCGTCTGGCTAGCGCCCTCTGAGGCGCAACGCACGCTCGCGCTTGAGGGCGAACGCTCCCTCCTCGTATGCTCGGCGGCGCGCTATGCCACAACGCTCATCACAGCGATCCACGCCTTCAAGTACGAGGCAACGCCGCAGCTCGCCGAGGCGTTTGCCGATCCAATGGCGCGCGCATGGCAAGCGGTGATGCCTGACGCCCTCCCGTGGGTGCTTGTGCCCGTGCCGCTGCACCCAAGGCGCGAACGCGAGCGCGGCTACAACCAAAGCACCCTGCTCGCGCGCCGGCTTGGCGCGCAACTCGGCTACGCCGTCACACCGCGCGCCTTGCGCCGCGTGCGCAACACTGCACAACAGGCGCAGATCGCGGACGACGCACAACGCCAAGCCAACGTGCAGGGCGCGTTCGTCGCCGATCCGCGCCTCGTCAACGCAAAACCAATCTTGCTCGTGGATGATGTGTACACCACAGGCGCGACGCTGCGCGCGTGCGCGGAAGCGCTCTACGCCGCAGGCGCTGCGCAGGTGAGCGCGCTCACACTTGCGCGCGCACGCGGTTAGCGGCACAATTCCAACCATAGCGCAACGCCGCGCTGTAAGGGATTGTCGGTATTTGGAGGAAGTGCCATGCAGATCAACATCCACGGCCACAGCATGATCGTCAGCCAGCGGCTCGAGAAGTATGTGCGCTCCAAAGCCGCTAAGCTCGACCGCTACTTCCCGGGCATCGAGGACGTACATGTGGAGTTCACACGCGAAAGCAGCAAGCGCGACGCCCTCAAGTCCGTTGAGCTGACCATCCGCCGTGGGCGCACGCTCCTGCGCGTGGAGGAGCGCAACCCTGACCCGTTCGCCGCCTTCGACGCCGCGCTCGACAAGATGTACCAGCGCATCGCTCGCTACAAGGGGCGGCGCATTGACCGCAAGCGCAACGGCGCGGCTCTCCCCGAAGTGGATCAGCAGCTGCTCGAGGCAGAACCGCTGCCCATTGAAGCGCCTCCCGCTGAGCCTGAGCCGAAGCTCGTGCGCATCAAGACCTTTGAGGTCGTCCCAATGAGCGTGGAAGAAGCCATTGAGCAAATGGAGCTGCTTGGGCACGACTTCTTCGTCTTTGTGCACCAAGACGACGGTCGCATCAAGGTCGCCTACCGACGCAAGAAGGGTGGCTACGGCTTGCTCCAACCGGAGAAGTAAACGCGGATCTGCGGATTGCAAGCAGCAGGCGTCTGGCGTGCCCTGAGCGCGCGGGCGCCTGCTGCGCATTTACCGCAGCGCAAACCCCTGCTCTTCTAGGATCGCGCGCAGGTGAGTGCGCACCGCTTGGGAGACGCGCCGCGCAGTGTGCTCGAGCCAGCCGTAATCTTCAAGCTGATCAGGTTTGCCGGGAACGGGAATTTGGCGCCTTTCGTAGATGCCTGTCGCCGCCATGACGCGGTCGTATTCGCGCAGCGCCTCGTCCTCCTCGCTGCGGTCGTAGCGCTCCCAATGCAGCACGGCGCGCAGCGGCAAGCGCGGGCGCGGTTGCGGTTGCACCGCTGGGAATCCTATCGTCATGCCCGCCACAGGAAAGGTAAGGCGCGGCAAGCCGAGCAGCCGGATGATCTCGCGCGGGTGATTGCGGATGCCGCCGATGTAACACGTGCCCAAACCGAGTGACTCCGCCGCCAACGCAGCGTTTTGCATCGCCAACGCCACGTCCACCACGGCAACCAAAAAGTTCTCCACGTACTCAGTCACCTGTTGCACGCCGCGCAGTGCGCATACACGGTCGAGGCGGCTGAGGTCAGCACACCACACGAGGAAGACAGGCGCTTCGGCGACGTGCGCCTGGTCGCCGCACCAATGCGCCGCCTCGCGTCGCACTTCGGGGTCGGTCACGGCGACGACGCTATAGGCTTGCAGGTTTGAGGAGGTCGCCGCGCGCTGCCCTGCTGCGACAATGGCCTCGATCCACGCACGCGGCACGGGGTCGGGTTTGTAACGGCGCACCGAGGCGTGTTGGTGGATCTGGGCGATGACGGGGTTGTGTAAATTTGGAGCGCTCACAGCGTCTCTTGGATGGCGCGGATTTGCTCCAGGGCGCGCATTTGAATCTCGAGGATTTGCTGCGCGGCACGTTCGCGGACTTCGTTGATCTGCTGCGCGGCGCGCTCTTGGATGTCGCGCACCTGGATGTTGCTGCGCTCTTGCACTTGGCGGATCTGCTCGAGGGCGCGCTCTTGGATCTCGCGGATGCGCCGCAGGGCGCGCTCCAGGCGCTCACGCGCGGCAAGTTCGCTTAGGGCAGGTGCCGACGCAGTGCTTGGCTCGGTGCGGTTGCCGTTGAGGTGTGCCTCCAGCCGCCGCTTGCGGTCATAGGCTTCGCGCGCGCGTTCGTCGCTGAGCACCTCGTAGGCTTCGTTCAGCTCCTGCATCATGCGCGTTGCCTCTGGGCTTGGATTGCGGTCGGGGTGATACTTCGCCGCCAACGCGCGATAGGCTGCGGTGATCACCGCTGGGTCGGCATCTGCGCGCACTTGGATGATCGCGTAGTAATCCTTGAGCGCCATCGAACCGAGCACGATTGTACCTGCACAAGGGTAGATTTATCCCACACGTTATCCCACACGGGATGTGGGATAGCCCCTCTTTGATGCAGCCCTAAAACCACCCTTCACAACCGACGAGAATTTGCTAAAATAGAAGCCGCCACGGAGAGGTAGCATAGCCCGGTTAATGCGCGCGCCTGGAGAGCGCGTGGGCCGATGAGGCCTCGCAGGTTCAAATCCTGTCCTCTCCGCTGGAAGTGCGGTGCGGCTGCAAAGCCCACAAGCCGCACCGTTTGTTTTTACCCGCGATACCTCTCACGCGCACGCAGCAGCAACGGCACATCGTCGCCAATCAAGCCGCGCACGCCGAGCCGCATCAGCATCACCGCGCGCACCTCGTCGTTCACTGTCCACGTGTTCACGCCGCGCCCTGCACGCGTGCAACGCCGCACCAGCGCAGGCGTCACAAGCCAATGCTCGGGATGCTCGAACGCTAGCTTGCCCGCGACCCGCAAGCCAAGCGCGCGCATCCAGCGCGGCATGGCGCGGTGATACAGCCACGCGCGCGGCACCTCGGGCACATGTTGCGCTAAGCGCCGCATCACCCACGGGCTGAACGACGAAAACAAAACCCGCTCCGCACTCTGCGCTGCGCGAACCTCCGCCGCCACGGCGCGCACCAATGCCGCTTCACCTGAAAACCAGCGTGCCTTCAGTTCAATGTTGAGCAAGAACGGGCGTGGGTGCTGTGCGGTGACCTCTAGCACCTCAGCAAGCGTTGGGATGCGTTCACCTTTGCCAGCATCGAGAGCGCGCAGCGCCGCTAGCGTCATCGTAGCGACGCGCCCCGTGCCGTTCGTCGTGCGATCCACGGTGTCGTCGTGGATCACCACCACCGCGCCATCGGCGGAGAGCGTCACATCGAGCTCTGCGCCGTCGGCGCCCTGTTCCATTGCGAGCCGAAACGCTGCCAAAGTGTTCTCGGGCGCGTATGCGCTGGCGCCGCGATGCGCAATCACCAGAGGCGCGCGATCAGAGCTGAGCCAGTGATTCGACATGGCGATCACAAGCGACCTTAAGATCGCTGTTGATGGCGCTCATCGTACCTGAGGACGGCATGGTGATCACGCGTGATGTGACGCTTCAGCCAGGCGTGTATTGGTTGCCCAATGGGATCACCGTTGGCGCGGACGATCTCGTGCTCGACGGCAACGGTGCGTGGGTCGTCAGCACGCTGCGCGAAGGGCACGGCCTCACCCTCAATCGCAGGCGCAACGTCACCGTCCGCAACCTGCACATCGTCGGCTTCTATCACGCCATCTATGCAAACGCATGTGAAGCGTTGCTCATCGAGCGCTGTACCATCCGCGGCACGCATGAGCTGCCCGCGCTTGAGGTCTTTTTGGATGTTTGGCGCGGGCGCGAAGACGCCTACGGCGGCGCGATCTTCCTCTCGGGCGTTTCGAGCAGCGCTGTGCAGGACAACGACGTGCAGCATCAGCAGAACGGTATTCTGCTCTACGGTTGCCGGCAAGTGACGCTGCGGCGCAACAACGCGAGCTACAACAGCGGCGCGGGCATCTTGCTCTTCGAGTCTTCTGATAACGCGATCGAGGACAACCTCGCGGATTTCTGCTGCCGCGCGTATGAGCCCTCGCGTGAGCCGCAACACGCTCACATCGGCGCTGACGCAGCCGCACTCGTGATCATGTGCGATTCCTCGCGCAACGTCGTGCGCCGCAACCGTCTGCGCGCCAGCGGCGATGGCGTCTTCCTCGGCGGATTCCACCGCGACCAGATCAAAGTGCCCTGCAACGACAACGTGTTTGAGCAAAACGACGTCAGCTTTAGCCCCAACATCGGCTTCGAGGCAACGTTCTCGCAGCGCAACGTGTTTCGCAACAACCGCGCTGATTTCTGCAACTATGGCTTCTGGCTCGGCTGGTCGAGCGAAAGCCTTGTCGAGCACAACCGCATCCGCGGCAACCGCACCGCAGGCATCGCCATCGAGCACGGACACCACAACACCATCCGCGATAATCTCTTTGAGCGCAACGGCGAAGGCGTGCAACTCTGGGTGAACGACGACGCCAACCGCGGCGCAGGGCTGTTTCGCCAGTTCTTCCCAGAGGGCGCGGAAACCTTCGAGACCGTCGTTGTGAACAACCAGTTTTTGCACAACGATTGCGGCGTGCACGTCTGGACAGAGCGCGGTGCCAATTACGCCGGCGCACGCTGCCGCGCCTTGCGCGTGAGCGGCAACACGTTCCACGACAACCGCATCGGCGTGCTCTTTGAACGCGTGCGCCAAAGCGCCATCACAGCCAACACCTTCACCGACAACCTCATCGCTGCGATCAAGCTGGTGGGCTGCGCGGAGGTAAGCACCGATGGCAACCGCTTGTGATCAAGCGAACTGCGGCAGATGACGCGCATGGGCGCGCAGCAGATCGTCCAGCAAATGCGCCGCCTGCGCGTAACTATGGACGTGGGGGTCCAGCAATAGCGCCTGGAGCGCTGCGTTTCTGTCGCCATGCACCGCCGCTTCGACAACCAGCGCTTGAATGTCCACCTCGCGGCGCATGACCGACGCAAGGGCACGCGGCAACGCGCCCACATGCACACCGTGCGCGCCGGTTGCGCTCACGAGCGCTGGCACCTCAACAATGGCATCCTCAGGCAAATTGCTGATGCAACCGCCGTTGCGGATGTTCACCGCATCCTCGTACTGGTTCGCGCTGTGCAGCAACGCCAAGAGAACCGGCACCACGCGCACGCTGCTGCGCTGCACCGCGCGCGCAAGCGCCAAGGGCGCGCTGCCTTCCGCAACTGCACGAATCTGCGACCACAAGCTCTCGCGCCGACGCGCGTAGCCAGTGAAATCAAAGCCGCGCAACGGCAACACCTCGGCTGCAAAGCCGACGTATTCGCCAGCATGTTCGTCGCCCACCGCGCAGAACAAGCCGAAGAGGTCCAACAGGCGACGCGAGAGCGGCGCAAAATCTGGCGGCATGTGCGCCAAGCGCGCGCGCAACGCTGGATACAAATCTGCACCCGTTTGTGCATCGCGCACATCGAGGATGAAGGTGAAGCGGTTCAGCCCAGCCGCGGTGATGCGCAGCCGCTGACGCGCCGCGAGGAGATCAGCGACACGATCGCCCGTCTCGGGCACAAGCCCAAGCGCGCGATTGACCAAGAGATAGCCCTCATCGATCGAACGAGACAGCCCTACCCAACGCACGCGCGTGTAGCGATCCAACGCCATGGCCACGCGGCTGAGCGGATTGGTGAGGAGGATCACCCAAGCGCGCGGCGCTCGTTGCTCGACATCACGCGCAATATCAAGCACCAAAGGAATGCTGCGCAGCGCGTGGCTCAAGCCGCCTGGGCCCGCGTTCTCGCCGAGGACGTGCCGCACACCATGCCGCAAAGGAATTTGCCAATCCAACTTCCACGTTTCTAGTCGGTCAACAGCAACGGAGACGATCACAGCAGCAGCCCCTAGCAACGCCTCGCGCCGATCAGTGGTCGCGCGCAGCACAAACGGCGAATCGAGGGCAGCGTTGATGCGTTGCGCATAGCGCAGCATGGTTTCCGCTGCCTCCGCGTTCGCGTCCACAAGCCACACAGTGCTGCCGCGCAGCGCCTCTGCCTCGGCAAATAAGTCGCCTAACAGGGTGGGTCCGAAGCTAGCACTGCCTGCACCGAGAAAGACGATGTGCGTTTGCAGTGGGGAAGGGGCGGGACTCATGGGCGATCGCGTTCTTGGCGAAACAGACCCAGCAACGAGGTTGCGCGTGGCAGCGCAGGTTGTATCAGCGCGATGAGGGCGCTCTCAAGATGTGCAGGGTCAATCCGGCGAATCAGGCGCCCGCTGTGCGCCAGGCTGATCGTGCCGCGCTCCTCGGAGACGATGATCGCGACTGCGTCGCTGCCCTCCGTCACGCCGATGCCAGCGCGATGGCGCAAGCCAATGCGCACATCCTCAGGCGTCGAGGTGGTGAGCGGGAGCACACAACCAGCAGCGGCAACTCGTCCCTGGCGGATGATCACACCGCCGTCGTGCAGCGGCGAGTGCGGGTCAAAGATTGCCAACAGCAGCTCGGGCGAGAGCTCCGCGTCGAGTCTCACGCCGGAGTCAATGAGGTGTTGCAAACCTGTCTCGCGCTCCAACACGATCAACGCTCCATGGCGCTTGTTAGCAAGGCGCCGCGCCGCTTCGCTCACCTTGTGCACCACAATTTCGGTCTCGCTGCGCCGAGGGGCAGTGAGCACCTCGTTAAAACGACCGAGCCGCTCCAAGGCACGCCGCAGCTCTGGTTGAAAGATCACAGGGATTGCTACCAGCAGCGCAGGCAGCACTGTGCGCATGACAAGATTAAACGCAGGCAATTGCGAGCTGCCACCCAGCGCAAGGCTGATCACACCGAGGATCACCAAGCCGCGCAGCACTGAGATCGCCTGCGTCGCGCGCACCAGCAGCAACACGCCGAAAAACAACAGCGCCACCAAGGCGATGTCCAGCAGCGCTAGCGGCGTGAGCCGTTGCAGGAGCCAGAGCAGCTCAACCATGCCTCGCCCTCAGCTATGCTCGATTCTATCGCCAACACTGCTGCGCTAGCTTCCTCCTGGATGATTATACATAACGCAAGAGCGGCTTCTGCGCAAGAGCCGTGCTAAAATATAAGCGGAAAACAAAAATGCGGCGCTCCCAGGCTCTACTTTTTTCGACAGATACAAAAAAGCTTGAACTGCTGAACACCCCAATTTGCGACCTCGATCTGCGCTTTGAGGGGACAATTTTTTCGCAAGCCATCCCCATCGTCAAACATGAGCTGCGCCGCGCTGGGATCACCAAGCTGGACCCGATCTTTTACATCTCAACGGGCTATGGCTGTGTCGCAGGTCAGCCCATTATCGCGCTTGGGTTTTATGATTTTGACCCGCTGCTTAAAGACCTCAACGAGGAGTTTCGCGGTTGGCGCTATAGCGATGCTGATATTTTCGACTTGCTGCGTCATGAGTGCGGGCACGCCTTCTGCTATGCCTACAAGCTCTACCGACGCAAAGACTTCCGCGAGCTTTTTGACGTGCAAGGGCATTTCTTCTACACCTATCCAGAGGGAGATGATTACGATTACAATCCATGGAGCAGGAGCTATGTGAACCCCAATGGGGATTACTACGCACAAAAACATCCCGACGAAGATTTTGCCGAAACCTTTACAGTTTGGCTCACGCCGCGCTCGAATTGGCGCAAGGTGTATCGCAATTACCCGCGCGCACTCGCAAAGCTAGAGTACACCGAGCGCATCGTTGCCGAGTTAGGGCGACAGCCGATCTTGGTAGAGGTAAACCCCACGTGGATGATCGAGCCGTATCAAGAGGTCAAACTCACCGTCGCACAGTTTATGAAGGCAAACACACGCCACTACTACGCCAAAGCAACGGGCTACGTGGACATTGACCTCAAGCTCATCTTCCGCAAGCAGCCAACGCGACTCAACCGCCGTCAACTCTTCAGCCGCTTTAAGCGTGCCGATGCGTTCATCAAGCAGCATAAGCAAAGCCTGATCAGCCGCATCGCCAACCGCAGCGGCGTGGATACCACTGTCGTCCACGACGTGCTCGACAAGCTAGTGCAGCGCGCGCACGTCTTAAACCTTTGGCTCGAGAAAGCCGAAAGCGACAAAAAGCTCATCGAGCTTACCGCGTTCATCACGCGGGTGTGCGTGAATTACAAGCACACGGGCTTGTTCTTCCCAGAGCGAAGCAATTAAGCCGCCACTGCGGGGATGCCAAGCTCGCTCAAAAACGCGCGAAAACGCTCGATCAACCCATCGCGCACCGTTCGAAAAGCAGCCATGCGCTCCGCTTCGTCTTCCACTGCTGCTGGGTCGGGGAAACTCCAATGGATGCGCCGCGCAGGTCCAGGGAAAGCCGGGCATACCTCAGCAGCAGCATCACATACAGTGATCACGTAGTCGAACGGTTGGCCCCAAAATTCCTCTACCCCCTTCGAGCGATGGCCGCTGATGTCAACCCCAATTTCTCGCATGGCTTGAATGGCGAAGGGATGCACACGGCTAGGTCGCGTGCCTGCACTGAAAACATCCACTTGACCGCCGGAGAGCCAACGCAGAACTCCCTCCGCCATTTGCGAGCGCGCTGAGTTCGCAGTGCACAAAATCAGGACGCGCAGTTTTGGCATTGCTACGAGACTTTAGCGGCGCACCGTAAAGAGAAGATTAAGCGCCGGCGTCAAAAACGAAAGCCGGCGGCTGAGCAGCATGCTCATCCCACCTGCCCCTCTGCAGAGCTGCGCCGGCTGAACCAATGAACGCGGCGCTCCGTCCCTGCGCGCAAGCGTTGAATGTTTGGGCGCAGCGCGATCAGGATCAACGCAAGCACACCCCAGCCATATGCCGCATAAGACGGCGGGCACGCGCCAATCAACGCGCCGACGGTCGAGCCAATGGCGACGATGCTCCCTGCAAGCATCGAAGCCACAGAAGCGTAGCCGACCACGAAAAGCACAAACGAGCCGACCAACAGCGCAAGCACGCCGCTTGGCGCCCAGAGCGCGATGCTCGTCCCCACTGCCGTCGCGCCGCCCGCACCGCCGCGGAAGCCCAAGAACAGCGAGGCGTTGTGTCCCAACACCACACCAAACCCCGTGAGCGCTTCTGCCCAGCCGCCCGTCTCGCCGCTCACCGCGCGCACCACTAGCACCGCGACCACGCCTTTTAGCACGTCCAGCACAGCAGTCGCCACTCCGGCCACAGGGCCCGCAGCACGAAAGACGTTGGTGCCGCCAGTGCGCCCACTGCCCACCTGCCGCACATCAATCCCCTTGGTCAACTTGACGATGATCCAACCGAAAGGGATTGAGCCGACAAGGTAGCCAGCTACGCCGCTGAGCACACTCACAAGGAGAGCACTCATGTTCAGTGTTCGCCGAGGTAAGCTGCTTTGACCTGCGGGTTGTTTGCCAACTCTTGTCCTGTGCCGCTGAGCACGATGCGCCCCGTCTCCAGCACGTAGCCGCGATGCGCAATGCTGAGCGCAAGCCGAGCGTTCTGCTCTACCAACAAGATGGTCGTGCCCTGCTGGTTAATCTCGCGGATGATGTCGAAGATTTGCTCGACGAGCACGGGCGCCAATCCCATCGAAGGCTCGTCGAGCAGCAACACGCGGGGGCGCCCCATCAGCGCACGTCCGATCGCCAACATCTGCTGCTCGCCGCCGGAGAGTGTGCCGCCTTTCTGGTTAAGGCGCTCCTTGAGGCGCGGGAAGAGCGCAAACACGCGCTCCATGTCCTGGGCGATGCCTTCTTTGTCTTTGCGTTGATAGGCGCCCATCTCAAGGTTCTCGCGGACGGTGAGCCGGGGGAAAATGCGCCGTCCCTCTGGCGATTGCAACACGCCGCGCGCGACGATCTCGTGCGGCGGCAAGCGGTCAATGCGCTGACCTTCAAACCAAATCTCGCCCTGGCGTGGTGTGAGCAAGCCAGAGATGGTGCGCAGGGTGGTGCTTTTGCCAGCGCCGTTCGCGCCGATCAGCGTGACGATCTCGCCTTTCTCCACAGAGAACGAAACGCCCTTTAGCGCGTGAATGTTGCCGTAGTAGGTGTGCACGTTTTTCAGCTCCAGCAGCGCCATGGGTCGCCTCCTTCATCCCATTTGTGCCTCGACGACGGCACCGCGCCCGAGATACGCCTCAATGACGCGCGGGTTGGTGCGGATCTCCTCGGGCTTGCCCTCGGCGATCTTCGACCCGTAGTCCAAGACGGTGATGCGCTCTGAGATCGTCATCACCACGCGCATGTCGTGCTCGATCAAGATCACCGTGATGCCCAACTCATCGCGCAGGCGGCGGATAAGCTCAGTGGCCTCAGCGGTCTCCTGAGGGTTCATGCCTGCGGTTGGCTCGTCGAGCAAGATCAGCTTCGGCTGCGTGGCGAGCGCGCGCGCGATCTCCAAGCGGCGCTGGTCGCCGTAGGGCAGGTTTTTCGCCAGCTCGTCCATGCGCCGCTCTAACCCCACAAACGCGAGCAACTCACGGGCGCGCTGGCGGGCGCGCTTTTCCTCTGTGCGCGTCGCAGGTGTTTGGAAAATGGCGCCCCAAACGCCTGAGCGCAAGCGGCTGTGCATGCCCACCATCACGTTCTCCAGCGCGGTCATGTTGCCGAAGAGGCGGATGTTCTGGAAGGTGCGCGCGATGCCGCGCTGCGTGATCTGGTCGGGGCGCAAGCCGACGATGGATTCTCCGTCGAAGGTGATCGTGCCGCCGTCGGGCTTGTAGATGCCCGTGAGCACGTTAAAGAATGTGGTCTTGCCAGCGCCGTTGGGACCGATCACGCTGACGATGCTGCCCTTCTCGACAGTGAGCGAAACGCTGTTGACCGCCATCAAGCCGCCGAAGACCTTGGTGATGTTTTCTGCTTCTAACAGCGCCACGGTAACACCTCACTCAAGAAGTGGATGCTGCTCGAGATTGTGCTGCTGGTTCAACTTCAGCGGAGGTCTCCGCCTCGCCTTCGCGTAATTCCTCGCGCCGGCGTTCATCGGGCAGGACGCCTGCGGGGCGGAAGATCATCATCAAGATCAGCAACAAGCCGAAGAGCGCGCGCTGATATTGCGCAGGGTCAAACCAATCTGGGATGCCGATGCCTTGACGTTTCAGCGCGGAAAGCTCCATGGCGATGCGCGGCAAAAGCTGAAGGTCGAGCAACGTGACGAGCGCGCCGCCGAGCATTGCGCCCGGGATGCTCCCCATGCCGCCGAGGATCACCATCGCCAAGATGCCGATCGAGCGCAGCAGGTCGAACGTCGGCGGGTTGATGAACTGCTGCTTTGCCGCGAACAGCACGCCCATCGCGCCAGCAAACGAGGCGCCCACAGCAAACGCGAGCAGCTTCATGCGCACGATCGGGATACCCATTGCCACCGCTGCCACGTCATCTTCGCGGATTGCTTCCCAGGCGCGCCCGATGCGCGAGTTCTTTAGCCGATACACCACCAACACCGTCACCCCCAACACCAGCAGCGCCATGAGGTAGATGAAGATTTGGTAGATCTGCGCGTCACCCAAGCCGGGCAAGATCGCGCGCAGCACTTCGGGCAAAGGCGGGCGCGCGATGTCCTTAATGCCCTGCGAGCCGTTGGTGATGTTGACTGGTCGGTCGAGGTTCACCGCCAACACGCGGATCACCTCGCCCAGTCCCAACGTCACGATCGCCAGGTAGTCGCCGCGCAGGCGCAACACGGGGAAGCCCAACAGGATGCCGAAGATCGTCCCCACGAGCAACCCCACCGCGAGGAAGAGATAGAACATCGAAGGGCTTACCGGCGAGGCGCCAGGCGCGATCTGCGCGATCTGCGGTGTGCTCAGGACACCCCAAAGGTAGGCGCCCACCGCGAAGAACGCCACGTAGCCAAGGTCAAGCAGCCCCGCAAAGCCCACGACGACGTTCAAACCCAACGCCAACGTGACGAAGATCGCGGCTTGGATCGCCAACTCGACGTAGAAGGCGTTCTGCGTGCCAAAGTATGGCAACACGCCCAGCAACAACGCCGCAGCCAACGCTAGCTTATAGCCTCCCACCACGCGCGCGCGGTAGATCAACAGCAAGCCGAACAAGAACAACACGAAGATGATATCGGTGAGCAAGCTAGTGCGCGTGTTGGCGAGCAGCAGCGCGCTCGTGACCAGCACGTAAAGCGTGAGCGCTGCATACGCCAGGGGACCGCGATTGAACTGCGTTGCGATCGCTTGGGGAAGAGTCGCGCTCTTGCTCATGGCTCACACCTTCTGGGAGACGGCCTCACCTAGCAAGCCCGATGGCTTGAAGATGAGGATGAGGATCAAGATACCGAACGCAACGATGTCCGCGTAGCTTGCGCCTGAGAACGCGCCCGCGGTCATGAGCGAGAGATACGAGGCGACGAACGCCTCGAGGAAACCAAGCACAATGCCGCCCACCATGGCGCCGGGGATGTTGCCAATGCCACCAAGCACCGCTGCCGTGAACGCCTTCAGCCCGGGCAAAAAGCCCACATAGGGGTTCACGGTGCCAACGCGAATGCCAAACAGCACTCCTGCTGCGCCGCCTAGCGCGCCGCCGATCAGGAACGTGAGCGCGATGATCTGGTTCACGTTGATCCCCATCAAGCTCGCTGTAGGGCGATCCTGCGCCACGGCGCGGATCGCTGTGCCCAATTTGGTGGCGTTGACGAGGTAGTTCAACCCGATCAACATCAAGATCGCTGCAATGATGAACGTCAACGCGCGCACGTCGAGGATCAACGGGATCGCGCGATCAGGCGAAACAGGGATCTCTGCAAGGCGTATCGGCGGGCCGAAGTTCGGCGTCTGGAAGCGCGCGTTGAAGCCCAGTCCGCTCAGGTTCGCGATCAGGCGCACGGCGTCTTGCAGCAGCAACGATACACCGATCGCTGAGATCAACGGCACAAGACGCGGCGCGCCGCGCAGCGGGCGATAGGCGACGCGCTCGATGCTCACCGCCAGCAAGCCACTCACCGCCATCCCTACGAGCACAGCAACCACCACGTAGAGCGGGACAGGCAGAGCGCTGAGCACGCCTGAGGAAGCTAGAACCGAGCCAAACGCCGCGCCAGCAAACGCGCCGACCATGAAGATCTCGCCGTGCGCGAAGTTAATGAACTCGAGCACACCATACACCATGGTGTAGCCCAACGCGATGGTGGCGAAAAGGAAGCCACGCACCAGGCCGTCAATCAGCACCTGTGGCAGGATCACGAGCGTCGCTTGCACCAGATCCACATCGGTGCGTGTGCCGCGCAGCAACACTGCAATCAGCACAGTGACCACGCTGAGCACCACAGCGCTCCCTACAACGAACAAGAACACTTGTCCCAGCGGGCCGAACACGCTGGCAAGCGTCATGCGCAGGGTGCGCCGCACAATAGGGGTTGGAATAGCAGCAACCGCCATAGGTTTCTCGTCTTGCAGGCTGGATTCCTCGGTTTAGTGGGCTGAGTCTAATACAAAACCGAGCGGGGGAGCGGCGTGCACTCCCCCGCTCGTGCGCGGAGTAACAGGCTACACAAAACGCGGGCTTATGGCGCTGGGATCTCCAGCTTCTTCACCACCGCGTTCTTGTTCCAAACCACCGCGGGATCGCCGTCCTCCTCGCTCACCTGCAACACGAAGTACACCGCCTTTTCGGGGTCGCCCTTCGCGTTGAACTTGTAGGTGCCGGTGATGCCCTTGTACTCGCCACCCTCGCGGATCGCCTGCAACACCTGCTCGCGCGTGGGCTTGTTGCCGCCGTTCTTCTCAGCGGCGTCCTTGATCGCGCGGATGCAGATGCCCATCGCGTCGTAGGCTTGTGCCGAGAAGGGCGGCGCATCCTCGTTGTACTTCGCCTTGTAGTCCTCAGCAAACTTTGCAGCGTCGGGGAACTGGCTGACTGGGGCAGCCACCGAAGTGTAGTACATGCCCTTCACTGCATCGCCCGCCAGCTTGAGCAACTCCGGCGAGTCCAAGCCATCAGGACCCAGGAACTTCGCCGTGATGCCACGGTCGCGCGCTTGGCGGAACAGCGGCGCTGCCTGGTCGTAGATGCCGCCGAAGTAGATCAGGTCAGGGTTCGCCGCGAGGATCGGCGTCAGGATGGACTCAAAGTTCGACTTCTCTTCTGTGCCTTCAAAGCCAAGCACTTGGAGGCCGTTCTTCTCAGCTTGCTGGCGGAAGAACTCCGCAACGCCCTGACCGTAGTCGGTCTTGTCGTGGATGATGTACACGCTCTTGACGCCCATCTCAGTGCGGGCAAACTCCTCGCCCACAGCGCCTTGCACATCATCACGACCCACAACACGGAAGGCATTCGGATAGCCGCTCTCGGTGATCTTCGGGTTGGTGTTTGCTGGTGAGACCATCGCCAGGCTCACGTCGCGATAAGTCGGCAGCGACGCAAGCGCCACACCTGAGTTCAGGTGACCCACCACGCAGAGGATATCGGGGTCTGAGGCGATGTTCTTCGCGTTCGCCGCGCCGACCTCAGGCTTAGCTTGATCGTCGAAGGGCGCTAGCTCCACCTCAAAGCCGAGGTCAGTGAGCATCTTGCCCATGTCAGCCAAGCCCAGCTCAGCGCCGTTGCGGATACCGACACCCAGCGCTGCCTGACCGCCCGAAAGCGGGCTTTGCGTGGCGATCTTGATCTTGCCCTTGCCTGCCGCGGGCGGCTGCGTTGGCTCAGCAGCAGGCGGCTGCGTCGGCTCTGCCGCGGGCGGCTGCGTTGGCTCTGCCGCGGGCGGCTGCGTCGGCTCTGGCTGCTGTGGAGCTGGTGTTGGCTGCGCACATGCAGCCAATAGCGCTGCTAACGTCGCGCCCAACGCAATGTGAAAAGCAAGCTGTTGTTTCTTCATCGTTCTCACTCCTTGACCTGAGCTTTCGGCTACAGGATAGCACGATTTTATCCAAGTTTTGCAGTCGAGAGGTCAAAGTGCTAGGGGTAGAGGTATGGCTGCGCTGGGGGCTCGGTCAGCTCAACGCGCTCGGCGAAGATCACCGGCACGCGCTCACCTGCGAACGTGCCCACGCCGAACCGCCCCACCACACGCACCCACGCATCGGCTTGGAGCTGTGCGGCTTCGGCGCTGCGCACCAATAAGCCGACCGCTGACGCATCGGCGACGCAGCAGCTCACCATGAAGCGCGCCACCCAAAACTCGTCTTCCGCCGCGCGCGGGTCTTTATACACGAAGCCGACCACATCCACCTCGCGCCCTGCAAAGGCTGCTGGGTCGCTTTCGCGCGCGAAGGCGCGCAGCCAATCCAGGATGTTGCTCGGCTCGGTGCTGGTGCGCACGGTTGTGGTGGGGCGATCAGGCGCGATCAACCCAATGCCGCGCATCTGCACCGCACCTGCACCAAGCGGGCGTGGTGGAAACAATAGCGCCAAGACCGCGGGCAGCAGCAGCAACGCAATGCCCCAACCGTTAAGGCGACGCTCCTCAATACGCGCCGAGCGTAACGGGATGAGGAGCTCTGCCTCATCCTCATCAGCGTTCAGCGTGGGCAATGCACGACGGCGCTGCTGACTCCATTGCCAAAGCAGCGAGAGCGCAAACAACACCAGCAACAGCACTGCCAGCAGCGAGAGCCACGCGAAGCGTTGGTTGATGTAAAACGCGATCGTGCCGTTGCTGAGCTTGGCGTAGAACATCGCTGCCAACGCGAGCAGCACGAGCACGCGCAGCGGTATCGCGTACTTGCGCATCATGGCAGCGCAGGGATGTGCTCGCGCATGAACGCGAGGATGTCTTCGAACATCTGTGGTGCGTCAGGCTCAAGCGGCAGTTCATGCGCGCTGTTGGCATACCAGATCACGCGGCGCTGCGCCGAGCCAACGCGCGCGGCGAGCTGCTCCGCGCTCTCGGGATGCACCACGCGGTCGCGCCGCCCTTGTAGGAAGAGCGCTGGCACGCGCACGTTTGGCAAGGCGCGCATTACCTCAGCGTTGAGCTGCACCAGCTCATGGATCGCGTCCACGGGGATGCGCACGCCTTCCACGATTGCACGCTGCACGCGCGCGTCGTCTAGGTCAACAGGTCCGAACGCCGCGAAGCGCTTTTCAAGCTCGGCGCGCACGTGTGGGTTTTTGAAGTTCACGCCCCTCAAGGGGTAGTAGTAAGGCACGAAGAAGCGCGCGAAGCGCACCAACTTCACGCGCGGGTCGTTGATCGCAGCGGGCGCCGCCATGATGATCACGCCGCGCAGCTCAGGGCTGGGGTCGTGCGCTGCAAGATGCAGCGCTAGCAATCCGCCCATCGAAAGCCCAGCCACAAACACCGCATGGTAGCGCTTACGGAGCGCGTCGAGCGCCGCGCGTGCAGCCTCGATCCACTCTGCGCGTCGCACGCCTTTCAGCTCATGAGGCATGCCGCCGTGCCGCGGGAGCAACGGCGCCTCAACCGCAAAACCGCGCTGTGCCAGAAACGTTCCCAGCGGGCGCATCTCGGCGGGCGATCCCGTGAACCCGTGTAAGCACAGCACACCCACCTCGCAGGCAGCACCATCAAATGAGAAAGGGCGACGTGTCGCGCGCACGGACTCAGGCAACTCGAGCACGAACGAAGATCGCGCCATTGCGAGCGTGGACTATACCCACTCACCCGCAGCACGCTTCACAGCAGATTAGGTTGGGTAGGCGACGTGTACGGAATGCCGAGGTGCTCATAGGCGCGCGGCGTGGCGCTACGCCCGCGCGCGCTGCGGTCAATGAAGCCCAATTGCATCAAGTAGGGCTCCACCACATCGGCGATGGTGTCGCTCTCCTCGCTGACGCTTGCGGCGAGCGTCTCCAGCCCAACAGGTCCGCCGCCGAATTTCTCGATGATCGCGCGCAGCACGCGGCGATCCAGCTCGTCTAGCCCGAGCGCATCAACGCCGAGCAGCGCAAGCGCTTCTTCAGCCAGAGGCGCAGTGATGCGCCCCTCGCCTTTCACCTGGGCGTAGTCACGCGCGCGTTTGAACAAACGCAGCGCCACGCGCGGCGTGCCACGTGCACGTTGCGCGATGATCTGCAACGCATCGAGATCGATGGGCGTTTCCAACAAGCGCGCCGCGCGCGCGACGATCTGCGCCAGCGCCTCGACGGGGTAGAAGTCCACGCGAAACACCGCGCCGAAGCGCGCGCGCAACGGCGCGCTGATCAGCGCCAAGCGGGTGGTGGCGCCCACCACCGTGATCGGCGGAAGCTTCAAGCGCACGCTGCGCGCCGCTGGCCCTTTGCCGATCACGATGTCCACCGCGTAGTCCTCCATGGCGGGGTAAAGGATCTCCTCGACGGCACGGTTGAGGCGGTGAATCTCGTCAATGAACAACACGTCGCGCGCGCGCAGGTTGGTGAGGATCGCGGCGAGGTCGCCAGGGCGTTCAATGGCAGGGCCGCTCGTCACGCGCACGTTAGCTTGCATTTCGTTACCGATGATGTGCGAGAGCGTGGTCTTGCCCAAGCCGGGCGGGCCGTAGAACAACACGTGGTCGAGCGCCTCGCCACGGGCGCGCGCCGCTTGGATCATCAGGCGCAGGTTGTCGCGGATTTGATCCTGACCGATCAGCTCGTCCAGCGTGCGCGGGCGCAGCGCGCGGTCAAGCGCGCCGTCATCTTCTGGGCGCAGCCGACCGGAAACCAAACGCTCAACAGGCTCGTCAGCCATGCGTGCACTTCGATTATCCACCACCTCAACGCTCACGCGCTCAAGCCTTTCTTCGCAGCAAAACACCCGTTGTATGATGGGCACCAAGCGAAGCATCTCAGCCTGCTTGAGCGGTTCGATGTATCCCGAGAGCGAAATCCTTTTCCCAGCGCGTTCGATCCCAGAGCTGCGCGAGGCGCGACCAGGACAAGCCTGGCGTGATCTGATCGAACACCTCGCTCAGCAACCCGAGACCAGCGAAGACGTGCTCGCCTTTTCGCTCATGATGATCCGCCTTGGCAATTGTCTGACTTGTGACCTGGATAGCTACCGCGCCAGCCTTGGGTGTACGCGCTGTGCCCAGCGCACGTTGCAAGGATTTCGCGGCAGCAATGAGGAGTTATTCAAACGCCTCGACGAAGCCCGTCGCGCAGTGCGCCAATTTCTCGACAATCACCACAACGAGCCATGAGTCGCGTTCGACTCCCCCACCCTTCTGCTCACGCCAACAACGTCGCGCAATTGCGCGCGCAACTGCCCGATGATTACGGCGAGCTCGCCATGCGCGCCGACATCACTGTGCGCGAACTTACGCGCTCGCTGCCGCGCACGGCATATCTCTACAACGCGCTGCTCAACGACCCTCGCGTAGATGCGCACTGGAACCTCTCCAACTACACCACGGTCGGCAAACTGAATTACAACGACCATGGGCCGATCCACGCGCGCGTCACAGCAGCGTATGCCATGCAAATCATGCAGCTCCTTGCGGAAGCAAACACGCCTTTCGACGTGGTGAACTCAGGCGTTGGCGATCTCGACGATGCGCACGCGGTGGTGCTTTGTGGCGTCATGTTGCACGACATCGGCAACGCCACTCACCGCGTCGGGCATGAGTTGATGGGCGTGATCTTGGCGCAGCCAATCCTCAACGATTTGCTCGCGCAAGTTTATGACGATCCCGAGCAGCGCACGCTGATCCAAGATTTCATCCTCTCCGCCATTCAGTGCCACGACATGGCGCCGCCGCCGTTGTTCATGGAAGGGGCTGTGGTTGCCGTTGCAGACGGTTGCGATATGACCAAAGGGCGCGCGCGCATGCCCTTCGACCTTGGCAAATTGGACATTCACGCTGTTTCAGCGCTCGCCATTGAGGAAGTCAACATTCGCCGCTGCCCGCTGCCCGAAGTCCCTGTTGAGATAGAAGTGCTGATGAGCAACTCAGCGGGCATTTTCCAAGTTGAGGAGACGCTCATCAAGAAAATCAACGCCACGCCGCTGCGCCACTACGTGACGGTGCACATCTGCTCCGTCAACCCCGAGCAGCCATTTGAGAAACGCATCGTGAGCAACGCCATGCTCCAAAACGGGCGCTTGCGGCCTGCCTAAAAAGCATCTGCCCGAGGCGACTGCTCGGGCAGGCTTGTGTTTGGGCTTTTAGCGCCGCGCCTAGTCCACAGCCAAGCTGCGGAGAAAAGCGCTCAAGCGATCTACCTCCGCCTTGTGCAAGTCAGCAGGCAGGCTCAGCTTCACCACCAATGAGGGGCGCAGCGGGAACGGATACTCGACCATGCGCACCTCGCCGTTCATTGTGGGGGCTGTAGCGCGCGCAGTTGCTGCGGCTGGGCGCGCTTTCTTCGCAGTGGCTGCCGCAGGCTTGCTCTTCGGCGGGCGACCACGACGAATTTCAGGCCGCCAACCCTCGGGATCGTTGAGATAACCGAGGAACATGCTCACTACACGGCGGAAGCGACGCTGGTATTCCTCGAGGCTGTTTTTCCCGTAACTGTCGGCCTTCTCCTGCGCGAACCGCGTGAGCAGCTCATCCACGTTGAGCTGCTTCACGTCCACTTGTTCCCACCCAGGTTCAACTTCCGCAACGCGACGCACCGAGCTAACAAGCTGCGCCGCGAGGTTGGGGTTGATCTTATTCTCTTTGCCGAGTTTCTCGATGAAGGCTACCATATCAGCCATTGTGCTCGTCATGGCACTTTCCTCCAAGCTCGATTTGGATTTCTAGCATCATACTCCGTTTTTGACGATCCGCAAAGGAAAAAATGCAAATTCACATTTGCGCCTCGCCTGCGAGCGTGCGCGGCAAAGCAACGTGAAACGTTGAACCGTGAACGCCATCGCTTTCCACCCAAATGCGGCCGCCGTGGGCTTCAACAATGATGCGCGTGAGATACAACCCCAAGCCCGTCCCAGGTGCTCCGCGCCTGGCAGCGTTTTCGCCGCGGTAGAAACGCTCGAAGATGCGTGCCTGCTCCTCTGGAGGAATGCCTGGTCCTTCGTCGCGGACGCTGATCACCACCTCGTTGGGCGTTGCGTGCGCGCTCACGTAAACGCAGCTGCCGACAGGCGAATACTTTACGGCGTTGGAAATCAAGTTGTTGAGCACCTGCGTGATGCGCGCTTCGTCGGCATATACGAGCGGCAAATCGGGGGCAAGCTGCACCGAAAATTGATGCGTCGGTGCGTGCGTTTGAAACTTCTGCACCACGCGTGGGATCAGCTCCGCGAGATCAAGCTCCACCGGCGCGATGCGAAAGCGCCCAGCTTGCGCGCGCGAGGCGTCTAGCAGGTTGTCAATCAGTTCGCCCAGCCGGTCGGCCTCCTCTTCGATGACCTTAAGGCTTTCGCGCAATGTTTGCTCGCTCCATTGCGCGTCTGTGCGCAGCAGCGTGCTGGCGTAGCCTTTGATTAACGCCACTGGGGTCTTTAACTCGTGCGAAACCGCCGCAACGAAGGTCGCCTTCATCTCCTCCGCAAGGCGAAAGCGGGTAAGGTCGTGCACGCCGACGATGATGTTGACCAATTTGCCGTGCACATTAAACAGCGCGGTGAACGCCATTTCAACGCTCAACGTGCTGCCGTCGGCGCGACGTAGGTCGCCTTCCACCCGAACGGCGGGGGCGTCGCTCACGAGCGGCCACCCACCAGCCTCTGCTTCGGCAAGCGTCATGCCGCTGCGTTTGTTCACCAACACAGCGATCTCTTCAAAGCGTTTGCCCAACGCCTGCTCTGCTGGGACACCAAGCATGCGCGAGAGGGCACGGTTGAACATCTGGATGTAGTGCGCGTTGTCCAAAATGGCAATGCCATCGGCGCTGAACTCCAAAATGGCATCGAGACGGCGCTTTTCGTGCATCAACTGCTCGTAAAGGCGCGCGTTGTTCACTGCAATTGCAGCTTGGTCTGCAAAGCTGCGCAGGAGCTGATACTCGTTTGCGCCGAAATTCACGCCGCGCGTGCGAAAGGCGTAGATTGCGCCGAGGAACTCATCCTTGCCCAAAATCAGCGGCATGGCAATCACTTGCCAGCGACCCAAACCGAAGCTAAACGCCAATTCAACCAACTGCCGCTCAAGCTCTCGGACCGCGCGCTTGAGGTCTCCCTTCATCGGCGGCAGCGCCTTGATCTGCTCCAAAAGTGGCTCGGCGATGCCGTAGGCTTGACGCACACGGTACACCCCATCCTCTTCGACCAACGCAATCAACGCCGCGTGGCTATCTAGCAAATCAGTGGTTTGACGCAGGATCAGCCCCAATACTTCGTTGAGGTTGAGGCGAGAGGTCAGCGCGCGCACGATTTGCAACAAGTAATCGCGCTGGCGCACGCGGTAATCGGCAAGCATGGTGCGATTATGCTAACACCAAAATGCTGCAGATCGCCAAGCGCTTATCACGCCGCTGCGACCCTATAATGTGCGCGATGGGTACGCTTGTGTTTGCTGCAAAGGTCGAGGACGTAAAAGAAGGCGAGATTTTGCCGTTGATCCTCCAAGAGACACCGATTGCGTTGACGCGCGTCAACGGCGAAGTGCGCGCGTTTGGTGATATTTGCACCCACGACGACGGGCCGCTCGCAGAGGGATACATCGAGGATCGCTGCGTGGTGTGCCCACGTCATGGCGCGAAGTTTGACCTTGAGACGGGCAAGCCTACGTTTCCCGCCGTCAAGCCGATCCCGATTTACCGCGTCGTCATTCAGGGCGACGAGGTTTGGATCGAGATGCCCGAGGCAAGCCTGCTTTAGGGGATTTGCGCATACACCAGCGGCAACCAAAAGCGCCTCGCCTCAAGGAACGTGTGCGCGCTGCGACCAGGCACCGGCGCCGGCAGATCAGCAAATTGCACCCACAGCGGGGCATTGCTCACCCAACCGCTCTGCATGGTTTGCACGGCATAGCTGAGCGTGATCACCGCGTTGGGCGCTAACGCGCCGAGCGACCACACCGCCAATTGCCCGACCTGCGCCGCAGGGGGATCGCTAGCGAGCAGCATTGCGCCCGTGGGCAACGTCGCCGTGACCAGCGCGCCTGCGCGCGTGAACGGCGCGACGTTGGTCAAAACGACCGTGTAGGTGATCGGCGCACCCGCTGGCGCGAGGGACGGCGCCTCGCTGCGCAACGCGCGGGTATAGCTCACCGCCATCAGCGCATCCACCAAGCCATAGCCGAAGGTGTTGTTGGGCACTTGTGTGCCCGGCACGCCGCCGCACGTCTGCACTGTTGTGGTTAGCGGGCGGGCTGTAGCACGCAACAACTGCTCCGTGCCCTCTACGTTACCGCGCAGCCATGGCGCTGCGCTCCACACCAGCGCGGCAACACCTGCGACGTGCGGCGTCGCCATGCTGGTGCCGCTGAGCGACATCTGCGCGCTCTCGCCCGTGTGCCAAGCCGAAAGCACCCCGACTCCAGGCGCGACCACATCGGGCTTGATGCGCCCTGTAAGCGTCGAAGGACCACGACTGCTGAAACTGGCGATGGTGTCGGCGCTAGTTGTCGCGCCAATGCTGAAAGCTTGGTCGAGCGTGGCGGGCGCGAGGTTGACACTGCCACAGCCTTGCCCACCGCTGTTGCCTGCTGCGGCAATCACCATGATGCCTGCCGCGCGCAACGCTTGCGTGGGGGTCACTAGCGCGGTAGGCACGTCGCATCCTTCTTCGCCATAGCCCGGATCGCACGCCCACGAGTTGCTGGTGATGTCGGCTGCCAGGTCTGGGTTAGGGTTATTGCCGTTGCGGTCGGTCGGCGCGAGCGCGAACTGGAAACATGCGGTGTAACGCGCCACGCTGCCAACGCCTGCCGCGCCCGCCATGTTGCGGCAAGCGATCCACTTCGCCTCAGGCGCAACGCCGATGCCGCCGACGCCGTTGGATGTGCCGACGGTGTGCGTGCCGTGCCCGGTGAGGTCGGTCGGCTCGTCCGCAGGAAGCTGCCCTGCCTCAGGCGCGGCGTCAAACCAGTGGTAATCGTGCACGGCGGTTGTGCCGTTCCAGCCGCGGTAGTTCGGCTTGAGCCAAGTGTGCGCCCAGTACACGCCCGTGTCGAGATTGGCGATCACGATGCCCTGACCGCGGTAGCCGAGCGCCCACACCTCGGGTGCACGCACACGCTGCACGCCCCAGGTTGGGGTGTTGGTCACGCTAGGGCGCGCCATTGCCCGTGGCGTTGCGAGCACCCCTTTCACGGGCACATCAAGGTCCAAGCGCGCCACATCTGCGCGCTGCGCCAGCCACTGCACATCCGCAAGCGTGGCGCGGCGCACGAGAAGCTGATTGCTCACCCACAACACCTCGAACTGCAAGCCGCGCGCGCGCAAGGCGGCGCGCAATGCCGCTTGGCTTTGTTCCGCATGGCGCATCAGCGTTTCAACGACGAAGCGCGTGCGCGCAGGCTTATCAGGCAGATGCACCGCGCGCGAGAGGTCCGGATACCCCTGCGCCGTGACAAGCACATCGCGCGGCGCTTGTTGCACCGCGCGCCAAAGTTGGGGGCTGACCTTCTTCGGTGCCTGTGCGTGTGCGCTCGGCAGCCCAACCCCAGCACACACCCACACGAGCGCAACCACCACCGTCCTCAGCCAACGACTAGACACAGCAACGCAATGATAGAACACAACCCCTCACGTTACAATCGCAGCATGTTTGATCCCCGCTTCGACAAGATGGCGCAGGTGATCGTGCACTACTCGCTTGAAGTCAAACCCGGTCAGTGTGTGTATGTCTGGAGCCAATCCGTCGCTGCGCCGTTGATGCTAGCGATTTACCGCGAGGTGCTCAAGGCAGGCGGACATGCGTTCTTGCGCGCCGACCTGCCCGGCGCGCAGGAGATCTTCTACGAGTACGCGCAAGAGGCACAGCTCGACTTCGTCTCGCCTGTGGACCGCATTTCAGTCGAGGAGGGCTACTTCGATGCCTACGTGCGCATTGGCGCGGAGACCAACACGCGCCGCCTCTCCAACGTGGACCCCGCCAAGGTGCAACGCCACCAAAAAGCGCTCAGCCCGATCCTGAAGCGCCGACTCGAGCGCAGCGCCGCCGGCACTTACAACTGGTGCGTCACACAGTTCCCAACCGAAGCCTACGCCATGGAAGCCGACATGAGCCTCGCTGAGTATGCTGAGTTCCTGTTCAACGCCTGCTTGGTCAACGATCCCGATCCAGTTGCGCGTTGGCGCGAGGTGGGCGAGCGGCAGCAGCGCTACATTGACTTCTTGAAGGACAAGCACACGCTGCGCCTGCAAGGTCCCGACGTGGACCTCACTGTGCGCATCAGCGGGCGCACGTGGAAAAACAGCCAAGGCAAGCGCAACTTCCCCGATGGCGAGATCTTCACTGGTCCACACGAGGACTCGGTGAATGGTTGGGTGCGCTTCAGTTACCCAGCGATTTACCAGGGGCGCGAAGTGAGCGGCGTTCAGCTTTGGTTCGAGAATGGGCGCGTGGTGAAAGCACACGCCGAGAAGAACGAAGCGTTCTTGCACCAAGTGCTCAATACCGACCCCGGCGCGCGCTACGTCGGCGAGTTCGCCATCGGCACCAACTACAACATCACGCGCTTCTCGCGCAACATCCTGTTCGACGAGAAGATCGGCGGCACGTTCCACCTCGCGCTCGGCGCTGGCTACCCCGACACAGGTTCGGTGAACCAAAGCGCAGTGCATTGGGACTTAATCGCCAGCGCGCACGAAGCCGAGATCAGCGCAGACGGCGAGGTGTTTTACCGCAACGGGCACTTCTTGATCTGAATCGCTCAGCTCATCGCAGCACCTATGAACGACGTGCTTGGGCTTGTGTTCTTGTTTTTGGCTGCGGTGATCGGCGGCGCGATCAACGCCGTCGCAGGCGGTGGCACGTTGATCGCATTCCCCGCCTTGGTGGTGTTCGGCGTGGATCGCATCGTGGCGAACGCCACCAACACCGCTGCGCTGTGGCCTGGGACGATCGGCAGCGTGTGGGCCTATCGGCGCGACCTCAAGCCATTGGTGCGCCTGCTGGTGTTGCTCTTCGTGCCGAGCCTGGGCGGCGGGCTGCTCGGTGCGTTGCTGCTCACGCGCACGCCACCAGCGCTGTTTGGGCGGATCGTGCCGCTGCTCGTGCTGTTCGCCACGGCGATCTTCGCCGCGCGCGACTTCTTCAACCGCCTCGCTGCGCGCAGCATCGAAGCCATGCGCCGCGCTGATGAAGGTCACGTCTCGCTTGGCGCGCGCGTGTGGGGCATCTTGTTCCAACTCTTCGTCGCAACCTATGGCGGCTACTTCGGCGCCGGCATCGGCATCCTCATGCTTGCCTCGTTGAGCGTGATGGGCCTGCAAGACATCCACCGCATGAACGCGCTGAAGACCGCGCTGGCGTTCGTGATCAACGGCATTGCGCTGCTGTTCTTCGCGCTGAGCGGCATTGTGCATTGGCCGCTCGCTGTGTTGATGGGCCTAGGCGGCTTGCTTGGCGGCTACGCGGGTGCGCGCTTGGCGAAGCGCGTCGCGCAGCATCACTTGCGCGCGTTCGTGATCGTGATGGGGCTAGCAGCCTCGGCTTATCTCTTCGTGCGAGCGCTGTGAGATGAAAGATTGGCTCTCGTTACTGCGCGCGGCGCGGCTCGAGCCGTTTGGCAGCAGCCAAGCAAACCCGCTTGTTCGCGCCGTCGTCGCTGATTCGCGCAAGGTGACGCCTGGGGCTGTGTTCGTCGCGTATCGCGGCGTCGCGCGCGATGGTCACGCCTACATCGCAGACGCCCTTCAGCGCGGCGCCGCAGCGATCGTCGCCGAAGACGTTGACCAACTTGCTGCGCTCCGCGCCCGCGGCGTGCCCTGCGCGCTCACCGCGAACGGGCGCGAAGCGTTCGCCTGGCTGTGCAGCGCGTGGCACGATTTTCCCTCGCGCGCAATGACCGTGATCGGCGTCACGGGCACCGACGGCAAAACCACCACCACGAATTTGATCTACAGCATCTTGCGCGCCGCTGGGCTGCGCACCGGGATGATCAGCACGGTGAACGCGGTGATCGGCGAGCAGACGCTGGACACCGGCTTGCACACCACCACGCCCGACGCCGACGAAGTGCAACACTATCTCGCGCAAATGCGCGACGCAGGCATGACGCACGCCGTGCTTGAGATCACCTCACACGGCTTGGCACAACACCGCGTGGACGGCACCCAGTTCGATGTGGCGGTGATCACCAACATCACGCACGATCACCTAGACCTGCACGGCTCGCGCGAAGCCTACCGTGCGGCAAAAGCGCGCCTGTTCGAGATGGCGCCAGTACACGTGCTCAACGTGGATGATGATTTTTCGTTTAACCACCTGGTCAAGCTGCCCGCCCAACGGCGCATCTTCTACTCGCGCGAGACGCAGCCCAACGGTCGCTACACGGATTGGTGGCTTTACCCGCCTCGCGTGGATCACGCTCAGGGACGCATCGAGGCGGTGGCGTTTCGCCACGCAGGCGCGCAGGTGCCGCTCACGCTGCGCACCACGCTCATCGGCGATTACAACGTCTCGAACATCCTCGCCGCAGCAGGTGCTGCCTTCGCCCTTGAGATTCCCGTAGCAGCTATTGCAGAAGGCGTTGCAGCCGTGCGCGGCATCCCAGGGCGCATGGAGCGCATTGACGAAGGACAAGACTACCTCGCCATCGTGGACTTCGCGCACACGCCCAACGCGCTGGAGCAATGCCTGCTCACGTTGCGCCCGCTCACACCTGGGCGGCTGATCGTGGTCTTCGGTTGCGCAGGTGAGCGCGATGTGCAGAAGCGTTTCTTGATGGGGCGCACGGCAGCCGAGCTAGCCGACGTGGCGATCTTCACAGCCGAGGACCCACGGCGCGAGCCGATCGAGGCGATCTTCGCTGAGATGCAGCGCGGCGTTGCCGCTGCGACACCCAAACGCGCCGAGGTGATCGAGATCGCTGACCGCGGCGCGGCGATCCTAGCGGCATGTCAAATGGCGCGCGCTGGCGACACCGTGGTCGCCTGTGGCAAGGGGCACGAACAATCGTTGTGCTTCGGCACAACGGAATACGCCTGGGATGACCGCGCGGCGATGCGCCTCGCCATTCGTGGCATCAAGCCAGAGCTTGGGCCACCTGTTGGCTCACTTCGCTGAGGCGGGTTTCTCGTACAGCTCCACCAGCACCCCGAAAGCGCTGCGCGGGTGGATGAAGGCGTAGCGCGTGCCATCGGCGCGCACCACGGGCGTGGGGTTGATCAGCTCGACGCCGGCGCCCGCCAAGCGCGCCAACACTGCCTCGAGGTTGGACACACCCAGGCACACGTGGTGCATGCCGCCGCCGTGCTTGCTCATCCAACGCGCGATGCCGGTGTCGTCGCGCGTGGGCTGCACCAGCTCGATGTGGCTTTCGCCGAGCGGCAAGAACGCCACGCGCACGCCCTCTTGCGGCACATCTTCGACGCGCTGCACCGCCAAGCCAAGCGCGTCGCGGTAGAAGGCTAAAGCCGCGTCCAAGTCTTGGACAGCGATCGCGAGATGCTCTAAGCGCGCCTCAGTCATGCGCTTCAACCTTAAAGCTAGCGCCACTGGGGATGAAGTCGGGGAAGTCGTCGTCCTTCAGGTCGCTCCCGATCACCACATTGCGCCCGATCTTGATGCGCGGCGGGATGATGGTGTTCTTGCCGATCACGGTGATGCCTGTGCTCAAGCCCACGTCTGGGTTTGCGGTGAAATCAGAGCTTCTGCCGATCTCCGCCTCGCGCCCGATGATCACGTTCTTGTCCACGATCACGCGGTCGAGATATGCGCCGGCTTCGATCTTGGCGTCGGTCATGATGATCGAGTTGCGCACGACGGCGCCGCGCTCCACGCGCACGCCCGGCGAGAGCACCGAGTACTCCACAAACCCCTCGATCACGCAGCCGTCGGTGATCAGCGAGTGGCTCACCGTCGCGCCGGTGCGAATGTTGACGGGCGGGCGCTCCTCGGAGCGCGTGTGGATCACCCAATCGCGCGCAAGCAGGTCGAGCGGCGGGTCATCGCGCAGCAAGTCCATGTGCGCCTCCCAGTAGCTCTGGATGGTGCCCACGTCCACCCAGTAGCCGCCAAAGTCGTTGAAGGGATACGCGAACACCTTGCGCTCTTCCTCGATCAGCTTGGGGAAGATGTTTTTGCCGAAGTCGTGCTCCGAGCTTTCGTCGTGCGCGTCGCGGATCAGCACCTCTTCTAGCACGTCGCGGTTGAACACGTAAATCCCCATCGAGGCGAGCGTGCTCTTCGGTTGCTTTGGCTTTTCCTCGAAGTGAAAGACGCGATACTTCGCGTCTGCTTGCAAGATGCCAAAGCGATGCGCTTCCTCTTCCCTTACGCTGAGCGCGGAGACGGTGACCTCCGCTTGGTTGTCCTCGTGGAAGCGCAGCAGCTTGGTGTAGTCCATCTTGTACACGTGGTCGCCCGAGAGCACCAGCACCACATCAGCTTGCGCGCCGCGGATGAAGTCGAGGTTCTGGTAGATCGCATCCGCCGTACCGGCATACCACTCGGAGCGCGTGTTCATGCGGCCGAGGTAAGGCTGCAAGATCCAAACGCCGCCGTTGAGGCGATCCAAGTCCCAAGGCGCGCCGTTGCGGATGTGATCTTGCAACGAACGCGGGCGATATTGCGTGAGCACGCCGACGGTGTAGATGCCGCTGTTCACGCAGTTGGAGAGCGTGAAGTCAATGATGCGGTACTTTCCAGCAAAGGGGACAGCCGGCTTAGCGCGCTTGTTCGCCAACACGCTCAGGCGGCTTCCCCGTCCGCCTGCGAGGATCATTGCAACCACCTTTTTTGCCATCGCTCACCTCCTTAACCATCAAGGATCCGTAGCCGGTAATCTGTGACGAACTTTTTCAAGTGCGCCTCCAGCTCCTTCCACTCTTCGCTCTCAAGCGCTGCCATGAGCGCGTCGCGGTTTGGTGCGATGCCCGGCATGATGATTTGCGGCCCTTCGCCATACACCGTGAGCCAAGCCTCGGTGATTTGAATGCCCATCGCAGCGATCTTGGGGGCGAATTCTTGAAGGATGAACTCGTAATAGGCTTGCTCCTCGTTGGGGCGCACATTCCAGCTAAACACCAGGCGGACCATGGCTTCAGCGCTTCATCTCCAACAAGACCACCTGGGTCTCCTCAGGCACTTGGCTCTTGGTGATCTTGAGCGACTCAACCGTCTTTGGCGCTGCGACGCCCATCTCCTTGAGGAAGCGCGCGAGCGCGTCTTTGCTTCCCTTGCCGCCGTAGCCCATTGGGATCACGATGCCGGGTTCGATCATGCTGATCACGTCGGAGGCTTGGGTCGGCGAGAGCTCGCTGTCACCGCCGATGGGCACCAGCAGCACATCCACCGTCTCGAGCGCATCAATTTGCGCTTGCGAGGGCACGAACGAAAGCCCGCCGAGATGGGCAACGTTGAGCCCGTCAAAGTGAAAGGCGTACACCGTGCAACGCTGGGCGCCCGCCGACTTCTTCTCGGGACGCATGCTGATCCCTGTGATGAACACGCCGCCGATCTCGTATTCGCCCGGTCCGCTAATCGTGCGCACGTCGCCGCGCTGGGCACCGATCACAGCGCTGAGGTTGCTATGGGCTGCGTCCTGACGGCTAATGGTGACCACATCGGCGCGCAGCTTCGGCGGCTCCAACCCCACGCTGGCGTCATAAGGGTCTGTGACGATGGTCAACGTGGCGCGTTCGGCGAGGCGGAAGCAGTCGTGGCCGTACCAGGTGATTTCCATCGTTCGGGATTGTACTTGTTTGGTTTAAGCTTGTTTCATCTTTCAGCGCGGCTCTGCGTCACCTTCGCATAGAATGCTGCGCGTATGAGGCCGTTACGCGCCTGGGTGCAGGCGCAGTGGATCGCGCTGCGCAACGCGCGGCGGAAGCGCCGCCCAATCACCCCCTACGTGCTGATCACACTCGCGGGCAACCTCGAAGAAGTGCTCCCTGAGGCTTCTCCCGCGCGTTGGCTGCGCTGGTTCCGCTTCTCGCTCAGCGAACGACCGCTCACTGTGCAGCGGCTGGCTGCGCTCTTTGAGCGCATCGCACACGATCCGCGCGTGCGCGGCGTGGTGATCAAGCTCGAGTGCACCGCAAGCGCCGCAACCTTCCAAAGCCTGCGCGCTGCGATCTTGCGCTTGCGCGCCGCCGGCAAGCAGGTGATCGCCTATGCAACCACGTTCGGTCCGTTTCAGTACTACGCTGCATGCGCTTGCGATCGCATCTTCATGCCGCCCAGCGGGCAATGGAACGTGCTCGGCGTGGCGGGCGAATACCTTTTCTTGCGCGATGCGCTCGCCCAGGTTGGCATCCGCGCCGAAGTGGTGAGCGTCTCGCCGTTCAAATCTGCTGGCGATGTGTTCGCCCGCGCGGACTTCTCCGCAGAATCACGCGCGCAAGCGGAATGGCTGCTTGAGGCGCGCTTTGCCGAGCTGGTGCGTGGCATCGCCGAAGGGCGCAACCTCGACGAGCCTACCGTGCGCGCGCTGATTGACGGCGCGCCGCTCAACGCGCGTGAGGCGCTTGCCGCGCGCTTGATTGACGCAGTGGCGTACGAGGACGAGCTAGAGGCGTTGCTCGAACCGCCTAAGGCTGCGCCGCAAGCACCAAGCCCTGCTTGGGCGCACGCGTTGCTGGCGCGCTTGGGACACAACACGCCACCCGAAGCGCTGCCGCGCTGCCTCATGCCGCTTGAGTCCGCGAAAAAGGCGCTGTTGCTGCGCCAACGCGCGCCCACCTTGCGCGGCATTGGCGTGGTGCACATCGCTGGCACCATCGTGCCGGGCAACGTGCCGCTCCCTCTTCCCGCGTTCGGGCGCAGCATCGCTAGCGCGCCGGCTGTGATCCAAGCGCTGCGCGCAGCGGAACAGAATCCGCTCATCGCAGCGATTGTGGTGGTGGTCAACTCTAACGGCGGCGAAGCGCTCGCCAGCGATCTCATCGCGCGCGAAGTGCAGCGCGTCAACCGACGCAAGCCCGTCGTGGCATATCTCAGCAGCATTGCCGCCTCGGGTGGCTACTACGTGGCTGCGCCAGCGCGATCCATCATCACCCAGCCGCTCACCCTCACCGGCAGCATCGGCGTGCTCGCTGTGCGCTTCGACGTCGAAGCAGCGTTGCAGCGCCTTGGGGTTCGGCGCGCGGTGCTCAAGCGCGGCGCCAACGCCGATTTCTTCACCAGCGCCGCCCCCCTCGACGAGGCGCACCGCGCGGTGATCGAGCGGCAGGTCGCCCAAGCCTACGCAGACTTCAAGCGCATCGTGGCGACACACCGCCCCATCGCCGAGGCCGAGCTTGAAGCGATCGCGGGCGGGCGCGTTTGGACCGGCGCACAAGCGCATGCGCACAAACTGGTGGACGCGCTCGGCGACTTCACGAGCGCCGTGGAACAAGCGCGCCAACTGGCTGGGTTGCCCGCAGACCCGCCGCTCTACGATCTGCACGCCCTCGTGCCCACGCGCACGCTGCTCCCTTCGCCAGCCGCGCTCGCAACCTCACTCGCCGCGCTACGACGCAGCATCGCTTGGAGCGTGTTACCCTGGCTCGAGTTGCCCGTGCACTAGCAAAAACGCGCGTCAACTCTACAATCAACGTCATGCTCCTCGAGATGCGCGGCATCCGCAAGCGCTTCGGCGGCACCCAAGCGCTCGACGGTGTGGACTTCAACGTGGACCGCGGCGAAGTCGTGGGGCTGATCGGCGAGAACGGCGCCGGCAAATCCACCCTCATCAAAATTCTCGCTGGTGTGCACCAGCGCGATGCTGGCGAGATCTTGTGGGACGGGCAGCCCGTCATCATTCGCACGCCGGCAGACGCACAACGGCTCGGCGTAGCGGTGATTTACCAAGAGCTTAACCTCACGCCGAACCAGACCGTTGCCGAGAACGTCTTCCTGCATCATCCGCAGTTGCGCCCCGGCGTGCTCGGCGCCTTGGGCTTCGTGGATCGCGCGCGACGTGAGCGCGAGACGCGCGCCCTGCTCGAACAACTCGGCATCCACAACCTAGACCCCAACCGCAAAGTTGGCGAGCTTTCGGTGGCCTATCAGCAACTCACCGAGATCGCCAAGGCGCTGGCACTCGACGCCAAGCTGATCGTGATGGACGAGCCGACATCCGCCCTGCCCGACGAAGAGGTGCAACACCTGTTCGAGATCGTGCATCGGCTGCGCGCGCGCGGGCTGGGCGTGGTGTTCGTCTCACACCGGCTCAACGAGGTGCGCGCCATCTGCGACCGCGTGGTGGTGTTGCGCGATGGGCGCAACGCTGGGGCACTGCCGATCCACGAAGCCACCGACGAGCGCATGATCGCGCTGATGGTGGGTCGCCCCATCGAGAACCTCTATCCAAAGCGCCCCGCTCAACCTGGCGACGTCGTGCTCGAGGTGCAAGGGCTGCGGCGGCGTGGCGTGTTGCACGACATCTCGTTCCACGTGCGCGCTGGCGAAGTGGTGGGGCTGGCGGGGCTGGTCGGCTCCGGACGCACAGAAGTGGCGCGCGCGATCTTCGGCGCCGATCGGCTCGACGGCGGCGTGATCCGCCTTCACGGCAAGCCGGTCACCATCCGCTCCCCGCAGGACGCGCTGCGCCTCGGCATCGGCTACGTGCCCGAAGATCGCAAGGTGCAAGGCTTGGTGCTCGGCATGACGGTGAAGCACAACACCGCGCTCGCCGTGCTGCGCCAGTTAGCGCTCGGCGGCCATGTGGTGCGCTGGTCTGCGGTGGATGCGCTCGCCATGCGTTTTGCGCAGGAGCTGCACCTGCGCCCACCGCGCGTGGATCTGCCCGTCAACGCGCTCTCTGGCGGCAACCAGCAGAAAGTGGTGCTGGCGAAATGGCTCGCCGCGCAGCTCAAGGTGCTGATCCTCGACGAACCCACGCGCGGGATTGACGTCGGCGCGAAGGCGGAGATCCACGCGCTGATCGACGAACTCGCGCATCGCGGCATGGCGATCCTGATGATCTCCTCGGAGCTGCCCGAGGTGTTAGCGATGAGCGACCGCATCTTGGTCATGTGCGAAGGTCGGCTCGCCGGCGAGCTTTCGCGCGCCGAAGCCACCCAAGAGCGCGTGCTCGCCTTGGCGAGCGGCAAAACGCTTGAGCCTGTGGTGAACCGATGAGCACTCCCGTCCTTGCAGAGAAGAAAAGCCCAGAAGCAGAACCCACGCCCGCGCTCTGGCGGCGCGTGCTACAACGCCCCGAGACGAGCATCATCATCTTGCTGCTGCTGCTCGGGCTTGTGCTCGCGCAAAGCAGCGAGGCCTTCCTCACGCCGAGCAACCTGTTCAACATCCTGCGCAACAACGCAGATATTGCGATCGCCGCGCTCGGCGTGACGTTGGTGATCATCGCTGGTGGCATTGACCTTTCGGTCGGCTCCACCATGGCGTTCAGCGGCTTGGTGGCGGCGATGGCGGTGAGCCTCGGCGGAACCACTGCCTACCAGTTGCCCAGCTTCGGGCTGCCGCCAGCGGTCGCGTTTGCGCTCGGCGTGCTCGCTGGCGCCTTGGTCGGCGCGATCAACGGCTTTTTGGTGGTGAAGCTGCGCATCGTGCCGTTCATCGCCACATTGGGCATGCTCGGCGTGGTGCGCGGCATCGTCGTCGGGCTGACCAGCGGGCAAACCGTGCGCAATTTCCCCATCGAGTTCACCAACCTCGGACAAGGGTTCATCGGCCCTGTGCCGGTGCCTGTGGTGTTCATGGTAACGCTCGCGGTGATCGTCGGGTTGTTCCTCGCGTTCCACGTGTGGGGCACGTATATCTACGCCATTGGCGGCAACGAGACCAGCGCCCTGCTCACTGGCTTACCCGTCAGCCGCATTAAATGGCTCACCTATGTGTTGTGCGGCGCGCTGGCTGGCGTGGGCGGCGTGTTGGTCGTCGCGCGGCTGGGCGTCTCTGCGCCAACGCAAGCGCTCGGCTACGAGTTGTACGTGATCGCCTCGGCGGTGATCGGCGGCGTGAGCCTTGCAGGTGGGCGCGGCACGGTGCTCGGCGCCGTGCTTGGCGCAGTGCTGATCGGCGTGCTGAACAACGCGCTGGTGCTGCTGCGCGTGGAGAGCTACTGGCAACAGGCGTTCACCGGCGGCATCATCTTGCTCTCAGCGCTGATCGATCGCCTGCGCCAGCGACGCAGCTAAACCACGCGCACTTGCGCGATCCCTAAACCTGCGCTAGTCTAGGCAACGGCGTGCGCTTGCGCGCCGTTGTTACGCCAATTCACAAGGAGGACAGACCCATGACCAACAAACGTCTTTCCCGTCGTGAGTTTCTTCGCGCGGCTGGTTTGACCGCTGGCGCCGTTGCGCTCGCAAGCTGCGCCGCACCCCCACCCGCTGCGCCGCAGCAACCCCAGCAGCCACAACCCCAGCAACCCACCGAAGCGCCTCAAGCCGGCACCAAGCCGCTGACCTTCGTCTGGTCGCCCAAGGCGGTGAACAACCCCGTGTTCGACGTGGCGCGCCGCGGCGCGATGGACAAAGCGAAAGAACTCGGCATCACCGTGGAGTGGGTCGGTCCAGAGACGGCAGACGCCCAAAAGCAAGCCGAGCTGCTCGACGCAGCTATCGCGCGCAAGGTGGACGGCATGGGCATCTCTTGCAACGACCCCGACGCGCTTAAGCCGGTGATCGACCGCGCCATGGACTCGGGCATCCCTGTGATCACGTGGGACTCGGACTCGCCCAACTCCAAGCGCATCACCTTCTACAGCTTGGACAACGAAGCCGCCGCGCGCAAAGGCGCCGAGATCATGGTGGACCTGCTCAAGGATAGCGCCAACAAGACCTACGCCATCCTCACCGGCGTGCCCGGCGCGCAGAACCTCGAGGCGCGCATCAAAGCCTTCCGCGAGGTTGCCGACCCAGCCGGCCTGCAGTGGGTCGCCACCGACCCATGCTACGACGATATCCAGAAGGGCGTCGAAGTGGTGGAGAACCGCCTGACGGCAAACCCCGATCTTGCGGGCTACTTCATGGCTGGCGCGTGGCCTCTCTTCGGCGACATCAACGCCATGCCCAAGTTCCAAGAGGCTGCCAAGCGCGGCATGAAGACCGTAGCATGGGACATCCTGGAGAGCGAGCTGCGCTTGCTCAAGCAGGGCTTGGTACATGCGCTGATCGGGCAGAAGTTCTACGGCTGGGGCTACGACGCCGTGGGCATCCTCTACGATATCGTGGTGAACAAGAAAGAGTATCCGCCGTTCGTGGACACCGGCTTCGATCTCGTCACCACGCCCGAGCAGGCGGACGTTTTCCTCAAGAAGTGGGAGACCGGCAACTGGCGCGATTGAGGCATGGCGATCTACGAGTATCGCTGTAGCGCGTGCGGCGCTGTCTTCGAGCATCTCGTGCGCTCGGGAGAAGCCGCGCAGCGCGTGCCCTGCCCGCAATGCGGCACGCGCCGCACCCAGCGCTTGCTCTCGCGCTTCAACAGCCGCGTCGGTGGGCACATCCCCCGCGGCGAATTTGCGCCCCCTGCCCCCACTAGCTCAGGCTGCGGCTGCAGCGGGTGCACTTGCAAACGGTGAGCCGCCCAACACAAAAGCCCTCGTGCCTTGCGGGCACGAGGGCTAAACTTTTTTCGCAAGGTGGAGATGCCGGGAATCGAACCCGGGTCCGTAACGCCTCGTCCTCGAGTGCCTACGAGCGTAGTCGCTGTTTCGTTCTCGCGCGCGGCACCCCCAGCGACAGGGTTCACCACGCGCCAGCTCGTGCGTTTGGCGATCAGCCGGCGCTTACCCGCCTACGAGCCTCGGCGGAGCGCCCGCCGGCTTTCTCACGCCGCATCATCACCCGCCGGCGAGAGGCGATGTGCGACGCCGCAGTCATCTTCGCTGCGGATGCTGCCGACGGCATCAAGCCGCCATCGGGACAGCATTCCAGTTGATCTTCTTCGCACTTCCGTGCTGCGCGCTGATTTACGAGGAGCGCACCTCGGCTCGCCACCCGGGTACGACAACGTCCGTCGAAACCGATCATCCCCGTTGGCTTGCGTATTATAGCTTCGCTTGTATCATCGCAGCGTTAGCAATGCCCGCGCTGAGCGAGTTTCCGCTGCACGTGTGCGCGAGCCGTCTTCACCCCGAGCGCACGTATCGGCGCGCTGCCGACCTCTACGCAGAGCCGCTCAACACAGCGCCCAAACACGCCCTGCCCATCCTCATGCTCGAAGAGGAACAACTCGCCGTTTACCGCGGCACCCCGCCCAACCGCGACGACGTGTGCGCTGTGTACATCGCCGAAGGCACGATCGCTGTGCCAACAGGACGCATATTCGTGCGCTTCCACGAGGGGAGCAACGCGCGCGCGCACGCTGCCACACTGCGCCAACTTGGCTACGTGATCGAAGACGTGCCCGACTACGCGCCTCACGTAGCTTGGGTGCGCAGCACAAACGGCAACATCGCGCTTGCGCTGCGCAATCTCGATGCGCTATGCCGACTCCCCGAGGTCGAAAACATCGAACCGCAGTTCATCACCGCGCGCGCCAAGCGTTGATCCCTGCCTCAGGACTTGGGACGCGCGCGCTGCGCCAAGCCGAGCAAGGCGCGCAAGCGCGGGTTGCCCGCTAGCTGTTTCATCATGCGCTGCGCCTCGCGGAACTGGTTGAGCATTTGATTCAGCTCCTGCACCGTTGTGCCGCTGCCGCGCGCAATGCGTCGCTTGCGCGAAGCGTTGAGGATGTCCGGATTGCGGCGCTCCTCGGGCGTCATCGAGCAAATCATCGCCTCGACGCGCTTCAGGCGCTGCTCGGTCATCTCAGGCGTGATCTGCGCCAACATCTGGCGCGTGCCTGGGATCAAGCCCAGCAGCTCGTGGAGCGGTCCCATCTTGCGCATCTGCCGCAATTGATGCAAAAAGTCCTCGAGGTCGAACTGCGCAGCGAGCATCTTCTCTGCTGTGCGCATTGCCTCGGCTTCGTCGAACTGGCGCTGTGCGCGCTCGATCAACGTGAGCACATCGCCCATGCCGAGGATGCGTGAGGCAAGCCGATCAGGGTGGAACGGCTCAAGCGCATCGGGCTTCTCGCCGGTGCCGAGGAACTTGATCGGCACGCCCGTCACTGCGCGCATCGAGATTGCCGCGCCGCCGCGCGCGTCGCCGTCCACCTTGGTGAGGATCAAGCCCGTCAGCCCCAAGCGTTTGTTGAACGCATCCGCGATGTTCACCGCTTCTTGACCTGTCATTGCATCGGCGACGAGCAACACTTCGGCAGGCTTGACGCGCGCCTTCACCTGCTCCACCTCTTGCATCATCGCCTCGTCAATCTGCAAGCGGCCGGCGGTGTCCACGATCACCACATCAGCCGCGATCTGCACTGCGCGCTGCACGCCGTGTTGTGCGATGTCTGGCGGGGGCGTTTGCGTGCCCTCGGCAAACACGGGGATGTTGAGCTGCTTGCCGAGCGTCTCCAGTTGCGTGATCGCAGCCGGGCGATACACGTCTGCGGCGACGAGCAACGGCTTGCGCCCCTGGTTGCGCAGATAGAGCGCCAACTTCGCGGCGGTCGTCGTTTTGCCCGAGCCTTGCAACCCCACCAACAGGATCACGCGCGGCGGCGGGCCGCCCAGCTCCAGCTTGCCGCCCTCGCCGAGCGTTTTGAGCAGCTCCTCGTGCACGATCTTGATCACGGCTTGCCCGGGCGTCAGGCTCTTGTGCACCTCGGCGCCGACGGCGCGCTCGCGCACGCGCGCGAGGAAGTCCTTCACCACCTTAAAGTTCACGTCGGCTTCGAGCAGCGCCACGCGCACCTCGCGCAATGCGGCGTCCACGTCTTGCTCGCTCAGGTAACCGCGGCGGTTAAGGCGGTCGAAGATCGCTTGCAGCTTATCGGTCAGCGCGTCGAACATCACGCCGATTGTAGGCGCATTGAGACCCTTCTTCGCGCATCTTCATGCAGGCGCCCGCGATCGCTTACATACTCTGGGGCGTGGGAGGAAACAGCATGAACCGCAGAAGAACGCAAGTCGCCGCTTTCCTTTTCAGCGCAGCCCTCTCGCTCGGCATCGCTGCGCAGGGGCACGCTCAGGAAT
>JAUQQA010000035.1:17768-26103 GCA_030550095.1 Chloroflexota bacterium | reverse complement strand
AGCGCGGCCTTGTTGAAACTTGCTATGCCGGGTTCCCGTTGGTCAGTGCTACGTCCGATAGCGGCCGTTCACGGTCACGTAGTCGTGGGAGAGGTCGCAAGTCCACACGGTGGCGCTGGCGTTGCCGAGCCCAAGGTCGAGCCGCACGGTGATCTCGCGCGCTTGCATCACCTTCTGCGCCTCTTCCTCCGCGTAAGGCATTGGCGCCCCCTGTGCAAATACCAACAGCGGGCCCAACCAGAGGGAAAGCTTGTCGGGGTCAATGGGCGCGCCACTGTAGCCAGCAGCGGCAAGGATGCGCCCCCAGTTGGCGTCTTCGCCGTAAAACGCGGTTTTCACCAGCGCCGAGCGCGCGATGCTGCGCCCCACCATCTCCGCCATGCCTTCGTCACGCGCGCCAGTGATCTCCAGCGTGATGAACTTGGTGGCGCCCTCGCCGTCGCGCACGATCTGCTTAGCGAGGTCAACGCAAAGGCTGGTGATCAAAATCTCAAACTCGAGCGGCGTGGGCTGCAAGCCGCTCAAGCCGTTTGCCAGGACGAGCACAGTGTCGTTGGTGCTGGTGTCGCCGTCCACGCTGATGCGGTTGAAGGAACGCCGCACTGCGACTTCAAGCGCGCGCCGGAGCACATCGGGCGCGACGACCGCATCGGTGAGGATCACGGCAAGCATCGTGGCGAGGTTGGGGTGGATCATGCCCGCACCTTTGGCGATGCCAACCATGCGCGCGGTGCGCAAGCTGCCCTCGCCATTGGCGGTGAGGCTGAGATCGTCGCCGGCGATCTTGGGTGCGGTGTCGGTGGTCATGATCGCGCGGGCGGCTGCAAGCAAATGCTCGGGGGTGTCGCCAAGCGCCTGAGCTGCTTGGGGGATACCCGCGCGCAGTTTCTCCATCGGCAGCGGAACGCCGATCACACCCGTGGACATGACGAACACGTTTTCGGGTGCGCAGTGCACGGCTTCTGCCACAAGCGCTGCTGTGGTCTCCACGTCGCGTAGCCCTTGCGCGCCGGTGCCAGCATTAGCGCAGCCGCTGTTGATCACCACCGCGCGCAGCGGATGCCCCTCGCTCATCAAGCGCTGGTCGTAGATCACTGGCGCGGCTTTGAAGCGATTGGTGGTGAAGACAGCAGCCGCGTTGCAGGGCGCCTCGCTGACGATCAGCGCAAGGTCAGGCGCTTCTTGCTTCTTGATGCCTGCGGCAATGCCCGCAGCGCGAAAGCCTTTCGGCAGGGTCGGGATGCGCATGGTGCGCCGATCATAGGCGCATTAAAAAGAAGCCGCGCGCCTGAGCAAGCGCGCGGTGGAGAGAGGAATAACCTGAGCGAATGACGCCGAGGTTCACTCCTGGCGGCGCGTGGAGATCTTCAACGGGATGTACAGCGGGCACGTGCCGATCAAGCTCGTGAGCAAGAACACCGCGGCGATGACGCCAAGGACGATCGCCAAAGTCCCGCTGAGGTTCCCAGTTGCGATCAACGCCGCGATCACAATGGCGATCACGATGCGGATCGCGCGGTCAACCGTACCCATGTTCTTCATCATCGCTGCTCACCTCCACATTCTGCCTTGTTGGATGCAAGGCTGAGCATGATGTTACACGAGCGCAAGTTGTGATACAACTAGCGCTCATGAGCGACCAAACTAAATTTCTCCTCTCGGAACACGACCTGCCCAAAGCTTGGTACAACATCCAAGCCGATCTACCGTTTGCGTTGCCACCTGTGCTTCATCCCGGCACTAAGCAGCCCGTGACGCCAGACGATTTAGCGCCGCTGTTCCCAATGGCGCTCATTGAGCAAGAAGTCTCGAAGGAGCGATACATCGAGATCCCCGAGCCGGTGCGCGAGATCTATAAGCTCTGGCGCCCCACGCCGTTGTATCGCGCGCGTCGCTTGGAGCAGGCATTACAAACACCAGCAAAGATTTTTTACAAATATGAAGGCGTCAGCCCTGCTGGCAGCCACAAGCCAAATACTGCTGTGGCGCAGGCGTTTTACAACAAAGAGGCGGGCACCAAGCGCATCACCACGGAAACAGGGGCAGGGCAGTGGGGGAGCGCTTTGGCAATGGCATGCCGCATGTTTGGCATTGAGCTAAAGGTGTACATGGTGCGCGTGAGCTACGACCAAAAGCCTTATCGCCGCGCGCTGATGCAGACGTGGGGCGCGCACGTGGTGCCCTCGCCAAGCCCTGACACCAACGCTGGGCGCGCCATCCTCGCGCGTGACCCCAATCACCCCGGCTCGCTCGGCATCGCCATCAGCGAGGCGGTCGAGGATGCGGTGACGAACCCCATCCCGACGAAGTACGCGCTCGGCTCGGTGCTCAATCACGTGCTGTTGCACCAAACTGTGATCGGGCTAGAGGCAAAGCGGCAATTTGAGCTTGCGGGCGTTTACCCCGATGTGCTCATCGGCGCGATTGGCGGCGGGAGCAATTTCGCAGGCTTCACTTTCCCCTTCATCGGCGATAAGCTGAAGGGCAACGCGCCAAACTTGCGCGTGATCGCGGTCGAGCCGGCGGCTGCACCCTCGCTGACGCGCGGCGTGTATGCCTACGACTACGGCGATACAAGCATGATGACCCCGCTGCTCAAGATGTACACGCTCGGGCACAACTTCGTGCCGGCACCGATCCACGCAGGTGGTTTGCGCTATCACGGCATGGCGTCGTCGGTGTGCGAGTTGTATCGCCACGGCATCATCGAGGCGCGCGCGGTGCAGCAGTTGGCAACGTTCGAGGCAGGCGTGCTCTTCGCGCGCACGGAGGGTATCGTGCCGGCGCCAGAAGCGGCGCACGCCATTCGCGTCGCGATTGACGAGGCTATCCGCTGCCGCGAGGAGGGCATCAGCCGCGTGATCGCCTTCAACTTGTGCGGGCACGGGCACTTCGACATGGCAGCTTATGAGCGCTACCTTGCAGGTGAGTTGCAAGACTATGAGCTGCCGCAAGCGGAGATCGATCGCGCGCTCGCCGAGCTGCCGCAAGTCGAGAGCGCATGACGCTTTACCTCGGGTGTCCGGTGTGGGGCGCGAAGGCGTGGGTGGGCACGCTGTTCCCGCCGGGCACTCGACCCGCGCAGTTCCTCACGGAGTACGCGCGGCATTTCAACACGGTCGAGGGCAACACCACGTTTTACGCGCTGCCCTCTTTAGAAACGGTGGCGCGTTGGCGCGCGCAGACGCCGCCCGGCTTTCGCTTTTGCCTTAAGGTGCCACGGGAGATCAGCCACGTGAAGCAATTGCGCGCGTGCGACGCTGAGACCGAGGCGTTCGCGCGTCGCCTCGAAGCGCTCGGCGACCGCAGCGGTCCGGCGTTCTTGCAGCTACCGCCGACGTTCGGCGCGGAGCATTTGCGCGATTTGGATGCCTGGCTGGCGAAGTGGTCGCCCGTGATGCGCCTGGCGGTGGAGCCGCGCCATCGCGATTTCTTCACACGCTACGAGAGCGAGTTCGATGCTTTGCTGCGTCAATACAACGCGGCGCGTTGCGTGTTCGACACAACGCCTTTGTTCAGCGCGCCCGCAAATACGCCGCTCGTGCGCGAGGCACAGCGCAAAAAGCCGCGCGTGCCCTTGCGATACACGCGCACGGCGGACTTCGCTTTTGTGCGCTACGTGGGGCATCCCGATCTAGCAGCCAATGCGCAGTGGCTGCGCCCCTGGGCAGAACGCGTGCGCATGTGGTTGGCGCGCGGCGATGAGGTGTTCTTCTTTTGTCACCATCCCGACGATGCTGCCGTGCCTGCGCTTGTCGCGCAGATGCGCGCGCTTGTGGGTCAAACCGGCGACGACTTGGCAAAGCCGCAACAGTTCATGCTGCCGGGCGTGACGTGAGCTTAGGCGCGCGCCAAGATGTCGGCGATGCGCTCTGACGCGCGCCCGTCGCCGTAGGGGTTCACAGCGCGCGCCATGCGCGCGTAAGCTTCCGCGTCTGTGAGCAAGCGCGCGGCTTCAGCGACGATGCGCGCGCGGTCGGCGCCGACGAGCTGCGCAACGCCGGCTTCGATCACTTCGGGGCGCTCAGTGGTTTCGCGCAACACCAGCACAGGTTTGCCGAAGGTGGGTGCCTCTTCTTGGATGCCGCCGCTGTCGGTGAGGATCAGCGTGGCGCGCTGCATCAGGTGTGCCATGCTTGCGTAGTCGAGCGGGTCGGTGAGCGTCACGTTCGTCAGGTCGCTCAGCAAACGGCGCGCGGGTGCTTGCACGTTCGGGTTGAGGTGCACAGGATAGACGAAGTGCACATCAGGAAATGCCTGCGCGAGGTCGCGCACGGCGAGGCAGATGTTCTCCAGGCCTTGACCGAAGTTCTCGCGCCGGTGCGCCGTGATCAGCACGAGGCGTCGCCCGTCGCTGGGTGTGTAATGCGCCAATGCAGGCGGCGGCGGTTGCTGCACGATCCAACGCAGCGCGTCCACCACGGTGTTGCCCGTGACGTGAATGGCGGAAGCAGCGATGCCTTCGCGCAACAAGTTCTGCCGCGCGCGCTCTGTGGGTGCGAAGTGGAGATCGGCGATGACCGAGGCAACGCGCCGATTGACTTCTTCGGGGAAAGGCTGGCGCTTCTCGTAAGTGCGCAAGCCCGCTTCGACGTGCGCCACACGCGCGCCGGTGTAGAACGCTGCCAGCGCAGCAGTTGCCACCGTTGTGGTGTCGCCTTGCACAAGCACCCAGTTGGGTTGCTCGCGTTGGAGCACAGGCTCGAGGTGTTGGAACACGCCTGCCGCGGTTTGACACAGCGACTGGTTCGGGCGCATTAGGTCGAGGTCGTAGTCGGGCGCGATCGCGAAGCGTTGCAAGACGCTATCGAGCATCTGGCGATGTTGTGCAGTGACGCACACGCGAACGCGAAAGCGCTCGGGTCGGGCGCGCAGCGCGTGGATCACCGGCGCGAGCTTAATCGCCTCTGGGCGTGTGCCGAAGACGACGAGAACGTTGATCACAGCGTGGGGCGATTGTAAAGCGGGATTCAATTGCTCTGTGGCTGCACAAGCCGCTCGCGCAGCCAACGCGCTAACGCGTGCATCTCTGGCGCGAGCATCACCACGTTGAGATGCGATCCCTGGCGCACCCACCATAGCGCGCGCTCGGGTTGGGCAGCTTCGTAGAGCAAGCGCGCGTTGCGTGGGGGTACGGCTGCGTCGCAGGTGCCGTGGATGAAGAGCTTGGGGCGCGCGCCGATCGCGCGCACGCGATCGAGGGCGCGGAATTGCGCCACCAGCGTCGGCAAATCGCTCACAGCCCAAATGCCGCGCGCCATGCGCCATTCAGCGATCATGCCCAGCAGCGACTGATAGCGCAGCAGCGCCAACGTGCGCGGCAAGAACAGACGCAGCACCTCGCGCGCGATCAGCGTGCGCGTGATGGGCTGCAACGTTACGGGCGTGCTGATCGTGGCGACGGCGGCGATGCGTGGGTCGTGTGCTGCGGCGTCGAGCGCCTGGTTGCCGCCCAAGCTGATGCCCACTGCACCCACAGCGCTCGCGCGCGCCTCAGCGCAGAGCCAATCAACGGCAGCGCGCGCTGTGCTGCGTGCGCTCTCCACGCTCATGGGGATTTGCTGGAACGCGCCATGCCCGGGCGGGTCGTAGGTGAGCACAGCGATCCCTTCTGCGAGCAATGCCTCGAACAACACCCACTTGAACAATCGGCGTGTGTCGCCTGCGCCGCAGATCACCATCACCGCGGCGCCCGTCCAGGCGCGCGGCACAAGCCAATCGGCGGGGATGGGGAGCGTGTGGCTGTGTTGTTCTGGAGCAGCGTGTTGCTGCCTCGAAAGCGTAGAGCGGCTGAGCGTCGCTTTGGGGAGTTCCGCAAAGGCAGCGGAAAAGGCAAGCGTGTGGACGCTGTAGGGTGCCGAAGGTGGCGGCGAAAAGAAGCTGATCGCGCGCGGAACGACGCGAATCACCATTGGGCCCGGCAGGATTCGAACCTGCGACCTACCGGTTATGAGCCGGCTGCTCTAACCGCTGAGCTACAAGCCCTCCACGCAGATGATACCACTGCGTCGCCTGCGTGTTTGACAAAGCGCACCGCTGCGCCACAATCGTGACAACACGCTTTGCACTTCGAGGGTACACCATGACCGCGATCCCTTCAACCTCTGCTGCTGAACTCATCCGCTCGGGGAACACCGCGCTCGGCATCGAGCTAGGCTCCACGCGCATCAAAGCCGTGCTCATCGGGCCTGACTTCACGCCGCTCGCTTCTGGAGTACATGAGTGGGAAAACCGCTACGAGAACGGCATCTGGACCTACCACCTTGAAGATGTGTGGGCAGGGTTGCAAGCTTGTTACCGCAGTTTGCGCGAGGACGTGCGCGCGCGCTATGGCGTTGCGTTGCGCACAGTCGGCGCGCTCGGCATCAGCGGCATGATGCACGGCTATCTTGCCTTCGACCGCGAGGGGCAATTGCTCGCGCCATTCCGCACCTGGCGCAACACCATCACAGCCCAAGCCGCCGAGCAGCTCTCGCAGTTGTTCCAGTTCAACATCCCACAACGCTGGAGCGTGGCGCATCTGTGGCAGGCCGTGTTGAACGGCGAGGCGCACGTGAAGCATGTCGCTTTCCTCACTACGCTCTCGGGCTACGTGCATTGGCAACTGACAGGCGAGAAGGTGCTCGGCATCGGTGACGCCTCAGGCATGTTCCCAACAGACGAGCGCCTGAGCTACGACGCGGCGCGCCTGGCGCAGTTCAATCGCTTGGCAGAAGAAGCGGGTATGCCGTGGCGCCTGGAGCAGTTGTTGCCGCGTGTGCTCGTCGCGGGACAACCCGCAGGGACGCTCACCGAGCGCGGCGCGCGGCTGCTCGACCCAAGCGGCGAATTGCAGCCAGGCATTCCGCTTTGCCCGCCCGAAGGCGACGCGGGCACGGGCATGGTGGCGACCAATGCGGTCGCGCCGCGCACGGGCAACGTCTCGGCAGGCACTTCTGTGTTTGCCATGCTCGTGCTCGAGCGCGCGCTTTCGCGTTTCTACCCCGAGGTGGATATCGTGACCACACCAGCGGGACATCCTGTGGCGATGGTGCACAGCAACAACTGCACCTCTGACCTCAACGCGTGGGTGGGCTTGTTCGGCGAGGCGCTGCGCGTGATGGGCGCGCGTGTGAGTGAAGGCGAGTTGTTTGAGCGCCTGTACCGCCTCGCGCTAGAGGGCGACGCCGACGCAGGCGGGTTGCTCGCGTACAACTACGTGGCAGGGGAACACATCACGCACTTTGAGGAGGGCAGGCCCCTGTTCGTGCGCATGCCGTCCAGCCGCTTCACGCTCGCCAACTTCATGCGTGCGCATCTGTTTGCGGCGCTTGGCGCGCTGAAGATCGGCATGGACCTGCTTACCGAGCGCGAGGCGATCCAACTGGAGCGCATGATGGGGCATGGCGGCTTCTTCAAGACGCGCGAGGTGGGACAGCGCATCATGGCAGCGGCGCTCAACGTGCCCGTGGCGGTGATGGAGACGGCTGGCGAAGGCGGTGCTTGGGGGATGGCGCTGCTTGCGACTTACATGCAACATCGCGCCCGACATGCGGAGACGTTGGAGCGCTTTCTCGCTGATCGTGTGTTCGCGCGCGCCGCGATGCACGTCATCCAACCCGACCCTGTGGATGTGGCGGGATTCGCAGCGTTCATGGAGCGCTATCGCCGCGGCTTGAGCATTGAGCGCGCTGCGGTTGAGGCATTGCGCGGGTGAGTCCGAATTCCGTGACCTCACTTTTTTCTGATTTCTGAAGAAGCTCGAGGAAGCTATGTTGCTAAAGGCTTTGCGTGAAACGTTGGTCGAACTCCATCAGGAGCTTCGGCGCTACAACCTCGTGGTTTGGACAGGGGGCAACATCAGCGCGCGTGACCCCGAGACAGGGCTGGTGGTGATCAAAGCGAGCGGCATTCGATATGAGGCGATGCGCCCCGAGCACATGGTCGTTGTTGATGTGGAAGGGCGCGTCGTGGATGGCGACTACAAGCCCTCTTCCGACGTGTATAGCCACCTCTATATCTATCGCCACAGGCCTGATGTAGGTGGTGTGGCGCACACGCACTCGCGCTATGCCACGGCTTTTGCAGCGCTGGGGCGACCCATTCCGTGTGTGCTCACTGCGATTGCAGATGAATTCGGCGGTCCTATCCCATGCGCTGGCTTTGCGCTCATCGGCGACGAATCCATTGGCAAGGCGGTCCTCGAAAGCATCGGGCGCTCGCCAGCCGTGCTGCTCAAGCAGCACGGCGTGTTCGCAATCGGCAAAGACGCCGAAGCTGCGGTGAAAGCGGCGGTAATGGTCGAAGATGTAGCAGCAACAGTTTGGCTTGCGATGCAAATCGGCGTGCCTGAGGA
>JAUQQA010000035.1:0-17668 GCA_030550095.1 Chloroflexota bacterium | reverse complement strand
TGCTGCTCAAGCAGCACGGCGTGTTCGCAATCGGCAAAGACGCCGAAGCTGCGGTGAAAGCGGCGGTAATGGTCGAAGATGTAGCAGCAACAGTTTGGCTTGCGATGCAAATCGGCGTGCCTGAGGAGATCCCCGAGCCGTACATTCGCAAGCTTCATGAGCGATACACCACCGTTTACGGGCAACCAAACTGCTGAGGAGGATCGGCATGACCATCGATCTCAAGCAGTACGAGCTTTGGTTCGTCACAGGGAGTCAATATCTTTACGGTGAGCAAACGCTACAACGCGTCGAAGCGCAAGCGCGAGAAATTGCATCTACCCTAGATGAAGCAGGTGAGATCCCCGTGCGCGTTGTCTTCAAGCCAGTGCTCGCCACGGCTGAGGGCATCCGCAACCTTTGCCTGGAGGCAAACGCGACGCCCCGTTGCATCGGGTTGATCACTTGGATGCATACGTTCTCGCCCGCCAAGATGTGGATTGGCGGTTTGGCAGCGCTTCGGAAACCCTTTGTGCATCTTCACACCCAATACAACCGCGAAATCCCGTGGGCGACGATCGACATGGACTTCATGAACCTCAATCAGTCTGCGCACGGTGATCGAGAGTTCGGCTTCCTCAACACGCGCCTGCGCCTAGAGCGCAAGATCGTGGTTGGACACTGGCAAGACCCAGCCGTGTGCCGCGCAATTGGTGCATGGGCACGCGCCGCTGCTGCGTGGGCGGATTGGCAAGGGATGAAGATTGCCCGTTTCGGTGACAACATGCGCGACGTTGCTGTCACTGAGGGCGACAAGGTGCAGGCGCAGATCACCTTCGGCTACGACGTGTATGGGTTCGGCGTGGGTGATCTGGTGCGTGCCATCGAGGCGGTAAGCGATGCGGAAGTCGATCAGCTCGTGGCAGCGTATCTTGAAGCGTATGAGGTTGCGCCCGAGCTCCGTCCGGGCGGTTCGCGTCATGCAGCGCTACGTTACGAAGCGCGCGTTGAGCAGGGGCTTCGAAACTTTCTTGAGTCGGGCGGGTTTAAGGCGTTCACGGACACCTTCGAGGACCTGCACGGGCTGGAGCAGCTACCAGGTCTGGCGGTGCAGCGCCTTATGAACGACGGCTATGGGTTCGGCGCGGAAGGAGACTGGAAGACTGCTGCACTTGTGCGCGCGCTGAAGGTGATGGATGCAGGCTGGGGTGCTGGTGTCTCTTTCATGGAAGACTACACCTACCACTTTGCGGAAGACGGCTCCGACAAGGTGCTGGGAGCGCACATGCTCGAGATCTGTCCCTCAATCGCCGATCGCAGCAGCAAACCGCGCCTGATCATCGCCCCCTTGTCCATCGGAGGGAAATCAGACCCTGTTCGGTTGGTGTTCGATGCCCGCCCTGGAAAGGCAACAGTGACCTCTATTGTGGATATGGGGCAGCGCTTCCGCATGGTGGTCAACACGATCGAGGTTGTGCCTCTTGAGAAACCCTTGCCGCAGCTGCCTGTAGCACGCGCTCTCTGGCTGCCGCAGCCTAACTTGAAGATCGCCGCAGCCGCCTGGATGTATGCAGGTGGCGCGCATCACACGGCGCTTGCCTACGCAATCACCACGGAACACCTGCGCGACTTCGCAGGCATGGCAGGGATCGAGTTTGTGTTGATTGACGCTAGCACGGATCTTGAGACGTTCAAAGATCAGCTGCGCTGGAACGAAGTGTATTACCACCTAAAGCGGGGATACGCAGGCGGCTAGATGCGGCATGGTAGAATCGCGCCGCTAATCACATCATGCCCCGGATGGCAGCGTCCCTGTTCGGCGTGAAGTGCGCCGAATCCGCTTGCCAGATGATGGGCGCAGAGGATTCAAGGGAGTAAAGAACCATGCCAGTCGTTTCCATGCGTGCCCTGCTCGAGACGGGCGTGCACTTCGGGCACCGCGTCAACCGGTGGCACCCGAAGATGAAGCCCTACATCTTCACGGAGCGCAACGGCATCCACATCCTTGACCTTCAGCAAACCATCGTTGCCATTGACAACGCGGCTGCGTTCATTCGCGACACCGTCGCACGCGGCGGCTCGGTGCTCTTTGTGGGCACCAAGCGCCAGGCGCAAGAGCCGATCATGAGCCAAGCGCAACGCGCCGGTCAGCCTTACATCGTGGAGCGCTTCCTCGGTGGAACGCTCACCAACTGGCGCACCATTCGCAGCCGCATTGATAAGCTGCTGGAGCTGGAGGCGATGAAGGAGCGCGGTGAGCTTGAGCGCTTTACGAAGAAGGAGGCGCTGCTCATCGAGCGCCAGATCGAGCGCTTGAATCGCCGCTTCGGTGGGATCAAGCACATGCGCCGCTTGCCAGACGCGCTGTTTGTGGTGGATGTGGGGCGCGAGGCAAACGCCGTCAAGGAAGCCAATCGCCTTGACATCCCCGTGATCGCCATGGTGGACAGCAACTGCGACCCCAGCGGCGTGGACATTGTGATCCCAGCAAACGACGACGCCATTCGCGCCATTCGCTTGATCGTCGAGGCGATGGCAAACGCTGCGCTAGAGGGCTTGGCGATGCGCAAGGGGATGGAAGAGCCACAACCTGCGCCGAGCGAAGCCCCTGCGCCACCTCCGCTTCCCGCTGAGGATATTGACTTCGCCACCGAGGCGCTCACGCGCGTGTTTATCCCAGATGACGAGGAGGAGCGCTGAAGAAAACGTTGCCTTTCTCGTGATTGCCAGCTTTTCGCCGCAGCTCATCGCTCAGCGATGCGCTGCGGCGATTCTGTGAATGGAGAGCGAACCATGACTATTACAGCCGATCTCATCAAACAACTTCGTGAGCAAACGGGCGCCGGCATGATGGAGTGCAAGAAGGCACTCGAGCAGACCGGCGGTGATATGGCGAAAGCAGTGGAGTGGCTGCGCGAGCGCGGATTGGCAATGGCTGCCAAAAAAGCGAGCCGCGAAGCGCGTGAGGGGATGATCGAGGTGTACTCCCATGCAGGTGGCAGGCTCGGCGTCATGGTCGAGGTGAATTGTGAGACCGACTTCGTCGCGCGCATGCCCGAGTTCCGCGAGCTAGTGCACGACATCGCACTGCACATTGCTTCCAACGCGCCTACCTACGTACGCAAGGAGGATATTCCCGAATCCGTGATTGCCGAGCAGATGGAGAAATACAAAGCTGAGGCCATCGCTGAGGGCAAAAAGCCTGAGATCGCCGAGCGCATCGCCGCCGGGCGCATGGAGAAGTTCTACCAAGACCACGTGCTCTTGGAGCAGCCGTTCGTCAAAGACGACAAGTTGAAGGTCAAAGACCTCATCAACAACGCCATCGCAAAGATCGGCGAAAACATCGTGGTCAGGCGTTTTGTCCGCTATCAGCTTGGCGAGGAGTGAAGCGAAACAAGGGGGCACAAACGATGCCCTCTTTTTTTGTCTGTTATACTTTTTGTTCTTGGGTAACATCATGAGCCAAATTGCCCCAAAATACAAGCGCGTGCTCCTCAAACTCAGCGGCGAGGCTATGGCAGGTCCATCGGGGTTCGGCATTGATCCTCACCGGGCGCGCGAGCTTGCGGCGAAAATCAAAGACGTGCGCGCCCTAGGGGTGCAGGTCGTCGTCGTGCTTGGCGCAGGCAATTTCTGGCGCGGTCGCGACGGTTTGGCACATGGTATGGACCGAACCACCGCTGACCACATCGGCATGCTCGCCACAGTGATGAACGCGCTTGCGTTGCGTGATGCTTGCGAACATCTCGGCATCGAGGCGCGCGTGCAAACCGCGATTGAGATCCGCTCCGTTGCTGAGCCGTATATCCGCTTGCGCGCGCTTCGCCACCTGGAGAAGGGGCGCGTGGTGATTATGGGTGCTGGCACGGGCAATCCGTATTTCTCCACCGACACGGCAGGCGCTCTGCGCGCCGCGGAGACAAACTGTGAGGTGCTGATCAAGGCAACTAAGGTGGACGGCGTGTACACCGCTGATCCCACAAAGGACCCCACCGCCCGCCGTATCGAGCGCCTCACTTACCTCGATGCCGTCAACCAAAAACTCGGCGTGATGGACACCACTGCGATCACCTTGTGCATGGAGAACAACTTGCCCATCATCGTGCTCAACCTTTGGGAACCGCATAGCCTCGAACGCGCGGTCATGGGCGAGCCGGTCGGGACGCTCATCACCAGCGCTTGAATCACGACCACATAAAAGGTCTGCCAAAAGCTATCAAACGCAGGTATGATAGCTTTGTGCAGTATCCTTGCGGATGTCTGCAGCAAGCAAACACTAGAAGGAGAGAGGTTGCAATCCATGGCTGACGACGTTAAGCAACTGCTGCGTGAAGTTGAACGCGAGATGGAGAAGTCCATCGAGGCAATGGAAGCCGATTTCCAGCAAATTCGCACTGGTCGCGCATCACCGGGCTTGGTGGAGAAGCTGATGGTCGAGTACTACGGCACGCATGTCCCTCTTCAGCAGCTTGCCACCATCACTGCGCCCGAGCCGCAACTGCTGCTGATCAAGCCTTTTGACCCAAGCACGCTGCGCGCTATCGAGAAAGCCATCAGCGAATCTGATCTCAAGCTCACCCCGAACAACGACGGCAAAGTCATTCGCATTAACATCCCTCCGCTCACGGAGGAGCGTCGGCGCGAATTGGCGAAGCTGGTGCACAAGCGTATGGAGGAGGCGCGCATCGCCATTCGCAATCACCGCCGCGATGCAATGGAGATGCTCAAAGAGATGGAGGACAACGACCTTATCGACGAGGACACCCACAAGCGCGGAAAGCAGGAGCTTGACCAGCTCGTTCATCGCTACATTGAGCGCGTGGACGAGTTAGGCGCCCGCAAAGAGCGCGAAATCATGGAGTTGTGATCCCCTATGACCCTGACCGCTTCGCTCAAGACCCGAATTGCCTCGCTCAGCAACACGGCAAGTGCAGAGCAGGAGATGTTGCTTCCGCCCCCGCAGCACGTCGCCATCATCATGGACGGCAATGGGCGGTGGGCGAAGGCGCGTAACTTGCCGCGCCTTGCAGGGCACCGCGCAGGCACCGACAACCTGCGGCGCATCTTGCGCGCCTGCAAAAACTACGGCGTGAAGATCGTCACGCTCTACGCTTTCTCCACCGAGAATTGGCGCCGCCCTGCTGAGGAGGTGGAGGGCTTGATGAAGCTGCTCGAGGCCTACATTGACCGCGAACTGGAGACGCTCCACCGTGAAGGGGTGCAAATTCGCCACCTCGGTCGGCTGGATCGCATCCCTCCTGCACTTCAGCGGAAAATCCAACACGCGATCGATTACACCCGTAACAACACCGATCTCATCTTGAACGTGGCACTAAACTATGGGGGACGCGCCGAGATCGTGGACGCGGCGCGGCGTATGCTCGCGGACGGCCTGCGTCCTGAAGACATCACCGAAGCCACCTTCAGCCGTTACCTCTACACAAGCGGTCTGCCCGACCCAGATCTCATCATCCGCACGAGCGGCGAATATCGTGTGAGCAATTTCCTCATTTGGCAAGGCGCTTACGCCGAGTACTACATCACCGATGTGCTCTGGCCCGACTTCGATGAGAAAGAACTTGCCAAAGCCATTGAGCATTACCGCAAACGCGAGCGCCGCTTCGGCGGGATCAAGGCTTGAATGACGCAAACGCCCTCCTTGCCAAAAGGAGGGTTTTCTGTTGGAGCAACATGTTGAACGAGAGCTCGTTGCGTGCTGTTGCTGCTGCAAGGGGAGCGTATGGTGAAGTTACACCTCTCTATGCTTCCTATTGCTTTCGCAATCTACCAAGCCTAATTCGCTACATCCTCATTGGTGACTCAACACCCTCTGTGCCGTTGGATGTGCTTGGCGATCTGCCGCATCAGCATTCGATTGTCGTATTTGTCCTTGTTGATGCGCTGGGGTGGCAGCACATCGAACCATACCTTGACTCGCAGCCGCTGCTTCAACGCGCGTTGCGCGAGGGCGCTGTCTCAAAAATCACTGCCATGTTTCCATCTACCACGACAGCGCACATCATCAATTTCTTTGCGGATCTTCCGCCTTCGCAGAGCGGGTTTTATGAGTGGTTTCAATACGAACCAAGTTTGAACCGCCTGATTACGCCGTTGTATTTTTCGTATGCTGGTGATAAGGAACGCGGTACGCTGAGCCGAAGCGGTGTTCAACCAGAGTCGCTTTACCCGAGGCAAACATTTTTGAAGGCATTGCTCGAAGCAGGCGTGACGAGTTACGTGGTGCAGCCAGCATGGTATGCGCAAGGTCCGGTCTCCATGCTGCTAAAGCCATTTGCCAACCTGGCAGGTTATCGCACGTTTGCCGATGGTTTAGCGCAAGCCGCTGCTTTGGTCCAGCGCCATCGCGCTGAAAATACACCAGCGTTTATCTGGGTTTACACCGATAGCGTGGACGACGTTGCGCATACTTATGGCCCAAGTTCCGAGTCTGCGCGTGCAGAAGCGGAGGCGGTCTTTGCACAGCTTGAACGCGTGCTGCTCCCGCGCATCGAGGGTAGCGGCGTGCTTGTGCTGATCACGGCTGACCACGGTCAAATTGATGTGGATCCCCAGCGCACGCGCTATCTCAACCAGATCGTGCCAAACTTTGAGCGTTATCTTGCGCAAGGGGGTGACGGGCGTCCTCTTGCACCTGCAGGTTCAGCGCGCGATTTGTTCCTTCACGTGAGACCTGAAATGTTGGAAGAAGCGCAAACGGTGTTCTCACGGGCTGTGGATGGTGTGGCGCGCGTCCTCAAGACGCAAGTTCTCATCGAGGAGGGATTTTTTGGACCTGACCCAAGCCCGTTGTTCCTCCAGCGTGTAGGTAATCTAGTCGTGTTGCCTGCACCAGGCGAAACGGTATACATCTACGAGAAAGGGCGTTTCGAGCAGAAATACTTTGGGCACCACGGTGGGCTCTCTGCTGAAGAGATGGAGACCCCGCTCATCGCCTTGCTTGCATGAGCGCCAGTGTTGTGGTGACCTGTGCTACACTGATGCTGCTGCAAGCATTGCGCACCTATGCGGCTGTCTGAATCACTTCGGCGTTTGTACCGCGGGATAACCCTGCTTTACGAGGATGAAGATCTGATCGCAGTGAACAAGCCTGCTGGGCTTCCCAGCGTGCACGACCCGATGCTTGAGGAGGAAGCGCAAGATTTACATACTTGGCTCAGCGAGCGCTATGGGCGCCTTTGGGTTGTGCATCGCCTCGACCGCGATACCAGTGGGGTCATTGTTTTTGCCAGGAATGCGGCTGCGCATCGCGCGCTCAGTGTGCTTTTTGAGACGCGCGCTGTGTTCAAGGTGTATCATGCCATTGTGGTAGGGGTGCCGCGTTGGGACGAGCGCACCATTGATGCTCCCCTGCGCGCCGATGCGGATCGGCAACATCGCACGATCGTGGATGTTGAGCAAGGCAAGCCCGCGGTCACGCATGTGCGTGTGCTTGCGCGCTTTCGCCACCACGCACTGGTCGAGGCACAGCCAGAAACGGGGCGCACCCACCAGATCCGCGTACACCTTGCTTTGGTCGGCTATCCGCTACTCGCTGATCCTCTCTATGGAGACGGGCAGCCGTTGTATCTCTCAGCGCTGAAGCGCGACTATCGCCGCGGCGAGGAAACAGAAGAGCGCCCGCTCATCGCGCGCACGGCGCTGCATGCATTCTGTCTGCGCTTTGAGCATCCCATGCGTCACGCGATGATCGAACTCGAAGCGCCTTACCCCAAAGATTTTCAAGCCGCACTACACCAACTCGGCAAGCAGTAGGGCTTATCCCTTCACCGCTCCTTCGGTCATCGCCTCGAAGAACACGCGCCGCGTGAACAAAAACAAAATCACGACGGGCGCGGCGACGAGCACACAGGCGGCTGCGATCACTTGATAGTTGATGATGTTTTGGCTGAGGAAGTCATACATGCCGAACATGGCGGTTCGTACTTCGCGCCGTGTGAGCAGCAGGAAGCCAGCAATGAATTCGTTCCATACGTTAACAAAGCACAACAGGAATGCTGCCATTAGGCCGGGTGTTGCTAGCGGGACGACGATGCGCCTGAGAGCACACAGCGGCGTGCATCCGTCAATGAACGCTGCTTCCTCCAGCTCGCGCGGGATAGTGTCGAAAAAGCTCTTCACTACCCAAACGGCAAACGGCAATTGAAATCCAACGTACACCAACACCATGAACATGCGCTCGTCGTAGCCTGGGATGTTTGCCTTGCGCAGGTCAACAGCCATTTGGTAAAGCGCAAGCAGATTTGTCAGCAGTGGTATTCCTGTGATCGCCAAAATAGCGACGAGCAGCAGCCGCCGACCGCGAAACCGATAACGCGAAAACGCGTAGCCGGCTAGCCCTGCCAAGATAAACACTAGTGCTGCAGAACTAAAAGCGTAAAGGAAGGTGTTAGGCACATACGTGCTGAACATCCGCCCTGTGAGCTCAAAGCCAAGCAACGAGCCTGGTGCTGGCTTGGGGATCAACACGCGCTCGTACCCCTCTAATACAAAGCGGCAGTGTTGGATGCCCCATGATCCATCAGGAGCATCGCAGGGCAGAAGCACCGGAGGCTTACGTAGAACGTCGGCTTCACGCTTGAAGGAGGTCAGCAGCGTGAGCGCGATGGGCAGCAACATGGCTGCCAAAATCAGTGCTATCAGGATGTTGTTTGTTAGGGATCTTCTCCAGCGCGAGAAGTGTGCCATGTTGAGCGGAGTGTGGTGTGTATTCCGCTACGTTGTGCGTTCGTCCACACGGGAGACGCGCAACGTGAGCAGGATGAGTGCGAGATTGATCACCGCCATAAACACTGCTAACGCAGCAGCGCGACCAAACTCCAAACGTTGGAAGCCAATGGTGTAGAGCAGGTAACTCAGCACTTCTGTTGCAGTACCTGGACCCCCACGAGTCAGGCTAAAGACCAGCCCAATGCCGTTAATGCCGCCAAGCATGAGGTTAAACAACGCTACAACCATCGTGGGAAGAATCAGTGGCAGGATGATGCGGAAGAGCAATTGCAACCTGCCAGCGCCATCAATGCGCGCGCTCTCGACGATCTCGCTGGGCACGGTTTTTAGCGCAGCGAGCAGGAGCAAGGTGATGAACGGCAGGGCGCGCCACGACGAGGCAAGGATGAGATACACCATTGCGGGAGCTGGCGGGAAGGGAAAGCCCGCTATCCACGGCTTTGGCGGCGGGTCGGAAGGGATTGAAAGCCCCTTGGGTGGGAATAGGGTGGGGTTGGAGAGGATCGGAGATAGCAAGCCGTACTCTGGCACCACAAGCAAGCCAAAAATTAGCCCCACGATGATGTCGGCGATCACCCAGGGGATGAACAGCAGGGCGAGGTAAACACCGCCTAGCCGCAGGCGTTGGTTGAGCAACAAAGCGACAGCCAGGCTTGCCACCATCGTCACCAGCACGTAACCGACCAAGAAGACCACGGTGTGCCCAACGCTCTCGCGGAAAATTGCGCTTTCAAAAATGCGCTCGAAGTTGCGAAAGCCAACCCATTCAACAGCGCCTGCCCGGCGATCTTGGAGGCTGAGGATGATGGAATAAATGCCTGGGTAAAACTGTATGACCGCCAGCACAAGGAGGGTGGGCAACAGCAGCCAAAGCGGCAAAGTCTGGTTGAAGCGCTCAGCGATGCGGTTAGCAAATGTTGTGCGCTGTGCTGAGGTCAAAGGGAGCTGGGTCGCCATTGTCTTGAGACAACTATTGCGACCCTAAAGACCCCCAATAGGCGGTCTTTAGGGTCGCAGGTCGAGGTGTGTTACCAAGTGCTCAATTGCCTTTGTTGTATTCCTCTTCGGCTGCCTTGAGCACTGCGGAAATGTCTGCTGTTGGATCTTCCTTCACGAGTTTGAAGATCGCAGTCTGGATGATCTTCTTTGCCTCGTTGCGGCGTTCGAGCGTGCCGTACCAGGGTCGGCACTCGCTTGCGGCAACAGCAGCCGCTGCTTGCTCATAAAACGCTTTCGCAACGGGCATGCGCGCCTCGATCTCCGGCAGCATCGAGCGCAGCGCGGGAAAGCCGCCACCTGGGCCGAGCACCCAATCAGGGTTTTGCTCTTTGCTCATGATCCAGTTGATGTAGTCTTTGGCTGCTTCAGGGTTCTTCGCACCGTTCGGGATCACAAAGCCAGTGACGCCTGTGCCGCAGCCGGGCTTTCGACCTTCGGGTGCAAAGAAAGGCGCGATGAAAACATCACCGTTCGTGATTGCATCGAGCATGTCTTCCTCGTTGCCCTTGTTGTACTCACGTCCGTTCGGCGCCTTCAACGGGTTCACGTAGCGGTAGCCGAAGATGCCCGTTGGGAATGAGGCCGCCTCTGCTGTCTTCATCGGCTCTTCCTCGATGAATGGTGTTGTGGTGCCGTCCCAGCTGCGAGGGTGCACGTAGCCTGCCGCGATGATCTCGCGCAGGAACTCGATGGCTGCGCGGTTCTCGGGCGTGTCCAGCTTCATGTTGCCTTGGCCGTCGTCGAACGTGCCGCCGAACGACTTGATCAAGGTGTTGGTGAAGCGCGTGGTGCCTTCGCCGTCGAAGGCTGTAGAGCCGAAAAAGGTGATCGCGTAGACCCCCTTGGCTTTGAGCTGCTCAGCGACCTGCTTGAACTCCTCGGGAGTCTTCGGGTAGCCATTGGGGAAGTAGTCCTTCCAAGCGAAGACGATCTGCGGCGTCATCGCGACGGGGACGCAGTAGATGCGCCCATCAGGACCTGTGCACGCAGCCACTGCGGAGGGATCCAAGTCGTCGAACCAAGGTTGCGCCTTGATCCAGTCTGTGAGGTCCTGGACCACGCCATTCTTGAGGAAGGGGATCAGATTGGCATCGCTCGACTGCATGAGGTCAGGCACTTCGCCGCCCGCCTGTACGGCAGCTGTGAGGCGCGTCGCCATTTGGTCAAAGGGTTGAGGCTGATTCACCCACCGCCACTTGCCCTTGAATGCTTCGTTGAACAGCGGGATGGTCTTCCGCAAGTACTCGTTGCCAACGCGCTCATCACTCTTCGGATCGGTGTTTGTCTCGTCGTACTGGTACCACGTGATGAACTCGCGTTCTTGAGTGGCAGGTTGTGCTTGTTGGGGCGCACTGGGCTGCGCGGGTTGGGGCGCGGGTGCTTGGCAGGCAGCAGCAAGCAGTGCAATCGTCGCGGCTATGCCGAGAGTTGAACGGCGTGCAGGGTGCATCATGTTTCCTCCTGTTTACGGCTGAGAGCCGATAGGGTTATAGCGATTGTATTGCGTTTTGTATGCGTGAGGGGCACGCTATCTCAGATCTCGGTGAGTGCTTGGTGGAAAGCCTTGAGCGCGCCATCTGCATCGCCACGCCGCAAATACGCCTGCGCGAGCAGACTGAGCAACTCAGGATCGTTCGGCATGTGCACACGGAGGCGTTCGAGCGTGGCGATGAGCTCGTCGAGCTGCTGGCCTTGGGCGCGGCGCAGCTCCTGGCGTGCTCGTTTTAACAGCGCGGTGTCTGCGTCAGGTGGCGCTGTAGCTTTTGCCGGCTCGGCTTCGGCGCGTGCTTTGTCCTCGGCAGGCTCCTCGTCGTCCGGTGCTGACGTGGCGCTGCTGGGGAGATCTGTGGGCGCTTTGTTGGGAGAGACGCTTGGCGCGTGGAGCGTCTCTTCGGCCTCGAGCGGCATCCAGGCTTGGCTCCAAGAAGAGAGCGACGGGAGTGCTTCTCCTTCTTGGTCAATGAAGCGCAGGGGCAAGCTCGGCGTGATCTCTGCGGGTGTTTGGTGAATGGAGATGTGCGCGTGAGGCAAGTCAGCGGGCAAGTGCTTTCCAAACAACGCGCCTGCTTCGAGGTGCTCTGGGTCAAAACGCGCGATCACTGAAGCGTGCCATGCTGCAAGCGTGAGTGCGCCTGCACGGCGCCAGATGTCGTAGAGCACAACGTGCGCTGCCAACACGTCTGGAGCCTCCTCGAGCAGGGAAAGACAATGTTCGGCAGCTGCAACCCTTGCTCTTGCGCGCCACAACGCTAAGCCCAACATCAGGCGAATGTCGAGCCGTTCTGGGTAAAGCGCGACGAGGCTGCGCAAGTGGCGCACGGCTGTGCTGATTTTTCCTGTGCGCAGGTGGACCAGCGCACTCTGATATGTGGCGTTGCCGTGTTGGTTGTCCCCAAGCACGCTCTGATGAGAAGGGAGGTAATCGGCTGCTTGATTTGCGACTGCGGCGGCTTCAGCAAACCGATTGAGTTGGTGCAGGGCGTGGGCAAGCCCTGCCAGTGCTGCGCCATCGGTTGGGAGGATGCTCACCACACGCTCGAATGCCCTTGCTGCTTCTGCCCAACGCTCCAACTGCAACAGCGCGTGGCCCTCCAGGCGGAACAACGCCACGGCTTCAGGATGTGCCTTGCGTAAGTCGCGTATTGCCTCGAGGACGTAGGCTGCAGATGCCGCATTGCGGTCCGAAAGCAGGCTTTCTAGCTGGCGGAGCTTCCCAGCGAACGATGATGCACCCATACTTCTGAGATTGTATTGAGACTGATGAGAAGCGGCGCGCGCACCCCTCTTGAGCAATGGGCTACGTTCGGCTTGCTTCGATGGCTTCGCGTAAGAGCTGATTCACGAGCTGCGCGTTGGCTTTGCCGCGCGTGGCTTTCATGACCTGCCCCATCAGGAAGCCGAACACCTTCTCCTGCCCGTTGAGCACTTGCTGCACCTGCTGTGGATGGGCGGAGACAACTTCTTCCACCACACGGCGCAGCGTAGGGACGTCGCTGATTTGGGCTAAGCCTTTGGCTTCGACGATGGCGCGCGGGTCTTCGCCGGTTTGGAACACTTCTTCAAAAACTTGCTTGGCGGTGTTCAGGTTGATCGTGCCTTGCTCGACCAGCTCGATGAGCTGCATAAGCTGCGCCGGTTTGACTTTGATGTGCCAGACGTTGTCAAGCGGCACGTTGTGCACGCGCATCAAGCGGAACAGCTCCGTTTGTATCCAGTTCGCCACTGCTTTCGCCCGCGCGGGGAGCGAATGAGGCGCGGAGGAGGTGCGCAGTGCTTCTTCAAACCAGTCTGCAATTGCGCGCTCAGCCGTGAGCTGCACGGCATCGTAGGCGCTTAAGCCGTATTCGCGGCGGTAGCGGTCCTGGCGTGCAAGCGCCAGTTCGGGGATGCGCGCGCGCACCGCTTCGAGCCACTCCTCGCTGATATGCAGTGGCGGCAGGTCTGGCTCTGGGAAGTAGCGATAGTCGTGTGCGCTCTCTTTTTCGCGTTGCACAACGGTCATGCGGCGCGCTTCGTCCCAGCCCAACGTGACTTGCTGGATCTGCCCGCCAGCGCGCAGGATGCGCGTTTGGCGCTCGATCTCGTAGGCAATGGCATCGCGCACAGCGCGCAGCGAGTTCAGGTTTTTGATCTCAACCTTCACGCCGAATGTGTCGCTGCCCTTTGGGCGCAGGCTAAGGTTCGGCTCGCAGCGCATGGCGCCCTTCTCCATGTCGCCGCTGCTTACGCCGAGGTAGCGCACGATTTGCTGCAATGCGCTTAGGTAGGCGTATGCCTCGTCGGCGCTGCGGATGTCTGGCTCGGTGACGATCTCCAACAGCGGCACGCCGCTGCGGTTGTAGTCCACGAAGCTGTAGTTGCCGGCATGGGTGAGCTTGCCTGTGTCCTCCTCGAGATGCGCGCGGCGGATGCGGATGCGACGGCGCTCGGCGTGCTCTTGCCATCCACTGGTCACGTCGCGCACGTCCACTTCGATCCAACCGTCGTAGCAAAGCGGGTATTGGTACTGCGATATTTGATAGCCTTTGGGCAGGTCGGGATACCAGTAGCTTTTGCGTTCCCAGAACGTGTAGCGTGCGATTTTGCAGTTGAGCGCCAGCCCCACCATCATCGCGTATTCCACCGCGCGCTTGTTGATCACGGGCAAGGCGCCTGGCATCCCGAGGCAAACAGGGCACACATGGGTGTTTGGCTCGGCGCCGAAAAATTGCGCGCTGCAACGGCAGAACATCTTGCTGGCGGTGTCCAGCTCGATGTGCGTCTCCAAGCCGATAACGACTTCGTACTCCATGGTATGGCGAGAGCAGGTTCAGGGTTCGGGCAATTTTAAGTCTGGCACCACGTCGAGCGTGAGGTCGTGGTGCACGCCGCGGCGCAGGGCGTAGTAGGCTGCTGCACCGATCATCGCTGCGTTATCGGTGCACAGCCACAGCGGCGGAAAGGCGACCATCATGCCAAACTGCGCGCGCATCTTCTGGCGCAGCATTTGGTTAGCGCTCACGCCGCCGCCAACCAGCACCAAGCGCGCGTTGTAGCGCTCGAACGCGCGCGCGGTTTTCTCAACCAGCCAATCCGTGACCGCATTTTGGAAGCTTGCGGCGATGTCGTTCACGGGTGTTTGAGGCGTCGGTTGACCCTCACGGCTCATGCCGAACGTTTGCACCAAGCGCAGCACCTGCGTCTTGATGCCGCTGAACGAGAACAGGAAATCCTCTTGCGCGACGCGCGTCGTGCGCACATTGAGCGAGATGCGCGGGCGCGAGAACTTGAAGCGATTGGGATTCCCCGCTTGGGCAGCGTGTTGGATCGCAGGTCCGCCTGGGTAACCAAGCCCGAGCAGGCGCGCCACTTTGTCAAATGCCTCGCCTGCGGCGTCATCCACCGTGTGACCGAGCAGCTCGTAGTGCCCGTGGCCGTGCATGAGCACCAACTCGGTGTGTCCTCCGCTGACGATCAGCGCGATCAGTGGGAAGGGGGAGAGGTCGCCCTCGCTATGCAGCATCTGATACACCACAGGGTTTTCGTTGGCGGGGCGGCCGTTGAGTGAGAGCCAGTGAGCGTAGATGTGCCCTTCGAGGTGGTTGACGCCGACGAGGGGCAAACCTGTGGCGAGGCTGATCCCCTTCGCCATGTTGACGCCGACCACCAACGAGCCAGGTAAACCAGGGCCGCGCGTGACTGCAATGGCGTTGAGGCTTTCCCAAGTCGCGCGTGCGTCGTCCATGGCTTTCTGCACCACGGGCGCGATGGCCTCAACGTGCGCGCGCGAAGCCAGCTCGGGGAACACGCCGCCGTATTGGCGGTGTAGGTCAGCTTGCGACGCGACCACGTTGGAGCGCACAACGTGCCCATCGTCCACAACGGCAGCAGCCGTTTCGTCACAAGAGGTCTCGATGGCAAGAATGCGCACGGCGTTCTTGTTTGAGAGGCGTTAAAGGCTCAAGCGAGTTCTTCTTCTGGTGCGCCTTGGGGGAAGAGCACCAATCCGATGCCGCTGCGGATCAGCAGGTACCTTGGCTGCGAGGGCACAGGCTCGATCTTTTGGCGCACGCGATACACCAACTCGTGCACGTTGTCCTTATTGCGCGCTTTGTCGTTCCACACAGCCTTGATGATATCGGCATATTCGCACACGTTGCCTGCGTGTTGCATCAGGTATTTCAACAAGCGGTATTCCGTGCGCGAGAGCCAGATCGGCAAGCGCACTCCGTCGCGCCAAACGGCGGCGTTGGGGCTGATCCAAAGCCCTGTGGTCACAGGCGGGGATTCGTTGAGGAAGTTCGCGCGCTCAGCCAGCTCTTGAGCATCCCAAGCGCTTTCGCGCGTCCATAGCGTCTCGCCGATGGTGTGAAAGGTGACGTCGAACGCGCGTCCGATGCGGATGCGGTCGCCGTTTCGCAGTGCGAGGCGTTCGTTGCGCAGCACGCGGTCGTTGACGCGCGTGCCGTTGCGGCTGTGGTCCTCGATGTGCCACGTTTCGCCCTCGCGGAAGAGCGTTGCGTGATGCCGCGAGGCTGTGAGGTCGTCGGGCGGCAGCACGATGTCATTGGTGCCGGTCACGGTGCGCCCGATGTTCACTTGGGTCCCTACCAGCACGTAGCGCTCGCCGTCGCGTAGGTTGGATTGGAGCACGGCGGTTGTCTCGCTCAGGGGTTGTGCGCGCTGCATGGCTGTTATTCTACGAATCCTCTAAGCAGCAGGGCCTGCTGCGTGCGCAAACAAAAAGGGGCTGCATCTCCTCTTTAGCAGCCCCACTGCAGCGCGCACCTGCTTAACTGCCGCGCATCACTTGGCGCAGCAAGGGGCACGCCGGACAGGAACCGTCGGGGCGGAAGATCGAGTAGCCCGCCTGGGGATCTTCGTAATCGTACTGCCGACGATCCATGTTCCAGATGATCATCATGCGCACCTTGCCGCTCTCTTTGGAGAGCTGTGCTGCGCGCGCGAGCCACTGCGCTTGCTGCGCGAGTGTGATGTTTGAGGCCCACTGGAAGTTCGGCGCGAGGATCGGGCCGATCCCTTCGGGCGTGAGGTAGCCCAACTCCGTCCAGCACACGGGGCGTGCGCCGCCAAAGGCGTTGTAGGTCACGTTGAGCGTGCCCCAGAAGTACCACTGGTGGTGATTCGGGCTGCCCACCGGCGCGCCGGAGGTCTGGTCGGGACCGACCATTGTGCCGTTGTGGTGAGCGCCGATGCAATCCATCCACTGCGCCGCGCCAGCAGCCGCCATGCGCCGCAGGAACGGCTCGTCGTCGCAGCCGGCGTTGGTGCAGTTCCCGCCGAAGTAGCCGGTAGGTGCCATTGCTGCGCTGATCACGAGCACGTTGGGGTTGGCGGCTTTGATCGCTTGATAGGCCTCGCGCAGCATGTTCACGTAGTTCTCGGGGTTCACCTGCCCATTGCCGGGACCGCCGTATTCGCGGTCGAGGTTCGGCTCGTTCCAAACCTCGATGGCGTCCACGCCCATGCGCACGTACTGCACCAGCTCCTGCGCGAACTGCTTGTGGTAATTGGGGTCAGCCGCGCGTGCGCGATCGCCCACTGCGCCAAGCAGCACCTTTAGCCCGTTGGCTTTCGCTGCCGCGATGCGCCCAGGGATGTCGGTGTCTTGTGCCTGGAACTTGACCCACGTCATGCCGATATCACGCATCTGCGGGAAGACGGCAGTGCTGCCCATGTGTCCGCCAAGCTCAAACACCCATCCTGTGTTGCGAGGCGCGGGGGCTGGTGCTGCTGCTTGCGCTGCGCCGAGTGAGGTGAATTGGGCGAAGATGTAGGCGTTGCGCCCGTTGTAGTTGATTTGTAACCATGCGCCATCGGGTGTGCGCCCAATCACAGGCACGCTTTGTCCGCGTTGCAAGCGCCCAATGATGGGGTTACCGGTGCTGGGTCCGCTGCGCACGTTGAGGAAATCGCTGACCACTGTGGCGGTGGTGCCACCAGACGACGCTGCCGCAGGGGCCGCTGATGCGCCTGCGCCACACGTGCCGCCGGGTTGGGCATACTGGGCGAAGATGAAGGCCTTCTGACCGTTGTAGTCAATGCGGTACCACTGGTTGTCTGCCGTCTTGGCATCGGCGATTACCTTTTGCCCGCACGTGAGCCGCCCAATGATCCCAGCGCTCAGGCTCGGACCACTGCGCACGTTGAGGAAGGCGGAGGTCACCGTAAGCTCCACTTGGGCATGGGCTGGGCGCCATGCCGTGGCGATGAGCGTTCCCCCCAGCACGGCTGCCGCGACGGCTACTCTCATGAAGTGCATCGCTAGAACCACCTCTCTTGTGTTTAGTGTGTTTAGGATTTGCGCTGCAACGCTTGTGCGACAGCGCCCCCGAATTGTGCCACAAGCGGCGTAGCTAGCTGCGACAGCGCCATGCGTACAATCCGAGGCCGAGATCTATGGGCAAGACATTCGCGGAGAAGGCTTTGGCGCGCGCTT
>JAUQQA010000058.1 GCA_030550095.1 Chloroflexota bacterium | reverse complement strand
CGCGGAAGTAAAGTTGCGCCATCGTGAGCTGGTAGAAATCCGTGAACAAAATCCCTTCGGCGATTGAGGGCATCATGGCATTCGGAGTCCTTGATGGGTCAGCGAGCGTTTTCGGCTACGGGTGATAACCAGCGTTGCACCCAAGCAGGCAAACGTTGCAGAGGCTCGCGCACGATGGTCGGGTTGGGCAGCGCGTTCACAAACGCCACGCCGTAATTGCGCGTGAGCACTCGGCTGTCAAACACCACAACCACCCCTCTGTCAGTCTTAGAACGAATCAGCCGACCGAACCCTTGCCGAAAGCGCAGAACGGACTCGGGCAGCGTGTACTCGTTGAACGCGTCGGTGAAGGTCTCGCTGCGCGCCGCAACGACTGGGTCCGTTGGCACATCGAACGGCAACTTGCAGATCGCCAGCACGCTGAGCTGCTCGCCTTGAATGTCCACGCCCTCCCAAAAACTCTTGGTCCCGAGGATCACAGCGCGCTCAGCAGCGCGAAAGCCTTCGATCATCGCGCGGCGTGAAGCGCCGTTGGTCTGTTCAAAAACTTGAATGCCCTCTCGCAAAAGCGCTGGGGTCAAATTGCGCGCCACGCTGCGCAACGCGCTATAGCTCGTAAACAACGCCATGCCGCGCCCCTTCGAGGTACGAAACAGCTCCAACAAGCCACGTTGCAAGTTTTCCTGGTATCCCGGCTGGTTTGGCTCGGGAATGTCGCTCACGAGGAAAACCAGCGTCGAGGCGCGATAGTCGAAAGGCGAATCCAGCGCCAGCGTGTCGGCATCTTGCAGGCTGAGGCGCTCCTTCATGTAATCGAAGCTGGGCTTCGCCAACTGTGCGCCGCGCGCTGTGCGCAGCGTTGCTGAGGTAAGCACGACAGCGGCTTTTTTGCTCCAGAGCTGCTGGTGCAACGTGGACCCGATTTCCAGCGGCGCGGCGCTCAACACGAGCCGCGGCGTGCGCTCGCTGCGCCGTCCAGATTCAAGCGTCACCCAGTAGATGTAACGGTCGTTGGGTTTCAAGATCGCCGCACTTAGCTGCGCGCTGGTCTCATCGAAGAACCGATGCGCGCCGTTGACGCGCGTCGCCAGTGCGTCAAAATTGGGCAGAAGCTCACTTGTCTCGGTGAGCGCGCGCTGCAAGTTGAAGAGCGCAGCAGCCAAGCTGCCCATAGACTTGATCAGCGGCTCGAAGTGTGCTTCGACCTTATCCCAACCCGGTTGTCGGCGCAGGTCATCGCGGAGACGCACTTGCTGCGCGTATTCGCCGTTTTCGGGCTGGGCATGATCGGCTACAAAGGACGCGAGCGCTTCAAATGCTGCACCTAGCTGTTCTCTAACAGCCGCTGCGTGCTGCAACGCTGCGCCACACAGCATGATAACGGGCGCGGCCTGGTCTGCAAACAGTGTCTTTCGCGCCAGGTCGGCGATCTCGTTGAGCACACCATTGCGTTTCGCGCCAGCGTATCCTAGCTCGTCAATCTGTCGTTGGATTTCATCAGGTTCAACGCGCCGCGTGAGCGATTCGGTCGCTGCGGATTCGAGATGATGCGCCTCGTCAACGATGAGGTAGCTATACTCAGGTAGCGCACGGTTTTCCACTGCTGCATCGGCTAACAGCAGCGCGTGGTTGACGATCACCACGTGTGCGCTTTCGGCGATGCGCCGCGCCTGGTGGAAGAAACAGTCGGTCGCGGTGCACGTGTTCATCGTGCAAATGGGGTTTTGCGCTGAGAGATGCTGGAAGACGGCGCGCTCGCCCGGCGTCGGCAAGAACAGCTCGTCGCCCTCGCCCGTGAGCGTATGCGGGAGCCAGATCAGGATTTTGGCGAGCACGCGCGCCTCGTCTGGCGTGCGCGGGCCAGCGCGTCGCAGCTCGTTGAGCCGATTTGGGCAGAGGTACCGCCCTTTGCCCTTCATCACTGCAACGCGCACATCCTCGCCGAGCACCGCAGCGACTGCGGGCACGTCCTTCTCCGCAAGCTGCTCTTGCAAGTTAATCGTGTTGGTGCTCACCACCACGCGCTGCCCGTTCTGCATTGCCCAACGGATGGCAGGGAGTAAGTAGGCAATGCTCTTTCCTGTGCCCGTGCCTGCTTCGATCATGGCAATGCCGCCTTGGTTAAACGTTTCAGCAACCTTGCGCAGCATCTCGATCTGCGGTGGTCGCAACTCGTAGTTTGGAAACTGCCGCGCGAACGGCCCATCCTCACCAAGCAAGGCAGCGATGGCATCTACATCGAGGAGCTGCACGTGTGGCTTAGGCTTCAACGGCGGCACATCGAGCAGGGCGCGCCGCATCTCGCGCTGGAGCGCTGTGCGCCCACGCGCGTTCACGGCAAGTTGCCTCTGCAACGCCGCACCGATTGCCGTGCTGAACGTGCCGCGCGCTTGTTCCTCGCTCACCTCGCGCCAAAACGGCGCTAGCGACCAATTGCTCTGCGTTGCGAACTGGCTGATCTCATCCACCACCTCGCGCGGCAGAGCTAAGGCGCGCTCGAAGAGCTTCTGGTACAGCATCGCCGCTGCGCGCGCGTCGTTCAGCGCGCGATGCGCACCCTCAAGCGGAATGCCCAACAGCAGCGCAAGCGACTCGAGCGCGTAACGCTGCGCATGGGGTACGAGGATGCTGGATAGCTCAAACGTGTCAACTGCTGGGTTCCTTAGGAAAGCGGGCGGGTACTTCAAGCTTTGAAAAAAGCTGAGGTCAAAGCCGATGTTGTGGCCGACAATAGGGGTATCGCCGATCTTGCGCTCGAGGATGCGCACCACCTCGCCGATGCTCAGCCCCTCTTGCTGCACCATGGCGTCGGTGATGCCTGTCAGCTCAACGATGCGCGCCGGGATGGGGCGATTGGGGTTGACCAACGCGGACCACGTCTCGAGGATTTCATCGCCGCGAAAGCGCACAATGCCGACCTCGATGATCGCATCGCGCGCAGGGTCAACGCCGGTCGTCTCGATGTCGAGCGAAACAAGTGTTCGCATGAGCGTGTGTATTGTAGCTTGAGCGGGCCCGAAAAATCGGCTCGCGTCGTGTGCGCATCCGAGAACGAACGCATGCCAAGGGCGCGTACGGCAAAATACGCACACCATGACCATCCCCAACACCATCGAGTGGGTCGGCGAGCTGGACGGCTACGCGCGGCTCATTGACCAAACATTGCTCCCCTTGGAGTTGCGCTTCCTCGATGTGCACGATGTGGAAACGATGTGGGAGGCGATCAAGGTGTTGCGCGTGCGCGGCGCACCTGCGATTGGCATCGCAGCCGCCATGGGCATGGTGCTCGCAGTGCGGAACGTGAACACGGAGGACTTCGAGACGTTCCGCGCAGCGGTGGAGCGCGCCGCGCAATACCTCAACACAGCACGCCCCACCGCAGTGAACCTCTTTTGGGCAACGCGCCGCATGCAGCAGTTGGTCGAGTCTTTGCGTGAGCTACCTGTGTCGCAGATCAAACAGCGCATGCTCGAGGAAGCGATCACCATCCTTGAGGAAGACGCTGCCATGTGCCGCGCCATCGGCGAGCACGGCGCGCAACTCATCCGCGATGGCGATTCGTGGCTCACGCATTGCAACGCTGGCGCGTTGGCAACCGCGCGCTGGGGCACGGCAACCGCCGCGTTTTACGTCGCACGCGAGCAAGGCAAGCGCATCCACGTGTATGCCGACGAGACGCGCCCGCTGCTGCAAGGCGCACGCCTCACAGCGTGGGAGCTGCAACAAGCTGGCGTGCCCGTCACGCTGATCACCGACAACATGGCGGCAACGGTCATGGCGCAGGGGCGCGTGCAAGGCGTGATCGTCGGCGCAGACCGCGTAACGGCAAACGGCGACTTTGCCAACAAGATCGGCACGCTCGGCGTTGCCATTCTCGCCAAGGAGTTCGGCATCCCGTTCTACGTCGCCGTGCCTAGTTCCTCGATCGACCTCTCGATGCCAAGCGGCGAGCACATCCCCATCGAAGAGCGCAAACCGGAAGAGGTCACCGAAGGCTTTGGGCGGCGCACAGCACCGCTGGGCGTGAACGTGTACAACCCGGCATTCGACGTGACACCGCACCGCTACGTCACGGCGTTCATCACGGAGCGTGGGCTGGTGTGTCCGCCGTTCGACGTGAACCTGCGCCGCATGTTCGGCGCGTAGCGCGTGCTCGGCTACACCGACCTACTCGGTCTCGCAGCGCTCCTCACGGCGCTTTTCGTCGGTTGGCGCTCGCGGCGCGTTTCGGCGATATGGGGCGCGCTCGGCATCGGCATCGCTGCGTGGCTATGTGGGCGTTTGGGGTTTCTCGCGTTGCACGTTGAAGCGCTCCGTGAAGGGCAAACACCCACAGGCTACGCGGAGCACACCGCGCTGCTTGGCGCTTGGCTAGCGCATCAGGCATTGCAACGCTGGCGCCCTGCGTGGGCACCACCAGCACCAAGCTTCGCGCTTGCGGTGTGCGCCATCGGCATTGCAGCCTCGCTCGGCTGCATTGCGCATGGGTGCGCGTTTGGGCGCGAAGTATTTTGGCAAATCGAAGGCGAACACTCCCTTGCGTGGCAACTGCGCGCCGATTGGCCCGACGACACCTTCACGCGCGCGCCACGGCTCCCCACGCAACTCTTCATGCTCGCCTGGCTCGGTGCGGGCGCGCTTTTCGCATTGGCGCGGCGCTGCTCAGCCGCGTTTGGGGTGTGGTGGTTTGCGCTCGGCGATTTCGGCGTCCAGTTCTTGCGCGGCGACGAAGCCGCTCACTGGCTCGGGCTGCGGGTCTACCAGTGGCTCGACCTCGCGTTGGGGCTGGGCGTCGTGTCTGCCTTGGTGATCACCCGTCTTAGAGCAACTCGCGCGGGTCGGTGATGCAACCGGTGACGGCGCTTGCGGCGACAACCGCAGGCGAGGCGAGGTAGATCTCGCTCTCGCGCGTGCCCATCCGCCCGCGGAAGTTGCGGTTGGCGCTGCTGATCGTCACCTCGCCGACGGCGGGCACGCCCATGTGATTGCCCATGCACGGTCCGCAGCCCGGCACGCCGATCACCGCGCCGGCTTCGAGCAGAATGTCCACGTAGCCGCGCGCGACCGCCTCTTGCAGCACCTCGGAGGACGCCGGGATCACCAGCAGGCGCGTGCCGCGCGCCACTTTGCGACCACGCAATACCTCGCACGCCGCCGCGATGTCCTCCAGCCGACCGTTGGTGCACGTGCCGATGAACGCCTGTTGCACCCGCACACCGCGCACCTCGCTGACCGGCACCACGTTATCCACGCGATGTGGGCGCGCCACCATTGGCTCGAGCGTGCTCAGGTCGTAGGTGTAGTGTGCGATGTAGTGCGCATCGGGGTCGGGGTAGATCGCCATCGCGCGCAGGCCCTCCACGTCGTTCACGGGCGCTGGTACCTTGCGGCGCGAAAGACGGGCCGCGAGATACGCGAACACAGCATCATCGGGCGGCAAGTAAGCATTCTTCACACCGAACTCCGCCATCATGTTTGGGATCACCATGCGGCTCTCAAGGCTGAGACGCGGAATGGCGTCACCATCAAATTCAACCGAAGCATACAACCCACCATCTTGACCCAAGTCGCCGATCAGCTTCAAGCAAAAGTCCTTAGCCGTCACCCCGAACGGCAGCTCGCCCGTCAACGTGATGCGGATGCTCTCGGGCACGCGCAGCCAAAGCTCACCCGTCGCCCATAGGGCTGCAACCTCACTGCGCCCCACTCCTGCGCCAAAAGCTCCCAGCCAACCAAAATGTGTAGTGTGGCTATCCGCGCCAAGGATGAGCTGCCCAGGCAGCACGCAGGCCTCTTCGCTTAACACCTGATGACAAATGCCACGACCGACCTCGAAGAAGTTCACGATGCCTTGCTCCTCGACAAAGCGCCGCACGTCGGCGTGATTTTGGGCATGTTGCGTGGTCGGAGCAGGAACAGCGTGATCAAGCGTGATGCACAAGCGCTCTGGGTGTTTAACGTGCGTTGCTCCGATCTGCTTGAACAGGCGCCAGATCGCCGCGGTGTTGTCGTGGCTGAGGATCACATCGGGTTGTGCGTCAAC
>JAUQQA010000004.1 GCA_030550095.1 Chloroflexota bacterium | reverse complement strand
GCGCGTTGCCGCAAGGCGTGCGCGCAAGTGTGTCGGCGTTCATTCAGGATGCGGAGGGGCGCGTGTTGCTGCATCGTCGCGCAGACAACGGCTATTGGGCGTTGCCAGGCGGCGGTGTGGAGCCGGGTGAGTCGGTGGCGGAGGCGTGCATGCGCGAGGTGCGCGAAGAGACGGGCCTGATCGTGCGCGTTGGGCGGCTGATCGGCGTGTATTCCGACCCGCGCGCTTATGCCGTGGCGACCTATCCTGACGGCACAGCGACGCAGTTTGTCAACTTGTGCTTCGCGTGCGAGGTCGTTGCGGGCACGCTCCAGCATAGCGCGGAGTCCACAGCGATCGGCTTTTTCGCGCTCGATGCGCTGCCACAACCCCTGCTGCCAGCGCATCGCCTGCGCATCGAAGACGCGCTGCGCGCCTCGTTGCAGCCGTGGATTCGCTAAACGCGGGGTTGGGCGCTGGTGAGGGTCCCGGTTGCGCGCAGCAGCGTGCGTGCCGCTTCGGTGAGCGCTGCGTGGTTGCCCTGTTCGATGAGCGCAGTGGGCAAATGATGGGCATTCAGCCCAACCAACTGCACTCCTGCTGCGAGATACGCTGGCGTTTCCTCTGGGTTCACCGCGCCGCTCACCCAGAGTGGAATTTCGGGCAAAGGCCCGCGCAGCGCGCGGATGTACTCCGGTCCGCCCATCGCGTTGATGGGGAATACCTTCACCACGTGTGCCCCTGCGCGCCACAGGTGCACGATCTCGGTCGGCGTTAGTCCGGCAGGGATCACCACTACGCCTGCCTCGCGGCACGGAGCGATGATCGCCGTCTCGGCGATGGGCGAGACGACAAACTGCGCGCCTGCCCTAATGCAGGCAAGCGCTTGGTCTGCGCTCATCACTGTTCCCGCGCCGATGAGGGCATTGGTGGGGGCTTCGCGGGCGAGGGTCTCGATGAGCGAGAGCGCTTCTGGCGTGTTCATGGTGATCTCCACGCAGCGAAAGCCGCCGTCGAGGAGCGCGCGCGCCATGCGCAGCGCGTGGTCGGCATTCTGCGTGCGAATGATGCCGACCACACGCGCGTCGAACATGTGCCGTAAACGTTGTTCGGCGATCAAGGCTGTGGACTCCGCAAGCGAGGTAGCGCGCAGTTCAGCGCTCTTCGATAGGGATGTAGTGCAGCCCCGTGGGGCCGATGTATTCGGACTGAGGGCGGATCAGCACGTTGTCCTTGTACTGCTCGATCACATGTGCACACCAGCCCGCAATGCGCGCGCACGCGAACATCGGCGTAAAGAGGTCAATCGGGATGCCGAGGTAATACAGCAGCGTTGCGCTGAAGAAGTCCACGTTCGGGTAAAGCTCGCGGTGGCGCAGCACGGCTTTCTCGACCGCCAGCGACATTTCATAGTACTTGAGCTGGTTCACCTTGCGCCCAAGGCGCTCCGACCAGCGGTTGAGATGCAGCGAGCGTGGATCGCCGTGCTTGTAGATGCGGTGCCCAAAGCCCATGATCTTGCGCTTGGCGGCAAAGGCGTTGTCCACGTACTCGTCCACACGGTCCAGCTCCCCGATCTCCAGCAGCATGCGCATCGTGGCCTCGTTCGCGCCGCCGTGTAGGGGACCCTTGAGCGAGGCATAAGCAGCGGAGATGGCTGAGTGCAGGTCAGCTTGGGTGCTGGCTACAACGCGCGCGGTGAAGGTGCTGGCGTTCATGCCGTGATCCGCGAGCAGGATGAAATACACGTTCAGCGCCTGCACGAACTCGGGGTCAGTGCTCAGGCCGAACATGTGCAGCGTATTAGCGGCATGGCTCAGGCGCGGGTTGGGGGCGATGGGGTCTTTACCGTTGCGGATGCGCTCAAACGCCGCGGTGAGCGTGGGCACTTGCGCGATGAGGCGCACTGATTTGCGCAGCGTTGCTTCGATGCTGATGTCCTCGATCTCGGGATCGTAGAACGAGAGCGCGGAGATCGCCGTGCGCAAGGCTTCCATGGGCACTGCATCGCGTGGTAGCTGGCGCAGCAAGTCGTACATGGGTGCGGGCAACCAGCGGTTCGCCACGAGACGCGCGTTGAAGTCTGCCAACTCGCTGCGGTTGGGCAAGTGACCGTGCAGCAGCAAGAACGCCACTTCCTCGTAGCTGGCCTGCTCCGCCAACTCGTGAATGTTGATGCCGCGATACAGCAACGTGCTGTTCGGGCCGTCCACCATGCTGATCTCAGTTTGGGCAGCCACGATGCCATCTAGCCCCTTGACGAAAGGCGGCTTTGTGGCACCGTTTGCCGGGTTGGCAGTGGTCGTGGTCATGGTTCAACTCCTGGTTCTGGTGATCTACGGGCGCAATGTGCGCGCCCGCCAACGTTCTCACATCGTTATTCCGTTATTTGGCATTATAGAGATGCGTTTGCGCTTTGCCACTCAATTGGTTGGAGCGCGCGATGCCGTCGCGCGTATCATTGCTGCGTGAGGAACTCCATGAGGCGTGAACTGTGGCGAGAAGGTGCTCATGTGCAATTGGGGCTGCTGCTTGGCGACGCTGCGGCGCTCATCGCGTTTGTGCTCCTTGGGCAGCGCGCGCATGGGGTCGCTGATGCAGAAGGCGCGCTTTGGCGTGCTGGAGTCCAGGTGATAGCACTGGGGCTGCCGTATGCGTTGCTTGGTGCGCTGCTCGGCGCCTACCCCAGCGCTTTGCCGAGAACGGGGATGGCTTGGTTGGCGTTGGCAGCGCGCGCAGGGATTGCTGCGCTTTTCGCAGTGCCGCTCGGGTTGTTCGTACGCGCTGCGTGGTTAGGCCAATCGGGCGTGCCGCTGTTGTTCGCGGCGGTGGCATTGCCACTCGGCACGGTGTTTGTGGGCGGGTGGAGGCTAATGCTGGCTGTGGGAGTGCGTTTGCGCGCCTCGCGCGCGGCTCCGCTGCGCCCGTCGGCGACCGCTCCCCGCACGTGAGCGCGATCGTGCAGAAGTGCGTGCAAAAATCGCTGCCACCTCTTCGGCACTGAGATCACGCCATGTTCCGGGATGTAAGCCGTCCAACGTGATGGGGCCCACGCGGACACGCACCAAGCGCAGAGTCGGCAACCCAACCGCTGCCGTCATGTGTCGCACCTGTCGCTTTTTGCCCTCCGTGAGCACGATCTCCAGCCACGCCGTAGGGCCGTGGGGAGTTACGGGTTTCTCACGCGGCGGCAATGGGGGTGGCGGGATCACGCGCGCTTGGCACGGCTTCGTACGATAGCCTTTGATCACCACGCCTTGCCGGAGGCGTTTGAGCGCCTCCTCAGTGGGTGTTCCCTCAACGAGGACGTAGTAAGTTTTAGGGAGCTTGTGCTGGGGGTGAGTGAGTCGGTGGATAAACTGCCCGTCGTCGCTGAGGATCAGCAGGCCTTCGCTATCATGATCCAAGCGCCCGGCTGCATACACCCCTTTGGGCAACCCGAATTCGCTTAGGGTGCGCTTGGGTGGCTCTTCAGGGCGCACCTCATGCGTGAACGCTGAGAGCACGCCATACGGCTTGTAAAACGCGATGTAACGCGGCATGGATGCGGCTAAGGTATCATGCGCTTGCCATGTCGGTGGTCAAACCGATGATCGTCAAGGTGAAGTTCTACGTCAACAACGAGGAAGTAGGCACAATTCTACTTAGCCCCAAGGAGTTCCGCACGGGCAGCGTGGGCTTTTACGGCAATGGCAAGCTCTCACTAGGGGATGGCGCAGAGAAGGGGTACCAGGCGCAGGTGCAACTTGTGCGCATCGGCAGCAAGGCGGAGCGCGAAAAGGAGGAAAGCGCGTGAACGTCCTCGTGACAGGTGGCGCTGGCTTCATCGGCTCACATGTGTGTGAGCGCTTGCTTGCTGAAGGGCACACCGTGATCGCCATGGACAACTTCATCACGGGTCACCCGCGCAACGTCGCGCACCTCATTGGGCATCCGCGTTTCCGCCTGATCGAGCAAGACATTGTGCACGCGTGTTGGGTCGATGAACCCCTCGACGCCGTGATGAACCTTGCCTCGCCCGCAAGCCCAAAAGGTTACCTGGAAAACCCCATCGAGACCATGTTGGTCGGCTCGCAAGGCACTTACAACGCCCTGGAGCTGGCGCGACGGAAGGGCGCGCGTTTTCTGCAAGCCAGCACCAGCGAGGTGTATGGCGATCCGCTCGAGCATCCGCAGAAGGAAAGCTATTGGGGACACGTCAACCCCATCGGCTTGCGCAGCGTGTATGACGAATCCAAGCGCTTCGCCGAGGCGCTGACGATGGCGTATCACCGCAAGTATGGCTTGCAAACACGCATCGCGCGCATCTTCAACACCTATGGTCCTCGCATGAGCCTTGATGATGGGCGCGTGGTGCCGAACTTCGTGCGCCAAGCGATCAGCAACGAGCCGCTCACGGTGTATGGAGACGGCACGGCGACGCGCTCGTTTTGCTACGTGAGCGACCTTGTGGAGGGGTTGCTGCGCTTACTCTGGAGCGACGAAGTGCGTCCAGTGAACCTCGGCAACCCCTGCGAGATGACCATTCTTGAGTTCGCCCGCGCTGTAAAGGCGGCTGCTGGTCCCGAGTGCACAAGCCCGATCGTCATTCACGCGCAGCCAAATGCTGAGCGCATCGCTGACGATCCTCAACGCCGTCAGCCTGACATCACGCGCGCGCGCGAGGTGCTCGGCTGGGAGCCGAAAGTGTCGCTAGAAGAAGGACTGCGCGAGACCATCGCATACTTCCGACACATCCTGCAACATTCACAAGCGTAACAAGCCATGCCCACCCTTCGCATTGCAGTGCTCCCCGGCGACGGCATCGGCCCCGAAGTGTGCGCCGAAGCCGTGCGCGTCTTGCAAGCGCTCAACCTCGATCTCGAGCTCTACACCGCTGACGTAGGCGGGCGCGCTATCCACGCACACGGCACAGCGCTGCCTGAGCCAGCGTTGCGCATGGCACAAGAAGCAGATGCTGTGCTGTTCGGCGCCGTGGGCACGCCCGAGTTCGACAAAAACCCAAGCGCCAGCGTGCGCCCCGAACAAGCGATCCTTGGGCTGCGCAAGGCGCTTGACCTCTTCGCCAATTTGCGCCCTGTGCGCACGTTTGAGGCGCTCCTCGATGCCTCGCCCTTGAAGCCCGACATCGTGCGCGGCGTGGACCTGATCATCTTGCGTGAGTTGACTGCCGGCGCCTATTTCGGCAAGCCGCAAGGACAGTTCGGGGAACCGCCCGAGCGCTACGCTGTGGACACCACCCACTACACCGAAGCTGAGGTGCGTCGCTTGTTGATCATGGCGTTTGAGCTGGCGCGCGCGCGCAAGAAGAAGGTGACGCAAGCTGACAAAGCAAATGTCATGGCCACAGGTCGCCTCTGGCGCGCCGTCGCTCACGAGCTGCGCGAGGAGTACCCCGATGTGAGCTACGAAGACATGTACGCCGACGCCTGCGCGATGCACTTGCTGCGCAATCCGCGCAGCTTCGACATCATCGCCACCGAAAACCTCTTCGGCGATATCCTGAGCGACGAAGCCTCGATGTTGGCTGGCTCGATGGGCATGTTGCCCAGTGCGTCGCTGGGCGATGCGCTCAACCGTCACGGCTATCGGCGCGGCTTGTATGAGCCAATCCACGGCGCCGCGCATGACATCGCCGGACAAGGTGTGGCGAACCCACTGGCGATGATCCTCAGCGCAGCGATGATGTTGCGTTGGTCGTTTGGCTTGCACGCGCACGCCGAGCGCATCGAGCGCGCAGTGGAACGAGCGTTGAACGACGGCTATCGTTGCCGCGACATCGCTACGCCCGGCGCGCGCGTCGTCGGCACACGCGAGATGGCTGAGGCAGTGATCGCGCGGTTGTGAGCGAGAGCCTCGCCTGGTCACGACGCACGCGCTTTACCCTCGCAGAGCCGCCCAAGTTGAGCGCTCGCACCCACTATGATCGCGCGCGATGCTCAGCGTCGCCGAACACGCGCTTGCCCCGCGCGCCGAGGCCATCCCGCCCATTGACGCGCGCCGCAACATCTTTGCCTTCATGGTGGACATCATGGCGTTCATGGTGGGCACGTACTTCGTGCCCTCTACCACTGTGCTTGTCGGGTTAGCCTCGCAGCTCACCGAGGACAAAGCCTTGGTCGGCGCTGTGGGTATGACGTGGGCGGTCTCGTGGTTTCTGCCGCAGCTTGTCGCAGCACGCGTGGTGCGTGGCAAGCGCTACCAAAAGCCCTATCTCGTCATCCCCAGCGTGATCGGGCGCAATGCCTTTTTGCTGATCGCGCTTTGGCTGTTGCTCACAGGGGCACAGCCGCCGTTGCTCACGGTGTGGGTGCTGATCGGCGCGATTGCTGTGTTCAACCTGTGCGATGCGCTTGCCGGGGTGGCGTGGTTCGACATGCTTAGCCGCGCGCTCACGCCGCGCCTCCGCGCGCGCGTGGTATCGGTGGGGCAGATCATCGGTGCCGTGTTGGGTATCGGCGCGGGCATTGTGGTGGAGCGCGTGTTGGCGCCAGAAAGTGGCTTGCCCTTCCCGCAGAACTACGCGCTGATCTTCTCGTGCACGTGGGTGTTCATGTTGATCTCGCTGGGGGCAACGGTGTTGATCCGCGAGGTGCCGATGGATCTCAGCGAGCAGCAACACGCGCAGCACACTGCGTTCTTTGCCAGCTTGCGCGTGGCGTTGCGCGAAGACCGCGTGTTCAAGTGCGTGTTGGCGCTGCGCTTTCTCACAGGAGTGGAGCTGATGGCGGCGTCGTTCTATCTCGTCTTCGCGCGCGAGGTGCTGCAGCTTGGCGAGGGCATCACAGGGCAGTTCAACATGGCGTTGATCATCGGGGGCTTGATCGGGATCGCGTTGTTCGGCTGGCTTGCCGATCGGTTCTCTGCGCTCAGTGTGGTGCGTGTCACTGCCTTGATGCAAGTAACGGCGCCCGCGTTGGCACTTGCTTTCCTCCTGCCCCCCTTAGCTGCGCTGCGTGAGTGGGCTTTGGGGGCCTTCTTGGTGATCTTTGCGCTGCGCGGCGCGCTGGAGCATTCGCTGGTGTTGGGCGTGGTGAGCTACCTCATGGATAGCGCTCCACAACGACATCGCGCGATGTATGTTGGCACACTGAACACGGTGAGCGGCGTGGTCGCGCTTTCGCCATTGCTCGGCGGGTTTTGGCTTGATGGGTTTATCGCTGCGGGGCAGCGTGCGCTGGGCTATGGGCTGATGTTTGCGTTTGTGGTGGTGCTGGCCTCGCTTGGGGTGTGGCTGAGCTGGCGCCTGCCGCGCTTGGGGGCACGCTAGCTTCCTGGTGCGATGACGCGCCGACGCAGCACATCGAGCGTTTGCAACGTGGTCAAGTTGCGCTGTGTGTAGCCATACTGGAGATACTCAGGCGTGAACCACGCTGAGCGGTTGTCTGGCGGGAAGTTGTAGTGGAAACCGTCCTCAGTCATGCCGCCGTTGGGGAGCCGCTGCACGATTTGGCGCAGGTTGAGCAGCGGCACTTGGTACTCTGCGGCGATCTGCGCGATCTTGCCGTTGATGAAGCCGCATGGCGCGTTGTTGTCGCGGCACTCCAGATCGTCGCCTTTGGTGATAAGGACGGGGATGATGCCATTGCCGATGGTGATCTCGACAATGCGGCGGTAGTTCGCCTCGAAGTTTTGCCAGCTATGCTGATCACCCGTGCCGAGCAAAATGAACGCGATGCTGGGGCGCATTTGGTCGTAAGCGCATTGAAGCGGCGAACGTCCCTCGCAGCTTGGGGGTGCAAAGGCAGGATCGAGCACTTTGCTGGTGTTGAAGCCCCCGTTAGCCGCAGGACTTTCTTGGGCAAATGAGCCTCGGAAGAAGTCCACCGTGGGCTGCAAGTAAGCGTAGGCGCCTAAGTTGTAGTTGCCCCAATCGAACGGCTTGAGATACGCCGGGTGCTGGGAGTTGCTGTCGCCCACCAGCGTGAACACGTTGGGACGGTTGCCGCGCGCTTGCCCCATGCGGAAGATCTCGAACACGCGCGGCGACAAATCTGACAAGAAAGGGTATTCCAGCGGCGCGGCAACGATCGGCGCAGGGGTTGCTTTCTCCCAGGTAGCGGGCGTGGGCAAGGTGGTCGCTGTGCCGATGCTCACATAGCGCGCATCCACGAAGCCCTCGGTGCCATTTGGAGTGCGCACGCGCAACCAACTTTGCCCAGCAACAGGACCGAAGATGCGCAGTGGTGTGTTCGGTCCAAGGCGCGTGATCACCTCGGCGTCGTAGCTTGGGGCGCGGCGAAGGCGCAGCCCACCTGCCTCGGGGAGCACAAAGCCGAGCGTCTCATCGGTGCCTTGGCGGGGTGGCAGCGTGAGGAGCACAAGCGGCGTTGGTGTAGCAGCACGCAACGGCGGCACGAAGTCGTAGCCGGGGATGACGAGCACCTGCCCGATGGACAGGAAGTCGGGGTTGATGCCAGGATTTGCAGCAAGGATCGCCTCAAGCGAGGTGAAGCCGAAGCGCAGCGCGATGTCCCACAGCGTGTCGCCAGCTTGGACGACGTATTGCGTCACTAGCGGCGTGGGCGAGGGGAGAACAAGCGCGTTGTCTGGCGCGGGTGGCGCGCCTGCAAGCGCAGCGGGTGTGGCATTCCTAGTTGGGAAGGGGAAGATCGTCGCTGGCGCAGGGAGACGTCGCACTGGTGCAGTTGGCAGGCGTAGGAGCAGCAGAATGCCAGCGCCTGCGGCCACAGCTGCGCCGACGATCGCAAGCCCCACGCTGTGCACGCGCATTGCGCGTGGGATTCTAACCAATTGCGCGTATCATTAGGGCAAGGTGCAGGAGCGCCCGCAGCCACTGACTGTGTTGTGCTTGAGCAGCGCGGTGAAGGGCCAGCGCCTGATCCGCGCGCTAAAGGCGGCTGGGTGTCGTGTGTTTTTGCTCACCGAGGAGCGCTGGCGCAACGAGGATTGGCCCTACGATGCGCTGGACGGCGTGCACTACATGCACAGCCTGGCCAACCGCCGGCATGTGATCAACGCAGCAGCATACATGGCGCGCGGGCTGAAGATTGACCTCATCATCCCCCTCGACGAGTACGAAGTGGAGACCGCAGGTGTGCTGCGTGAGCATTTTCAGCTGCCGGGCATGACCGCCTCGCAGGCGCGGCCTTTCTGCGACAAGTTGGCGATGCGCGTCCGCGCGCAAGCGGCGGGTATCCCCACGCCTTCTTTTGTGCCCATCTTCAACTACGACGCCTTGCGCGAGTGGATGCGCGTCACACCGCCGCCCTGGTTGCTCAAGCCACGTCATGAGGCAGGCGCGATGGGCATTAAGCGCTGCGAGCACAGCGAACAAGTGTGGCGGCTGCTCGATCAGTTGGGTGATGAGCAATCGTTTCGGCTGCTCGAGGAGTTTGTGCCGAGCGATGTGTTCCACGTGGACGCCATCGTATGGCAAGGCCAGGTGCTCTTCAGCACGGTCAGCGCTTATGGGCAGCCTCCGCTGGCGGTCTCGCATGGTGGTGGCGTGTTTCATTCGTGGATGTTGCCAGAAGAGTCGGAAGAATCGCAGGCATTGCGCGAGCTAAACGCGCGCGTGATCGCCGCGCTTGGCTATCCTGGCTTCAGTGGCATTGTCCACGCAGAATTTCTGCGCGCGCATAGCGATGGTCGCTGGTTGTTCCTCGAAGCGGCAGCGCGCGTCGGCGGGGCGCACATCAGCGACATGATCGAGTTTGCCACTGGGGTTAACCTGTGGGTGGAGTGGGCGCGCATCGAGCTTGCCCTCGCGCGTGGCGAGCCATACCACCTGCCCGCAGTGCGTCGCGGTTTCGCTGGCGTGGTGATATGCCTAGCGCGCCAGCCCCAACCCGACCTCTCCGCTTACAACGACCCAGAAGTGGTGTGGCATCTGGAGAAAAAGCATCACGCAGGGCTCATCGTCGCTTCGCCAGACCCAGAACGTGTGCGCTGGCTGGTGAAAACCTACGCCAACCGCTTTGCGACGGATTTTCTTGCGCGCGCAGAGCCTTGGGAAACCGGACGCAACGTGTGAGCAGCGCCCCCGGCAGGACTCGAACCCACAACACGCGCCTTAGGACGGCGCTGTTCTATCCAGTTGAACTACGGGGGCTTTGGTTTCATTCTACCAACACGCAGGGCTGGCTGGGCTGAAAAGTGAGGCGAAGGGTGGACGGCCGCTCACGTCTTAAGCAATCCTCCCCGCTCCATCAAAACCCAGAAGTCGCTCTCAAAGGGGCTTTTGCCTTCCTCGCTCGGCAGCACGCTGAAGATGCTGCGGTAGAGCAGGTAGAAGACGCCTGCGAACGCTGCGAAGTTCAGCACCACGAACACCACCCGCGTGATCGCGTTCACCTGACCGACCTGGAAGTTGAACTGCTCCGACCCGAACGGCGCCGTGACCAGGCTGAGGTTGAGCACAAAGTTGAAGGCGCCGAGCAGCACATTTTGCACCCCAAGGATCGCAGTGGTGAGCAGCAACGTGCGCCAAACGCTCGGGTGTGCAAACAGCCGCTGCAACGCCTGCGCCTTCGCTGGGCTATCGGGCTGGAACACTTGCTCCGCAAAGAGGCGCATCATCGGTTTGCGCAACGCGAGTGAGCCGAAGAAGAGCAGCGCGCCCAGAATCACCCCCGCGGTGTCCTTCAGCGCATAACGCCAGCCATCCACAAACCAGAACGCCAGCGCTCCTTGCGCAATTGCCGAAAGCGCCACGTAGGTGGTGATCGCGTTGAAACGGCGGCTGAGGAGGAACGTGTCGAGCAAGATGTAGGCAACAGGCACCAGCGCTGCCCAGACGTACGCCACAGGCGCGCCCACGATGCGCGTGAGGGTGTTCAAGATCAGCAAGGGCACGATCGCGCCCATCACGATGTCCAGGATCAACTTAGTGGTTCCGCGCATCGTTTGCAACCTCAAGGTGCGCTCAGCAAGGATGCGCTGAGTATAATCGCGCCGCCATGAACGTCTTCTTGGGCATCGCACAGATCCTCCTCGGCATTGCGTTGATCGCGGGCGTGTTGCTGCAATCGCGGGGCGAGGAGCTGGGCGGTGTGTTCGGTGGTGCACAGAGCGTCTATCAAACGCGGCGCGGGGTGGATCGTGTGCTCTTCACCCTCACCATCCTCACGGCGATCGCCTTCTTCGCGCTTGCTATCGTGAACGTGTTGCTCTTCAACGCGCGCTAGCGCGCGTTTCGCGCTGCACGCAGCCTTAGCAGGGCTGCTTAGAGCGATATGCGAGTCATTCGCCTCGTGGTCCTTCTCGTTGTGGTCCTGGGGGCGATCGGCATTGCATTGGTGATTGCTTCCTCGAACCTAGTGCAGCGCGATCTCGTCTTCGTTCCGGCGCCTGGTGGCACGCTCACAGAGGGCGTTGTCGGCGCGCCGCGTGCGATTAACCCCCTGCTATGCACCCAAGATGAGGCTGCGCGCGATGTGTGCAGTTTGGTGTTTCGTGGCTTGACGCGCCTGAGCGAGGGAGGCGAGGCGCAGCCCGACCTCGCGGAATCATGGACGATCTCGCCCGATGGCACGACATACACCTTCCGCTTGCGTCCAGAGGCGCGTTGGGAAGATGGCACACCCGTCACCGCTGAAGATGTGCGCTTCACGCTCGAGCTGATCCGCGACCCCGCCTTTCCAGGATCACAAGCGCTGCATCAAGCGTGGAGCGTGATCACCGCAACAGTGGTGGATTCGCACACCGTGCAGTTTCAGCTCGCGCGCCCATTTGCGCCATTCCTGGACTACACCACGTTCGGCTTGCTCCCCAGCCACTTGCTCTCCGGCACAACCGCAGCGCAACTCGAGTCGCTTCCCTTTAACCAGAACCCGCGCGGTAATGGCGCTTGGCGCGTCGTAGAGGTGGATGTGAACAGCGGGCGCATCACGCGCGCTGTGCTTGTGCCCTCAGAAACCCACCCAGGCCCGAAGCCTCAGCTTGCGCGCTTGGTGCTGCGCTTTTACCCTAACTCTGCTGCGCTGTTCGAAGCTTTCCGCGTGGGTGAGGTGGATAGCGCCGCAGGGCTTTCGCTTGAAGACGTGAAACGCGCTGAGGCGCTCCCTAACGCTGTGGTGCACGCGATGCCCCAAGCGCGCTACGTGATGCTGCTTTTCAACCTGCGGCGCGATAGCGGCGTCTTGGCGCTCAGCGAGCAGCCCGTGCGTGAAGCGCTACGTCTTGCGCTCGATCGCGAGGCGATCGTGCGCGAGGCGCTCGAAGGGCGCGCCATGCTCGCGCACACACCGCTGCCGCCCACCAGTTGGGCGTGGTTGAGCGACCTGCAACTTCCGCCGCGCGATCTAGTACGCGCGCGTACATTGCTCGAAAGCGCGGGCTACTCGCTGAAGGTGATCGCGCCGTTCAACAGCGCGGTGTGGCAGAAAGAAGACGAACCCATCGGCTTCACGTTGTTGGTGCCCGACAACCCGCTCATGATTCGCGTTGGACGCCTCATCGCGCAGCAGTGGCGCGAGCTGGAGGTGCCTGTGAGTGTGGTGCCTGTGCCAAACCTGGTGCCAAACTTCCTCGCCACGCGCCAGTTCCAAGCCGCGCTCGTCGAGACGCTGCTCGACGGCGACCCCGACCCGTTCCCGCTCTGGCACGGCAGCCGCAAGGACGGTGGCGCAAACTTCGCGGGCTGGGATGACCCCGAGGTGAACGAATGGCTGCTCCAGGCGCGGCAAACGCTTGACCGCAACACGCGCTTGGAACTGTATCGCCGCTTCCAGCAGCGCTTCGCTGACGCAGTGCCGGCGATCCCGCTCTTCTATCCGCCATACTACTACGTGGTCTCGACGCGCGTGCGCGGCGTGCAGGCAACCCCCATCACCTACCCCAGTGACCGCTTCCGCACGGTGCACCTTTGGACGGTGAATGCCGCTGCCGTCTCCGCGCCCGAGGCAACGGCAACGGCACGCGCGCTTGCGCCTTAGCCGCTGCACGTGAACGCAGAGTTCGCCCGATAATCGCGCGCATGTTCGGTCCGCTCGTCTCAACGGAGTGGCTTGCAGCCCACCTTGACGCGCCTGATGTGCGCATCGTGGACATTCGCGGGCACGTGTTGCCAGCAACCCAGCCGCCCCCACATTACTTTAGCCACCGTGAGGACTACTTGCGAAGCCACATCCCTGGCGCCGTCTTCGTGGACTGGGTGCACGACATCACCGACGAGAACGACCCGCGTCGCGCGCGCCTGGCGCCGCCAGCGCAGTTTGCAGCGCTCATGTCGCGCTTGGGCATCAGCAACGAGACTACCGTAATCGCGTATGACGACGCGCAGGGGATGTTCGCTGCGCGCTTGTGGTGGGCGCTGCGCTACTATGGGCACGAGCGCGTTGCCGTGTTGGATGGCGGTTGGCAGAAGTGGGTGCAAGAAGGCAGACCTGTCACAGAGGTCGTTCCTGAGATCGCGCCTGCTCTGTTTGTTGCGCGGCCCAACCCTGAGTGGATACGCAGCCTGAGCGAGGTGCGCGATGTGGTGAACGGCACACAACGCGCGGTGTTGCTGGATCTGCGTTCGCGCGAAGAATTTCTCGGGCAAGCCTCGCGTGCAGCGCGTGCAGGGCACATCCCCAGCGCGATCAATGTTCCGCGCCCCACGCTCGTTGCGCCTGACGGCACGCTGCTGCCGCCAGAGGCCATTCGGGCGTTGCTTGCCGAGCTGGGAGTTGATCCCTCGCAGCCGATCATCACGTATTGCAACGCCGGCGTGAGCGCCGCGTTCGGGCTTTTGGCGCTGCGTGTGGCAGGGTTCGAGCACAGCGCAGTGTACGACGGCTCGTGGAAAGAGTGGGGCAATGATCCCTCGTTGCCCATCGCTTAGCTTGGCGCCGCCATGCGTTTGATCGAACGGCTCTCCCCCGCGCAACGCTTTGCATTCGAGGCGATTCGCACGGCTGCCGAGCAGTTGGGCATTGCTGCGTACTTGGTCGGCGGCGCTGTGCGCGATTGGCTGCTGGGCTTGCCCACCATTGACGATCTCGACTTCGTGGTGGAAGGCGACGCACTCGCGCTTGCGCATCGGCTCCGCGAACAGCACGGCGGCAGCGTGCAAACCTACCCGCGCTTCGGCACAGCAACGTGGCACATCGAAGCGTTGGCGGTGGACATCGCCATGGCGCGTCAAGAGACCTATCCGCATCCTGCAGCGCTGCCGCTCGTGGCGCCGAGCACGCTTGCGGTGGATTTGCACCGCCGCGACTACACCGTGAACGCCATGGCGTTGCGTCTCTCCGACGAGACAATCGTTGATCCGCTGGGTGGGCAGCGCGATTTGCGCGCGCGCGTGCTCCGCGCCTTACACCCGCGCAGCTTCGTGGACGACCCCACGCGCATTTTGCGCGGCGCGCGTTACGCGGCACGACTCGGCTTCAAGGTTGAGCCAAGCACGCGCGCCTGGATGGCAGACGGGCTACCGCATCTGCGCGCGTTGAGCGGCGAGCGCATGAAGTATGACCTCGAACTGATCTTTGAGGAACACCGCCCTGAGGCGGCGCTTGCATTGCTCATCGCCTGGGGTGTGTTCCGCGCCGTGCGCATCCCTGTTCCCGCCCCCGAGGCGCTGCCCATCCGCTTCGAGCGCGTGCGCGAGACGCTGAGCGACGCGCGCTGGTCGCCAGAATCGTTAGGCGTCTCGCCACAGACGCTGCGGCACGCTTTGGGCTGGGGCGCGCTCACTTACCAGATGGGGCAGCTCGCGGTTAGCCGTTGGGTGGAGTGGATTCCCTTCACGCATGTTGTGCGCGATGCGCTCGTGGCCTTGGGCGCGCTGGGCAGTTTGAGCGCTGCGCTCTTCCGCAGCCGCCCCAGCGAGCAATCGGCATTGCTGAGCCACTTCAGCCCATTGGCGTTGTGCCTCGGCTACACCTTCGAGCGCGATCCTGCCAAGCGCGCAGCAATGCTGCGCGAGCACGTCGAATGGCGACACACGCGCCCTGTGTGCAATGGCGAGACATTGCGCGCCCTCGGCTTGCCGCCCGGACCGCGCTACGGCGTTTTGCTTCAGCGTCTGCGCGCGGCTTGGCTCGATGGCGAGGTGCGCTCTGCTGAGGAGGAACACGCGCTGCTACAACGGCTGCTCGCAGAGCCGAGCACAAGCGGCTAAGCCGCTATGATTTTCACATCGTGTTGCGATGGATTCGCAGGCTAGGCGCGCTCGCGGTGCTTTTGCTTGCGGCGTGCGCTGCGCAGGAGAGGCGTGCGCCGACGGTGGTCATCGTCGCGCCGCCAGAGGGCGCAGCCTTCGAGGCGGGCGAGGCGATCCCCATTGCCGTCTCGGCTGCTTCCAGCGCAGGCGTGGCGCGCGTTGAGCTTTGGCTCGATGGCGCGCTGGTCGCCTCTGAACAACGCAGTGAACCGCCCATCGCTTTCACAGCACGTTTCGCCTATCGGCCCACACGCGAAGGCGCGTTGCTGTTCCAAGCTTTCGCTGTTGATGCACAAGGGCGCCGCAGCGCCCCAGCAGTGCTGCGTGTGCGCTATGGCGCAGCAGCAACGCCAACACCCAACCTCGCCGTCGTGACGACTGTCGTCGTCGGCGAGCGTGGCTGTCGTCAAGCGGCGCTCTTTGTCCAAGATGTCACCGTGCCCGACGGCACACCCATCCGCGCTGGCACTGTTTTTACTAAGACGTGGCGCATGCGCAACGTCAGCACGTGCGATTGGGGTCTGGGCTACATGCTGGTGCATGAGTCTGACACGCCGCTCGGGCTGGTCTCGCGCGTGAACGTGCCGCCGACGCCGAGCAACGGCGTGGTGGACATCAGCGTGCCGATGCGCGCGCCTGATCAGCCTGGCGTTTACACCAGCACGTGGCGCCTGCAGGACCCGCAAGGACAATGGTTCGGCAATCGCGTGTTCGTGGTGATCCGCGTGCCGTGAGCTGCGCGCGGTTAAAGAAGCTTTACCTGCGCCCCGTACAATCGCGCCCAAGATGCAGCCTGATTCTCTCAATGGGCGTCGCCTGAAGTGGGATCATCTTGCCAACGCGCGCGACCTCGGGGGACACCCCACACGCCACGGCACACCTACGCGCGCACGCGCCTTCGTTCGCTCGGACACGCTCTCTAACCTGACGCAGGAAGGGCAGCGCGCGCTGGAGGCGTACGGCGTGCGCGTGATCGTGGACCTGCGTTATCCCCAAGAAGTTGCCGAGCGTCCCAACCCCCTGGCGCGCCATCCTCGTGTGCGCTATCACCACGTGCCACTGCTCGACCCAAGCCAACGTGAGGAAGAGGCACGCTTGTTCGTGCATTCGCGCGTGGCTTGGCACTTCTACGTGTTCGAACAGCGTCGTGAGGCGATCGCGCGCATCATGCGCCTCTTTCTCGATGCACCAGACGGCGGTGTGCTGTTCCACTGTTTCGTCGGCAAAGACCGCACAGGGTTGATCGCAGCGCTCTTGCTCGACCTCGCCGACGTGCCCCATGAGGTGATCGCCGCCGACTACCATGCCAGCGAGCACTACCTCTACGATCTCCACCAGCAGTGGCTGAGCACGTTCGATGATCCTGAAGTGCGCGCGCGCATGGCAGCGCTGACCACGTGCCCGCCCGAGGTGATGCTGCAAGTGCTGGACGAACTCGAGGCGCGTTTCGGCGGTGCCTATGGCTACCTGCGCGACTCGGGGCTGGACGAGGCGGAAGTGCAGGCGTTGCGCGCGCGGCTGCTCGCCTGAGCGCGCAGTACACTGCACTTGCCATGAGCGAGCAACCCATCGCCTTCGCTGTGATCGGCGGCAGCGGCTTGTATGCCATGCCTGGGCTGACCGAGATCGAGGAGCGCTACATCGAAACACCTTTCGGCGCGCCTTCAGATGCCATCGTGATCGGCACGTATGCAGGGCAGCGCATCGCCTTCCTGCCGCGCCACGGTCGCGGACACCGCTATAGCCCCAGCGAAGTGCCCTACCGCGCAAACATCTGGGCGCTTAAATCGCTCGGCGTGCGCCATGTGATCAGCGTCAGCGCCTGCGGCAGCTTGCGCGAGCATCTCAGGCCGCGCGACATTGTGATCCCAAGCCAGGTGTTCGACTTCACCAAAGGCATTCGCAAAGCCTCGTTCTTCGAGAGCGGCATCGTTGGACATGCTTCAGTTGCTGAGCCTTTCTCGCGCTCGTTGCGCGCGGCGCTCGCCCAAGCCGTGCGCGATGCTGGCGGCACGGTGCACGAAGGCGGCACGCTGATCACCATCGAAGGTCCACGCTTCAGCACCAAAGCCGAGAGCCACGTCTTCCGCGCCTGGGGGTGCGACATCATCGGCATGACTGCGTGTCCTGAGGTGTTCCTCGCCCGCGAGGCAGAGCTGGACTTCGCCATCATGGCACACGTGACCGACTACGACGTGTGGCGCGAGGAAGAAGAGGCCGTGACCGTGGAAATGGTGATCCAGCGCCTGAACGAGAACCTCGCGCTCGCCCAACGCGCTATTGCTAACCTTGCCGCGGTGGTGCCCACGCTGCCGCACGAATCCGATGGCGCAATGCGCGACGCGATCATCACCGCGCGCGACCGCATCACGCCAGAGGCACGCGCGCGCCTCAACCTGCTGATCGGGCGTTATTTGTGAATCAACGCGCGCAAGACGTTGCGGTGGGCACTTCGAGCGTGACTTCGGTCGTGGTGCGCCCATCTGCAAGCAGCGCCGTGTAACGGGTGAGCGTGCCGCGGTCGTACACGCCGAGCAGCACGCGCGCTGTCTCAGGCGCTTGGGGCAGCAGGCGCGTTTCTTGCAGGCGCACACCGCCTGGGAGTTGTTCGAGTGGTAGGTAACCCTCGATCAAGTCTCGGTCGGCAACCCAAAGCTGCGCGCCGGCTGCGTCGTAACCGTGCACAAAGACGCCCGTCGGTTGCTGGGGCGGTTGATCGTTTTGCCACGTGAGGTGCAGCAAAAGCTGATCGTCGCAGCGCACAAGCCGCGCCTCGAGCAAATGCACAGCGGCAGCTTCGTGTGAAAAGCGTGCGAGCGGCATTGCCTGTGGCGCAGCCGGCTCGAACGCCGCAAGCCGACGCACGCGCGTGCCCAGCGGCGGGTCATAGTCAAAGCGATACACACGCCGCGAGGCGAGGATCGCTGCGCGCAATGCGCCGTCGTCCACCTGCTCGCCGATCAAGCCGTAGGTGAAAGTGGTTCCCCGGCTGAGCAAGATGGCGTGTTGCACGGCGCGCACGTCGCGGTAAACCCCATCGAGGCTGCCCACCCATAGCGGGAGCGGTCCGTATTCTGCGATCAGAGGCATACCTTCTGCGCCGATCAGGAATGTGGGCACGCTGGGCGCGTTCCAAAATGGCGCGTTGATGAGTAACACAGGGGCTGTGGCGGGGAGATCGCGGAGGTCATCGCGCAAGGTGCGCATCGCGGCGGAAACCTGCTCTGCTTCTGCCATTGTTGGCATCATCCAGCGCGCGCTCCACACAATCCAAGCCAGCGCCGCGCCCAGCGCACCCGTGCGCCACCCTTTGTGCTGCCCACTAAGAAGCAGCACGCTCCACATCAACACGCCGCCGACCATGGGCGCGTAGGTGAGGCGCGGTGATTGCAACACGTAATCATGGCTTAGCACCACGGAAAACAGCACACTGCTGATGCCCCACCACCCTAACGCAAACAACAGCGCTCCCACTTGCCTGCCGCGCATGATGTACGCCAAGCAGATAACCAGGATGACGATCCCGCTTCCTGCTGCGAGCCAGTAGCGCGCTGCACCGATCCCAAGCGCTGCGCGGGCGAGCGCGGCAAGCGGCAACCCTAGCGCTTGCAAGAAGTAGGCGAGGTTTTGCGCGGCTTGCAAGGGGTGTTCTAGCACCACGGGCGTTTTGCTTGACCAAGTCGCGCTGAAGCCCAGGCGATAGACGAGCACGTAGCCAATACCAGCTAACAAGGGCAACACGAGGACCGCGCGGAAGTGAAGCGCTCTGTGTTGATGCCAATCGCGCCAAGCGCAGCGCATCACTGCCAGCCCTGTCCATAGCGCGCTCATGAAGCCGGCTTCGTTCGAGAGGCTCGCTAGCAGAACGAAACCAACTGCAAGCGCTGACTGTGCCCACACTTGCGCGCCGCGACGGGTGCAGGCTCTCAGCATGATGTGTACGGCAAGCAGCCCGAACAGCGTGAACAACGGGTGCACCAGCGCAGAGGACCAGAACATCGCTTGGTAGAAAAGCGGGTACCACCCGAAGAGCGCCCCCGCGATCAACGCAAGCACCCGTTGTGAACGCGCTGCGCGTGCGCTGACGAACTCCGCGAGCTTAATGACCAGCGCCGTGCTCAGCACGTGCGCCGCGAGATTGAACACCTTGAGCAGCGGAGCTTCATACCAGCCGAACAGCACGCGCACGACTTGCCAGAGGAGATAGGCAGCGGGACGGAAAAGCGGATCGCTAGTTGCGCTGCCCCAAAGCGGTCGCTCCCGCAGCATCCCGATCAACAGCGCGTCGTCATGCAGGGGCGCCACGCGGAGCACAGGCGCGTAAAACGCGAACAGCGCAAGTAGTAGCCCAAGCGCTGCTCCGCGATAAGCCCACTTGAGCAGAGGGCTTGTCTCACCACCAGCGGTGTTAGCCTCTGCACTCATACGTGCGCTGCTTCGTCCAGCAGCATTGCGGTTCGGTAGCCTACCTGCTCGGCGCGGTTCGTGAGCAGTGTGAGACGTTCATCCGCAAGGCGAGCGCGCGATTGGAGCACCGCCACGCCGAGCGTCAAATCCATCAGCGCTTCAGCTACCGTGGCATCGCGCAAACGTGCGAGCAGCCACTCGAACGCCTCTTTGTTGAAGTACTCGACCCCCTGGTATTCGTTGACCCCAAGCAGAGCACGCGCTTCTGGGTCGGCGAAAAGCCGTGCGAGCGCCTCGCGGAGTGGCAACGGCTCATCATCAACGGGCGCGCCCATCACTGCGCGGTGCGCCATGATCAAGCCCAACCCAGCGGCTGCGCGTTCGCTTTCGTCTTGTGCTATGCCAAGCGCGCTCAACGCCTCGCGCACCACCTCATCGAGCAGCCAATTGCGTAGCCAAGCGCGGCTCTGCGCCTCACCTGCTGCAAAGGAAACCAGGACGCCCAACGATCGCGTGAGCGCCCACGTCATCAACAGGGCGCGCGCTGCCTCGTCTGTAGGTAAACGCGCGCGCCACTCCTCATCGGCGAGCGTCTCCAGCAGCGCGCGCACGTCGCCGAGGATGCGGCGCACCACGCGGCGCTCGTTGCTCTGCGAGCCAACATGCGCTTTGATCGCGCGCAGCAGCGCCTCGAGGCGCGGCTCCAACACTTCTAGCAACGCACGACGTTCGGCGTCGGTGGGCGCGCCGATGGCTTCTCGCAGCCACTCAGGCTCGAGTACGGCGCGGTACGCAGCGAGGATCGGCGCCACGCGCAGGCGTTGCAGCTCACGCGTGAGGCTGGGCACGCCGCGCCCTTGGAGTTGGCGATGAAGCTCCGCGTAGGGGTGTTCTGCGTCGTTGACGACTTCGCGGATCTCCAAGAAGACGCGCCGCTCATAGGCGTTCAGCTCGACGCGCAAGCCTTTCTCGACCAGCTCACGGCTGCTGTGCAAGTACTCCAAGCCGCTCACGTGATCGCGCATCAGCACGAAGTGTTGGTCATCGGGCGTGAGCGCCAACGCCTCGCCGAGCGTCGTCTGCACCAGGCGCTTGTTCCCCTCAGCATCCTTGACGGCGAACGCGGCTGAAGTGCGGATCCAGCCGCGCGCTGTGGCGAAGCGGTTGTGATACAGCACCAGCGTGTACGTTTTGCTGCCATCGGGCGCAATGTAGCAGTTGGAGTAAGCGAATACGTCCTCGTTGACCGTGCCCTCGTCGGTGAAGCAGTCATATAGGCGAAAGTGTTCCACGCCTGCGAACCAGTGTCGGCGGCGCAGCAGCGGGAAGATCTCGCGCTCATGCCGCGCGATCAGCTCGGCGTCGGGTGTCTCGTTCCAGCGCGCGCGGCGGAACTCCATGCCGTACTTCTCGGCAAAGCCCTCGATCTGCCCGTGTCCGAACATCGGCAAGCCGGGCATAGTGCACATGAGCGTGGTGACGCCGAAGTATTTGTCGCCCTTGCCGAACTGCTCGACGGCGGTTTTCTCGTCGGGGTTGTTCAAGAAGTTGACGTAGCGGCGCAGCACTTCAGGGTCGAACTCAAGTGTGTTCTTGATCACGCTGCGGTAGCCGGCGTTGTTCTCGTCGCGCAGCATGTTCATGAAGGCGCTGTTGTACACGCGGTGCATCCCCAACGTGCGCACGAAGTAGCCTTCGAGCAGCCAGAACGCCTCGGCGAGCAGCAACGTGTCGGGCGCTTCGGCAGCGACGCGATCCACCACTTCGCGCCAAAATTCGTTGGGCATGTGGCGCTCGAACTCCTCGGCGCTCATGCCCAGCCCAGCGCGCGAGGGGATCGCGCCACCTTCACCGGGCGCAGGGAACCAAAGCCGGCGGATGTGGCGCTTCACGAGCGTCATTGCAGCGTCAAAGCGAATGATCGGGAAGATCCGCGCCACGCGCAGGATCGCTTGCATCACCGCTTCGCGCGCCTCGGGGTTGAGGTAGTTGAGCTGCGCGGTGTCGTTCCACGGCATGGCGGTGCCGTCGTTGCCGTGATACACGTAGCGCACTTCGCCTGTGCGAAAATCCACGCGCTTGAACACCACTGCTGCGTCCGTGCGCGTGTAGTAGTGATCCTCGAGGAAGATGCCCACGTGTGGGTCATCGGAGAGGTTAGGACCGTTGAAGGTGTATGAGGGGAAGGGCGAATAGGGCAACGAGAGGAAGTAGTCGGGATGCTCGATCACCCAGCGCGAATCAATGCCCATGTGGTTAGGCACCATGTCGCTGGCGAGGCGGATGCCGCGTTGCCACGCGCGCGCCTTGAGGTTGTTGAGCGCCGCCTCGCCGCCGAGGTCCTCGGCGATCACGTAGTCGTAGATTGCGTACGCTGAAGCCAGCGCCTCGGGGTCGCCCATCATGTGCTTGATGCGCTGCGAGGCGCGGCTGCGCTCCCACACGCCGATCAGCCAGATGCCGTTAATGCCCCACCGCGCGAGCTGATCGAGTTCTTCGTCGGGGATTTGGTCGAGGCGCGTGATCGCGCGACCGTACTTGCGCGAAAGCTGATCCAGCCAAACGTAGGTGTTCTTGGCGATCAGCACCAGCCGCGGCATCCAGTCGCGGTCTGGTGAGAACGCTTCATACTCCACCACGTGCAGATCGTCAGTGGCGAACGCGCCGCGCAGCGCCTCGAGCGTGAGCACGGGCGCAGGGCCGGGACCCACGCCGCCAGCGAGCAGCGCCTTCCGATCCTCGCGGATCGCATCGAAGCCGAGCAACAGGCGCTGCAAAAAGCGCGCAAACGTCTCGCCGAAGTATGGCGCCCAGCGCTGCTGGATGAACGCAAGCTGGGCCTCAAGCGAATCGGGCGCGGCGCGTGCTGGCGCGAGCAACATCTCGACCAGTGGTTGATTGTCTGGGCCGAAGGGGGGCAGTTGGGCAAAGTAGGCGCGCAGCGCGTCCATCAGCGCGGCGTAGCGCGTCGTCTCGCGCAAGGCAGTGTCGTCGAACAGCTCGGCGAACGGCTTGAAGGCGGGATTGGCGTTCTCCAGCCAGAGCATCAGCATCTCCTCAAGTGCCTCAGTGCTGTGCTCGGCGAGATAAGCCTCAATGCTCTGTTCGCCGCGATGCACAGGGAGCGGCGGGAACGCCTGCACAAAGGCGCGCAAAGCGTCGTGAACCTCCGCTTCGCTGAAGGTGCGCTTTAGATGCTCAAGTGCCTCGGCGAAGACGCTGCGGCGCAAGCCGAGCCGAGCGCGCAGCAGCGCGTCGTACTGCTGCGCGACGAAGTGCGCAATCTCGTCAATCAGCCCCATGGCGTACACATCGCCAGCGCGCACGACGCGCTCGGGGAAACGCGCGCGGTCGCGCAAGTCGTTCATCTTTTGCGCGAAGAGCCGCGCTGCGCGCAGGTCGGCGATCACCGCGTTGCCCGTGAATTGAAAAAGCGCTTCGTCGAACTGGTAGCGTATGCGGGCGTCGCGGGCGATGTGGAACTCGCGCATGGATGCTTCGTTACGCTAACAGCACAGCGCCGAGCAAGCGCGCATGGGCGCGCTCGAGCAAAGTTTGGGCGCGTTTTGCGTCGGCGCGGCGCGTGCGGTGAGCAGCGACGACGAGCAGAGCGCCATCTGCGTGTGGTGCAATCACTGCTGCATCGGCATAAGCGGAAAGCGGCGGCGCACACACCACGACCATGTCGGCATGGGCGCGCAGCGCTTTCAGCGCCTGTGCCATGCGGCGTGAGGCGATCACATCTGCGGCGAGGATGTTCTCATGCGCTCCCGCAGCCAGGAGGCGCAGCCCGGGCGCTGGGGTCTCGTGCAGCGGCGGCGCAGCTTCTAGGTCGTTGAGCCACTCCACCAACCCGGGCACGCGCTCAAGGTCAAAGCGCGCGTGCAAGGCGGGTTGGCGCAAGTCCGCGTCTGCTGCGATCACGCGCTGCTCGGTGTTTGCGAGTGCAATGGCGAGGTTAGCAGCCACGCTAGCGGCGTCGGCGCTGGGATCGGCGGGAATCACCAGCACCACCTGCAAGGGTTTTTCCAGCGCAGCAAGCGCGAGGTTTGCGCGCAGGGTGCGGTAAGCTTCGGCAGCGGCTGAGTGTGGTTGGGTGAGCATGACCAGCGTCATGAGTTACGGGGTTGAGTCTCAGGAGGAATGCTCGCGGATTGCGGCAAGCAACGGCAAGCCGAGCGCGCGCTCCACGTCGCGCGAGGTGCGGATCCAGCGGCTGTCGCGCCACTCCAGCAACGCAACGATGGCGATCCCCACCACTACGCCGACGATGCCGCCTGCAGCGGTGTTCACGCGTGTGCGTGGGAAGTCTTGCACGTAGCGCGGCGCGTCGCCAAGGATCGCCTCGACGCGGTCTTCGCGGCGCTGCTTGGCGTTGTCGTTGTTGCGAAACTCCACAAACAACTGCGCCCATTCGCGCGCGATGCGGTTGGCGGTCTCGCCGTCGTAGTCGCGGACTTCAATCTCAATGCCGAAAGTGGCGGCGTCGTCCGCCATGCGTGTTTGGTTGAAGATGTAGCTCGGCGCGTAGTCGAGCGCCAGGCGCTTGCCGATCTCCGCGGCGTTGCGCTCGGTGTGAATGATGTTGATGTAGGACGAGAGCAGCGTCTTTGCGGATTGCGTCAAGCCGAAGTCGGTGCGCGCGGGTTGAATGGTGAGACGCATTGAAGCCTTGTAGATCGGCGTTTGTAGGCGGCTAAAGCCGAAAGCTGAGGCGGCTGCAACCGCAGCTACCAAAACCACGATCCACCATCGCCTGCGCGCAATGTCCAGGTAATCTTGCAATTCCATCGTCTCTCACCTACGCACGGTCACGATCACAGGCAGCCCGAGCTGCTCGAGGTCTCGGCGATCGTGCACGAATGGGTCGAGCGCGTGCCAGGCAAATGCTAACAGCAATCCAATCAGTGCTGCCGCTGCGAAGCGGACGGGCACGTCGAACCGGTCGCGCAGCGGCAGCGCGACCGCCACAGGCACGATAGGGTCCATCAACCGAAATGGCGACTCAGCAGCGCCCTTGAGCTGGGGCCAGTATGCCTCGTAGTTCTCGTTGAGTTCGTCCACCACCGCTTGCGCGATCTGCGCGGCTTGCTCAGGGTTGTTCCACGCGACGTACACCACCATCACGCTGGATCGATATTCCGAGCGGATCGCGCCTGCCAACGGCGCGCCGAGCGCGATGCCGCGCGCCTCGAGCCGACGCTGGACGGCTTCAGCAAAAGCGCCTTTGCCGATGATCAACGCGAACCCCTGCGTGATGTACTCTGAGGCAAGCCAGTTGTAGTGGCGGTCGAAGTTATAGGCTTCGGCACGCAGTGGCTCAGGCGGCAAGCCCACCGCGAACGAGAGGGTGACCTGATACATGATCGGCGCTGGGCGCGTCGTGAGAGCGGTGAACGCAGCGACGAGGATGACGGGGAGCACCAGCGCTGGCCAGCGCCGCAGCACGATGAAAGCGTAGTCCGCGAGCGAACGCCTCATTACAGCACCTCTTCGCGCCCTAACGCGCGCAGTTGATCGACCACGCGTTTGAGATCCGCTGCGCGGTCGCGTGCGCACACCAGGAGCGCATCGGGGGTGTCCACGATGATCACGTCGTGCAACCCGAGCGTGACGATCAAGCGGTCTGAGCCGCGCACCAGAGCGCCGTGCGTGTCCAACGCCAGCACGTCGCCCGAGAGGGCGTTGCCATCGCGATCCTTGGGCAGGACTGCGAGCAGGGCATCCCAATTCCCAATGTCGCTCCAGCCGATCTCCACAGGGATGACCGCCATGCGTTGTGCGCCTTCCATGATGGCGTAGTCGAGCGAGAGGCGCGGCGCCACATCCCAAGCGCGCGCCAGTGCCTCGGCGTAGTGAGGGGTGCCGATGTGTGCACGCAGCGTGTGCAGTGCCTGTGCAAACGCTGGGTGCTGGCGCTCAAACTCCGCTAATCCTGTCGCACACGTCAAGATGAACATGCCGCTGTTCCACACGTGCAGGCCGTCTGCAAGGTACTGCTGGGCAATCTCGAGCGAAGGCTTCTCTTTGAAGCGCACCGCGCGGTACACCGTTAAGCCGTTCACAACGCCGAGGCGTTCGCCGCGTTCGATGTAGCCGAACCCTGTTGCTGGGGATGTGGGCTGAATGCCGAGCGTCACGATGTAGCCTTCGCGCGCCACCTGCTGCGCGGCGCGGAGCGCCTCCAAAAACGCCGACACATTGCTGATGTGATGGTCGGCGGGCAAGATGGCGACAGTTGCCTCTGGGTCGTGGTGGACGATGTGCACTAAACCGAGCGCGGCAGCTGGACCGCTGTCCTTCGCGCTCGGTTCGAGGATGTAGTTCTCGGGCGGCAGGGCGGGCACCTGCTGCTGAAGGACGCGCGCGGCCTCGGCGTTGGTGACGACGAAGATGCGCTGCGCGGGGATCAACGGATAGAGGCGCTCCACGGTGACGTGGAACATGCTGCGCGCCTCGACGAGCGGGAGTTGTTGTTTCGGTGCTTGGCGGCGGCTAAGCGGCCAAAGGCGTGTGCCACCGCCTCCAGCCATAATCAAGGCGTAGTCCATCGCGTTCTAGCAGGGCAAATTGTCGCACAGGGCGTAAGAACGGCAACAGGGTAGCCCACGGAGGCGCTCCTAGAAGTTTCCTACAATCGCAGCTTTGGTGATAACAACTCATCCCGAGCCACCAGCGCTCTTTGCGCCCATCACCGAATTCGTCGAGGCGATGGTGCAAGGAATTCCGCTTTCAGGCGCAAGCTTGGTGTTGCTGAAAGCAGGCGAGGTGGTGTATCAGCGCGCCTTCGGCGGCTACACGCTCGACCGCGTGTTGCCAGTGGCCTCGGCGACGAAATGGGTGACCGGCGCGGTCATCGCTGCGCTGATCGAGCGTGGCGTCCTGCACCTTGACGACGCAGTAGGTGAGTACATCGAGGCGTTCACAGGCGAGAAGGCGCGCATCACGCTGCGCCAGTTGTTGGCGCACACCTCAGGGCTGCCGCACACGGAAGCGCCTTGCTTGAAGCAAAGCCACCTCTCGCTTGCTCAATGTGTGGACCTCATCGCTCAGCTTCCGCTTGCAGCACCGCCAGGCAGCATCTTCGCCTATGGTGAAAACAGCTTTCAGGTTGCAGGGCGCATGGCAGAGGTGGCCACAGGGCGCAGTTGGGCGGAGCTCGTGCGCCTGTTGATTGCCGAGCCGCTCGGCTGGCAACATAGCGTTTACCTTGGCATGGGCACTGAGGCGAGCAACCCGCGTTTGGGCAGCGGCTTGCGCACCACCGCAGGCGAGTATGCCGCGTTCTTGAGCCTGATCTTGAACGAGGGTTTGTACCGCGGGCGCAGGGTGTTGCAGGCGGAAACCGTCGCGCTGATGTGCGCCGACCACACCTTTGGCGCGCCCGTGCGTGCCTCGCCCAACCAATTCGCCAGCTACGGTTACGGCCTTGGCTGTTGGCGCGATGAAGTGGACGAGGCGGGAAACGCTTGGCAACTCAGCAGCCCCGGCGCGTTCGGTTGCACGCCATGGGTGGATTTTCGGCACCGCATTGCAGGGGTGCTGATAGTGCGCGATAGCTACCACCGCATTGCGCCGCTTGCTCACCAACTTCAGCGCCTTGTGCGTGAGGTGCTCGCCTGAAGCGCTATGCGCCGCGGATGAGGTCGGTGCCTACGTAAGGGCGCAGCACCTCTGGCACCACAATGCTGCCGTCTGGCTGTTGGTAGTTTTCGAGGATGGCGATCATCGTGCGTGGCAACGCCAACCCGCTGCCGTTGAGCGTATGCACAAACTCCGCCTTGGCGCCGCGCTCGCGGCGAAACTTGATGTTGGCGCGTCGTGCTTGAAAGTCACCTGTGTTGCTCACAGAACTGACCTCGAGCCACTCGCGCACGCCGGGCGACCATACCTCGATGTCATAGGTGATGCGCGCTGCGAAGCCGAGGTCGGCAGTGCACAGCAACTTGACGCGATACGTCAGCCCAAGCCGCCGCAGCGTCTCCTCTGCGTCGTGCAGCATCTTCTCGAGGTAGTGGTCGCTCTCCTCGGGCTTGGTGATGGCGTACATCTCCACTTTGTCGAACTGGTGCCCGCGCTTTAAGCCACGCACGTCTTTGCCCGCGCTCATCTTCTCGCGGCGGAAGCAGGGGGTGTAGGCAGCGTAAAGCAGGGGCAGTGCGTTGCCATCCAGGATTTCCGCGCTGTGCAGGCCTGTGAGCGGCACCTCAGCGGTGGGGACGAACCAAAAATCTTCTTCGGCGTCGTGGTAGAGGTTGTCGCGGAACTTGGGCAACTGTCCGGCGCCAAAGACGACATCGGAGCGCACCATGAAGGGCAAGTAGCGCTCCACGTAGCCTTGCTCGCGGCGCAGGTCGAGCATCCACGCAATCAACCCGCGCTGCAAACGCGCGCCCCAGCCATTCAGCACGTAGAAGCGCGTGCCGCTCAGTTTCACCCCGCGCTCGAAGTCAATAATGCCTAATTGCTCGCCGATCTCCCAATGCGGTTTGACGTCGAAGGTGGGCGCAGGCAGCCAGCCGCGCTCCTCGCGCACGACCACGTTGTGGCTTTCGTCCGGGCCGATTGGCGTGCGCGGGTCGGGGAGATTGGGCAGGCTGGCGATCAGCTCATGCAACTGCGCTTCGATTTTGCGCAGCTCAGCGTCGAGCAAGTCTATTTCGTCGCCAACGCGGCGCATCTCGGCGATCTTCGCCTCGCGCTCAGCAACATCTTTCATGCGCCCGATTTGCTTGCTGACCTCGTTGCGCAGCGCGCGAAGCTCGTCGTTGCGCGCGATGATGCTGCGGCGCTGCACGTCCAGCGCCAAGATCTCGTCCAGAGGCGCTGGGTCATAGCCGCGGTTCAGGAGCGCCGTGCGCACGAGGTCAGGGTCTTTGCGAATGAGGTTGATGTCCAGCATAGATGCCTACGCGGTCTGGCGCATTCTAACGCAGACGCGCTCTTCCAAAAGGCTCTGCTTGCGGTACAGTGTGCGTTTGGTATGGCTCTAGATGACCTTGCCTCTGCCTTCGAGCGCTTCCTCGCGCCTATCGAAGCCGAGATGCGCGCTGTGGTTAACGCTGGGACGCAGCCAGCATTGTTCAACATCATGCTGAACTACCACCTTGGCTTCGCTGACGAGCACGGGCACGCAGTGAGCGCACGTGCCGGCAAACGCATCCGCCCCGTGCTCACGCTGCTGAGCTGTGAGGCTTGCGGCGGCGATTGGCGCATGGCGTTGCCCGCTGCTGCGGCGGTCGAACTGCTGCACAACTTCTCGCTGATCCATGATGACATCGAGGACCGCGATGAGTTGCGACGCGGCCGCCCGACGGTCTGGAAGTTGTGGGGCGAAGCGCAGGCGATCAACGCCGGCGACGCGATGTTTGCGCTCTCGCATCTCGCCCTGCTGCGCTGCGCAGAAGCAGGCGCGCGACCCGCACAGGTGGTACAGGCGTTGCGCGTGTTCGATGAGATGTGCGTGCAACTCACTGTCGGTCAACATCTGGACCTCAGTTTTGAGACGCGCAATGATGTGAGCACGGAGGAGTACCTCGCCATGATCGGCGGCAAAACCGCCGCGCTGATTGCAGCAGCGTGCCGCATCGGCGCGCTGTGCGCTGACGCGACCGAAGCCCACGCCGACGCGCTGGAGCAATTCGGCAGAGGGTTGGGGGTGGCGTTTCAGCTCCAGGATGATGTGCTCGGCATTTGGGGTGACCCCGTGACGACAGGCAAGCACAGCAGCGACCTCGTGCATCGCAAGAAGACGCTCCCTGTGATCTTCGCAGCGGAGCGCGACCCGGCGTTGCGTGCCCGCTACTTCGACGATCTGCGTCCGCTCTCTCCAGAGGAGGTCGAGACAATCCGTGCGCGTATTGAGCGCTTAGGCGGTCGTCAATATGCGGAGAGCATGGCAGAGCAAGCCTACACCCAGGCCGTTGAGGCGCTTCAGCGTCTTCCGTACACGCCAGCCCGTGAGGCTCTCGCTGCGTTGGCGCGGGCCTTGCTCAATCGTCAGGCTTGAAGCTTGCAAAAATACTTATCAAAACATTACAAAAGTCACTAAAAGTAACCAAGCAGCCAATCTAGAATGTCGCTCCAGGTTAAGAAGCCATGGGCGACGTTCGCACTGGCATTGTGCTGCTCAACCTAGGCGGCCCCACCACACCCGATGACGTGCAGGGGTTTCTGGAGCGTTTGTTCGCCGATCCCGAGATCATCCCGTTGCCGTTTCAGTCGTTGTTGGGCAAGCTGATCGCGCGGCTGCGCACGCCGCGCGTGCGGCGCAACTATGCAGCGATTGGCGGCTCGCCGCTGTTGCACTGGACGCGCCTCCAAGGTGAGGGCATGATCCGTTGGCTCGACGCGCTTTCGCCGCAGACGGCTCCCCACCGCTTCTACATTGCCTTTCGCTACGCGCCGCCCTTCAGCGCCGACGCGCTGCGTGCAATGCACGCGGACGGTGTACAGCAAGCCATTGTGCTGACGCTCTACCCACAGTACTCTTGCACAACCACCGGCTCAAGCCTCAACGAGCTATGGCGCGCGCTGAACGCACTCGGGCTTGCGGATGCGTTTCGTTGGAGCGTGATTGACCGCTGGTATGACCATCCCGCGTTCATCGAAGCGATGGCGGAGACGGTGCGCGAGGGGCTAATGCAGTTCGCGCCAGAGCACCGCGACGAGGTGGTGCTGCTGTTCAGCGCGCATTCATTGCCGATGCGCGTGGTGCGCCGCGGCGATAGTTACCCCGGCGAGATCGAAGCGAGCGTGCGCGCTGTGATGCGCGCGTTGAGCGTGCCCAACCCCCACGTCCTCGCGTATCAATCCGCCGTTGGTCCTGTGAAGTGGCTGGAGCCGAAGACCGAAGACGTCATCCGTGCGCTCGGCGCGCAGGGCAAGCGGCGCGTGCTCGTGGTGCCGATCGCCTTTGTGAGCGATCACATTGAGACGTTGTTCGAGATTGACCGCGAGTATGCAGAACTTGCCCACGCGGTGGGCATCAGCGAGTTTCGGCGAGCGCCAGCGCTCAACGATCGACCGCGCTTCGTGCGCGCTTTGGCGGAGATCGTCGCTGATTTCGTGCAGCAGCGGCGCACAGCGACGCCCTTGTATGCGCGTCGGTGTAGCGGCTGCACGAACCCGCTCTGCCGCACGATCCCCAACCCTGCGCCGGTGCTTGCTTAGGTGCGCCCTTGGGCTTGGTAATGCATCACCACGCCCATCTGCACGGCGTTCAACAGCGCGTTCAGCCGCAGGATAAGGCGCGCGTTGTCGCCAGCGCGCACGGGCGCGCGCTCGGTGAGCGCCAGCGAGGCCTCCAACATGCGGTCGCGGAAGTAAATCGCGGCTTGCAGCGCCTCAGAGAGCGGCAGGCCGATGCGCAAGCTTGCTTCCGCGTAGTCGCGCCCGATCTGCCGTGCTTCTTCCAGCAAGTGCTCGCCGTCGTCAGCGGAGAGGTATTGCAGCGTCAGCCCCATCAGCCGTTGACCGATTTGGCGGTATTGCTCGCGGCGTTTTTCGTCCAGGCTCGCCAGCCATTGCTCCGAGCGCGCCGTGTCGAGTTGCTCGCGCGCGTGGCTCAGCGCTTGCTCCGCCCACAGCGTGGGCAGCGCGGTGCGCGCTTGGCGCATGGTGTGGGCGCGGGCAAAACGCTCCAATTCCGACTCTGCAAAGCGCCGGTGCCCACCCGCCGTCAGCATATACGCGATTTGCCCGCTATCTGCCCAACGGCGCAGCGTGACGGGGTGAACGCCCAAGCGTTGTGCCGCTGCGCGCAAGCTCAGCCAGTGCTCGCCTTCTGGTGCAGCACGCTTCCGCATAGAAAACAAGTCTAAGCGAATTTGAGCAAAGCAATGTTGGAGCGATGACGATGATCACACAATCCCAAACTTCCGAGCCGACAACGGTGGATGCGGTGGTGTATCGCCCGCTAAGCGCGGTGAAGCGCGCCGTGTTGATCGTGGTGGGAACGGTGGCGCTCGGCTTGGGCATCCTGGGCACGCTTCTGCCAGGCTTGCCGACCACGCCGTTCATCGTGGTCACCCTACTGTGCTACATCCGCAGCTCAGAGCGCCTGTATCGTTGGGTGATCACGCGGCGCTGGCTTCAGAAGCCTGTGCGCACGGCTTTGCGCTTCATTGAGCGGCGCACGTTACCTGTGCCGATTAAGTTGATTTCTGTTGGCGTGGCGTGGGCCTCAGCGTTGGTCACCGTGATCACGGGGGCGGCATTGGGCACACAGATCGCGGTGCTTGTGGCTGCGGGCGCTGCGTCCGCGGCTATGGTGCTCATTCGCACCGAGTAGCTCAAGCTCAGCCGCGATTCAGCCGCGCTCCAGCACTTGGGTATCCTCGCGCGCCGTGCGCATCATCCACTGGTTTCGGCGCGACTTGCGCGTGACCGACAACACGGCGCTCTTGGCAGCAGCGCGAGACGCTGAGGGCGAGGTCCTGCCTGTGTTTGTGCTGGACGACGCCTTACTGCGCGGCCGTGATGTGGCACCGGCGCGCGTCCAGTTCCTGCTCGAGAGCCTGGCGGCGCTCGACGCAAGCTTGCGCGCGCTTGGCTCGCGCTTGGTTGTGTTGCGCGGCGCTCCGGGCGACGTGTTGGTGCGCCTCGCGCGCGTCGCCCAAGCCGATGCGCTGTACTTCAACCGCGACTACACCCCGCGCGCCCGCGCGCGCGATCGGCAGGTGCAGCGCGCGCTCGAAGCGGCTGGCGTGCGCGTGCGCTCGTTCAAAGACCTCGTCATCTTCGAGGAAGATGAGCTGCTCACAGCGAACGGGCAGCCATACACGGTGTTCACACCTTTCAAGAAGGCGTGGCTGCACCGCTTAAGTGTTGATCCTCCACAACCGCAAGGCAAGCCTGCGCGGTTAGCCCCTGTGCCGCCGCTCAACATCGCGGAGATCGCTATCCCGACGGCGGAGGCGCTTGGATTCACAATCTCGCAAACACTGCCCCAGGGCGGTGAACCCGAGGCATGGCGGCTCCTCCAGCACTTCAAGGAGAGCGGCGCGATGCGCGCCTACGCTGTGCAGCGCGACTTTCCAGCCATCGAGGGCACCTCGCGCCTCTCGCCACACTTGCGCTTTGGCACGATCTCGCCGCGCCAGTGTTACGCCGAAGCTGTGGCGACGCTGAGCTACGCCTTCCCTGCGCCGCGCAGCTTTTCGCCCGCGTCCAGCGATGCCAAAAAAGAAGGCGCCGATGCTTGGATCAGCGAGCTGATCTGGCGCGAGTTCTACATCTACATTCTGTTCCACTTCCCCCACGCCGATCGCGCAAACTTCAACCGCGCCTTCGACGCCATGACGTGGGGGAGCGGCAACCCCGAGCTAGACGCGACGCGCTTTCGCGCTTGGCGCGAAGGGCAAACAGGCTACCCCATTGTGGATGCAGCGATGCGCCAGCTCAACCAGACAGGCTGGATGCACAACCGCACGCGCATGATCGTTGCTTCGTTTCTCGTGAAGGACCTTTGGCTGGATTGGCGGCTGGGGGAAAGCCACTTCATGCAAAAGTTGGTGGATGGCGACCCTGCCGCCAACAATGGTGGTTGGCAGTGGGCGGCTAGCACGGGCACGGATGCGCAGCCTTACTTCCGCATCTTCAACCCCACCCTGCAAAGCGAGCGCTTCGACCCAGAAGGCGCGTTCATTCGGCGTTGGGTTCCAGAGTTGGCGCGTGTGCCCAATGAATACATCCACGCTCCTCAGCGCATGCCGCCCTCGTTGCAGGAGGCAGTTGGCTGCGTGATCGGCAAGGATTACCCCGCGCCAATCGTGGACCACAGCGCCCAAAAAGAGGAAATCCTGCGCCGCTTCGAGCGCTGCAAGGCGCGCGCGAATTAGGGCGCTAGCGTGTTGAACAGCAGTCGGCTTTCTTCAACTTGCCCAGGTAAGCGCTCAAACCACGTCGGCGGGGCAGCAGGAAACCACCGACGCAACAAGCGCAGCAAGGTGCCGTCGTCGAGCATCTCCTGCAGGGTGAGGTTCACCACGTCGCGCCAAGTGGAAGCGTTCTCGGGCAGCCCGAGCGCGATGAGGTCTTGCCCCGACTGATACAGCGGCATGCTGAAGTCCATCACCAGTTCGTTGTAACCATCGCGCGCCAAGCCGCCGAGGGCGATCTCTGCCTCGCCATTTGCTAGCACGGCGCTCAACTGCGCCGGTTCACGCGCGATGAATTGCACCGCGAACGGATTGTTGAACCACCGCCGCGCAAGCTCGCGCACCACGTCCACCTCGAACCCCTCTGGTGCTCCCTGCGCGTTTGCAGCCGCGAACGGGGCTGCGTTGGGAGCAAAGGCGACCACTATGCTGCCGCGCGCGCGCACGGTGCGCAGCGGATCGCGTAGTGTGCGGCGCTCTGGCAGATCAACAAGCTGGAGTGGGGTCAAACGCGGGAGTGCGACGTTGCCCAACGGCGGCTCACCAAACCAGCGCGTGTAGAGCTGGGCAAAGGTGCCGTCTTCCATGAGCGCGCTGAGTGTGATGTTCACCAAGTTCGCCCATGCCGAATCGTTTGGCGGCAGCGCAATGGCGATCGGCTCTTGGGTGAAGACCGTAAGCACCTGCAGCGCAGGATCGCCTGCGGCAGTTGCGCGCAAGCGGCGCCAACGCCCGGCAACGCCGTCGGTGTTGCCCGCGAGGAGTTCGTTAACCGCTGCGCGGTAGCTGTTCTGCCGGCGCAGTGTGATGGTGATGCCGTTAGCGATCTGAGCGTCGCGCAGCGCGAAGGTGGAGGCAACGTCAATGTAATCCACTGTGCGGCGCGCGAGGCCGGCGAAATCCGCAAAGGTGCCTGCGCGGATTAGGAGTGCTTCGCCGTCTAACGTGAGCGGCAAAGAGTAATCGGCGCTCAGCTCGCCCTCGCGGGTGTGCACCATGCCGCCCATGGCGAGGTCGATCTCGCGTCGTTGCAGCTTTTGCAATGCTGATCGGCTGGTGACGGGCACAAAGCGCACGTTGCGCTCGCTGCCCAGCCAGCGCCGCGCCAGCGCCCGCGCAAGGTCCACCTCGAAGCCCTCAAGCTCGCCCTCGGCATTCACTCGTGCCAGAGGGGGCGCGTCGTAGCGAATGCCGACGATGACCTGCGCGCGTTGACGCACGAGCGCCGCCGTGGAAAGCTCTAGCGGTGGCGGCGTGGGCGAGGGTTGAAGCGTCGGCGGTGCGATGAGCTGCACAGGCTCCAGCTCGCCTGGGGAAAACGCGCAACCCGCGAGCATGAGCAACGCGCCTAGTGCAGCACGCCTCAACCGCAAGCTCAGCGTGCTCATGTGCCGACCAGCTCCACGCGCTGCCCCGAGGGCAAGCGCAGGACCGTCACCCGTTGCTCAAGCCCAAGCTCCTCGCGGTCCAGCTCTAGCTGCACGCCGTTCTGCTTCAGCGCCTCGACGATCGCGTCCATCTGTGAGACGTTCAAGCCGAACTGCAACGTCCCGTCCAGCTCGGCATCTGCGCCGGTGGCGCGTTGCAGGACGAGCAACGTGCTCCCCGTCTCGAAGGCGACGATGTTCTCGTCTTCGTACGCGATGGGGATTTCCAACACGTTTGCGAAAAGGTGCCGGTTTGCCGCGAGGTCCTTAGACCAAACCGTGACGTAGCTGATGCCGATGACAGGCATGACGGGGATTGTATGCAAAATGCGCTTTGAGGTGGGCAGCGCTGGTAGGGACAAGCGCGTCGGCCCCGCGTGCTAGAATGCCACGCAGCCCATGAGCGACTTTCTCATTCGCGGCACGCTTGCGGAAGTGGACCCTGAGGTTGCTGAGCTAATCCAGCTTGAGCACGCGCGCCAGCTCGACAAGCTGATCATGATCGCCAGCGAGTCCTATGTGCCTGCTGCGGTGCGCGAGGCAGAAGGCTCCGTGTTTCAAAACATCTACGCGGAGGGGTATCCCCACGCGGCGACGATCGGCTTGCCTGAAGAGGCGATCCTCGACTACGAACGCCAACTGCCCTTCTATCGCCGCAACGCCGATCGGCGCTACTACAAGGGCGTGGAGTACTGCAACCTGGTCGAAGCTTTGGCGCAACGTCGCGCGGCGGAGGTGTTCTGCCCGCCGGGCATGACGCCAGAGCAGCTCTTCGTCAATGTGCAGCCGTTGAGTGGCGCAGTGGCAAACTTGGCGATCTACGAAGCGCTCACCCAGCCAGGCGATACCGTCATGACGCTTGATCTGTTGCACGGCGGGCATCTTTCGCACGGCAGCCCAGTGAACATCACGGGACGCCGACAGCGCGTCGTGCACTATCGCGTGAACCCTGAGACCGAGCTGCTGGACTACGAGGAGATTTACGAGATCGCGCAGCGCGAGCGCCCCAAGATGATCATTGCAGGTTTCACGTCGTATCCATGGGCGCCCGACTTCGAGCGGTTTCGCGCCATCGCCGATAGCGTCGGCGCTTACCTCATGGCGGACATCGCGCACACGGCAGGCATGGCAGCGGCGGGTGTTTACCCCAACCCTGTGGGCATCGCGCACGTCACGGTCTTCACTACACACAAGACGCTGATGGGTCCGCGCGGCGCGGTGATCATCACCACAGACCCCGAGATCGCCAAGAAGATCGATCGAGCTGTGTTCCCGGGTTTGCAAGGAGGGCCACACTTCAACAAGATCGCCGCGATGGCGACGATGTTCAAGATCGCCAAAACGCCCCAATTCAAGGCGCTTCAGCAGCAAATTGCCCGCAACGCAGTGGCGCTGAGTGAGGGGTTCAAGGCAAACGGCTTGCGCGTGGTACACGGCGGCACCAACACGCACATGGTGTTGCTCGATTGCAAATCCATTGCGCAGCACAACGGCGTGCCGCTCATGGGCAACGTTGCCTCGCGCATCCTCGACCTCATCGGCATTGTCTGCAACCGCAACACCATTCCTGGTGATAAAGACGCCGCTAACCCCAGCGCGCTGCGCTTCGGCACGCCGTGGGTCACGCAGCGCGGGCTGCGCGAGGAGGACATGCGCACCATTGCTGATATCGTTGCGCAAGTGCTGCGGACGGCAAAGCCTTTCACCGTCCAAGGCGCGAAGAGTGTGACCTACTCGGCGCGTGTGGATTTCGACGCGCTGCGCGAAGGCGCGCGCCGAGTTGGCGAGTTGGTGCAGAAGGCTGGGCGCGACGTGCAGTTGCCTTCGCTCAGCTACCCGCATGTGTGGCACGTCGGCAATGGCAAACCAACCTTGCTTGTGCGCGGCGAGCAAGCGGCTGCCTTCCTCGACGCTGTGCTTGACAAGCCTGTCTCCGACCTGGCGTTTGGGGCGCAGAAGCAGGCGACGGCGTTGGGGCGCAATCGCGCGCCTCTATTTGCCGTCACCGTGCGTCGTGAGGCGGAAGGGTTTGTGGTTGAGGCACCCGCTGCACAGGCGACAGCGCTGCGCCAGTGGTGGCGCGCCCTGAGCGATGGCTATGTGATCTTCGACGAGGCGCACCCAGAGGCACCACTGCCGGGGCCCGTAGCGGTGATTTGAGCGAGAGCAGCTTTGCAAGACAGTGCGAAAAATCGTTGCTTATGCTATAGTCCACGTTGAAGCATAGAGGCTGATGGCTTGGTGTAAAACTTGGCTCTTGCGGCGAGGCGCCTCTTGCGCCCATGGTCTGCTTCAGGATGATGCCCTGCGCTGCCTGTGCGCAGGCGTTTTTGTTTAGTGATTTTCGGAGGTCCTTTCGGTCGCTACGGTTTCCCCCTTTCGTCCTACAAGCCAGCTCCAGTTTGATTTTGGGTACGAGCAATGTCCAGCCGCTTGTATGTAGGCAACCTGTCTTACACGACGACTGTTGAGACGTTACGCGCCTTCTTCGCAACGGTGGGCGAGGTGCGTTCAGCGGAGATCGTCACCGACCGCGCGACCAATCGCTCTAAAGGGTTCGGCTTCGTCGAGATGAGCACTCCCGAAGCAGCGCAGCAAGCTATGCAGCAACTGAACGGGAAATTCCTCGACAATCGCCCTGTGCGCATTGACCTCGCGCGCCCGAAGGAGCCGCGCCCAGCCTCAGAACGCACAGCCTCTCAACGCCCTGCCACTCCACCACCAGCACATACGCCCGGAGCGCGCGCTCATCAACCAGGGAGGGCGCAGGTTGCGCCAACGCGCTCCAATCAGACACGTGCGCCCGAGCGCAAGCAACGGCGTCCCGCCCGTCGGCGTCTGCGCGAGGAAGAAACGCCGCGTTGGTTGCAAAACAAGCGTCTTCTGCTCTCTGAGCTTGATGAAGAGTTCTAAGCGCCGCAGGTTGACCTAGGCTTAACACAGACGCAATACGCTTTCTGCAACCATGCGCCTTGCTCTCGCTCGTGATGCTCGACCGCTGGTGAACGACCCGCGCGAGATTCGGGGCTGGGCGATGTACGACTGGGCAAACAGCGCCTTTAGCACCACGGTCGGCACAGTGTTCCTCGGTCCGTACCTCTCGAGCCTCGTCGCCGCAGCGGCACGGACAAGCCCAGATGGTCAAGCGCGCTTCTTCGGATTGCCGGTCGCGCCCGAATCGTTTCTACCGTTTTGCATTGCCTTCTCGGTCGTGTTTCAAGCAGGGTTCTTGCCCGTGTTGGGCGCGATTGCCGATTACTCCCACCGTCGCAAGTTTCTGTTGCGCTTGTTTGCCACCATCGGCGCCCTCGCAACGACGTTGCTGTTCTTCGTGCAGGGCGATTTGTGGTGGTTGGGCGGCGTGTTGTTCATCGTTGCGAACTTTGCTTTTGGCGCCGCCATCGTGTTTTACAACGCCTATCTGCCCGACATTGCGAGTGCCGATCAACGCGACCGCGTTTCAGCGTTTGGTTGGGCGATGGGGTACCTAGGCGGCGGGCTGTTGTTGCTGCTCAATCTGTTGCTGTTCCTTCAGCGGGAGCGCTTTGGGCTGGATAGCGCCGCCGCTGTGCGCCTCAACTTAGCCTCTGCGGGGATTTGGTGGTTTGGTTGGTCGTTCTGGACGTGGCGCACATTGCGCCCGCGCCACGCTGCGCGCGCGCTGCCACCAGGCGAGACTGTGCTGGGCATCGCCTTTAAGCAGCTGAGCAACACGACTGGACTGCCCGCGCGGCTCATCGCTGTGCTTTTGCTCTCGCCGCTGTTGGTGTTCGCGTGGGTGCCTGTGGTGAACGCGCTGCAGCTCTCGACTGAGTGGGTGTTTGCCGCTGCGCTCGGACCGATCGCGATGATCGGCTTGTTCCTCTGGCGCAAGCGGCGCGCCCTGCCGCAAACTACTAGGTTCTTGCTCGCGTACCTCATCTACAACGACGGCATCCAGACGGTGATCGCCGTCTCGGCGCTGTTTGCTGCAGCGCCTGTGGCGCGTGGTGGTTTAGGCGTCCCCACGGAGCGGCTCACGCTGCTCATCTTGATGATTCAGTTTGTCGCGTTCTTCGGCGCGCTGTTCTTCGGTCGGCTCGCAGAGCGCTTGGGTAGCAAGCGTGCCTTGGTGGCAAGTTTGCTGATTTGGACGGCAGTGGTTGTGTATGCCTATCTGGGCATGCGCGATTTCGCATCCACCGTGCTCGGGTTGCCGCGCGCCGAGTTCGAGTTTTGGGTGCTGGGGTTCTTCATCGCGCTGGTGCTGGGCGGCTCGCAATCCATCAGCCGCAGCATGTTCGCGCAGATGATCCCCCAAGATAAGGAAGCAGAGTTCTTCTCGATTTACGAGATCAGCGAACGCGGCACCTCTTGGTTGGGTCCTTTCCTCTTTGGCGCGGTAAACCAGACCCTCGGCAACCTGCGCCCAGCGATTCTCTCCGTGGTGTTTTTCTTTGTAGTTGGCTTGGTGATCCTGCTCACGGTGGATGCCCGCCGTGCTTTCGCGGAGTCTGGGCCGCGACTAAGCGATCAACCCCTTGCGAAGGCAACGTAGCGCTGCTAGGGAAAGCGCGTTGCCCGTAGAATGAAACACTGTTTCAAAGCCTGTGCTGAGTGAGCACGAGCTTAAAAACGGCAACGCTTGCTTTGCAGGAACGCGCATGGCAGACGACTATCAAAGTGATAGCGCACAAGAAGCTGAGATTACAGCGCGCGCTCTGCTCCAGCGCATGGTTGCAGGTGACGAGGAGGCTGCGGGCGCGTTCTTCGCCATGTTCGAGACCGCGATTTGTCGCTACGTGCGCCACGTTGTGCCCGACATTTCTGAGGATGACCTCGGCGATGTGGTGCAGGAGACCTTCCTCGCTGCACTGCGCAATGCTGCCCGCTACAGGGGCGAGTCTCGCGTGAGCACGTGGCTGTTGCGCATTGCGCATCACAAATCTGCGGATTGGCTTCGGCGACAGCGTGTCCTGCGGCGCTTCCTCGCACCGTTCACTCACAGAGAGGAAAGTTTGTCGCCAAGACCACGCGTTGCAGGCTCAGATGAGGCAGACCCTTCAGCCGACGCGCTTGCAGTGCGCATGGCATTGGGCAAGCTCCCGCTGGAGCAGCGGCAAGCGTTGGTGCTGCGCTATGTGATGGGTCTATCCGTCGAGGAAGTTGCCGCAACCATGCGGCTCAAACATCGTAAGGTGGAGTGGTTGATCACGCAAGGCAGGGTTGCTTTGCGCGCGTTGCTCAGCAGCGAGGAGTAGCTCATGAAACCAACATCGCAGCCGCAATCGCGCTGGGATGCTCCAGAGGCGCTGGAGCGCGCGCTGGCTGAATCGGCGCAGCGCGTGGAGGGACTTTCGCCGCAGCAGCGCGCACGCGTGCGCCGCGCGCTTGTAGCCGAGAGCGCCGCGCTGCGGCAGCGGAGACGCTGGGTGCCTGCTCTGCGCGTAGGGCTTGCGCTTGCTGTGTTAAGCCTCGCTGTGAGCCTTTACCTCCTCTTTGGCGGCACGCGCGCGCCAAGCGGTGCAGTGATAGACGGCACGGCGGCTCTGCGTGAGCAAAGGCAAGGACCGCTTGGCGTGCGTTGGTGGCTCGATCAAGAAGTGCGCCCGTTGAGGGGGTTCCCTTTGGCTGTAGGCGATGAATTCACAGCGGCGGGATCGGTCACAGTGACCCTTGCGGATGGCTCTACGCTCTTTGCAGCGCCCGGTGCACATGTGCGCGTGTTGGGGCGCAACGCGTTTTTTCTCGACGCAGGGGAGCTGACGAACGTCATTGCCCCCCAAGCACGCGAGGCAGGCTTTCACCTCGAGACGCGCGCAGGTCTCATGCAGGTTCGGGGCACAGTGTTCCGCGCCCACGTGCTAGACAAGAACACCGCGCGCGAATTCACGGACGAGGGGATCGTCAGCGTGCGCACAGCGCTTGGGAGCGCCGAGGTGATCACGGGTGAGCAAGCAGTGCTCTCCACTTCGCAACCGCTCACTGTCGAGTTGCAAGTGCCGCGCGTGCGCATCGCTTCGGCGTCGCCTGATCGCGTGTTGGTAAACACGCGCACGTTGCAGCTGCAAGCTTTCCTCTACCCCAGGGCGACGCTGATCGCCTATGACGGTCAGCACGGCAACGTAATCGGCACGTTGCGCGCTGATGCTGGCGGTGTGCTAAGTGGTACGCTCACCTTGCCGGAGGGAGTGCAGCTTCTTGCCTTTGAGCAGCTGGCACCTGATGGCCGTCGCAGTGCGCGCTCGCTGCCGATAGAGGTCGTCGTGGATATGACGAACCCTGCGTTGCGCATCGAGCGCGTAAGTCGCAGCGGGGCGCAAGTGCGCGTGATAGGGCAAGCTGAGGTTGGCGCTGTGGTGCGCATCAACGGGCAGATCGTCCCCACAGATGCGCGCGGCGCGTTTGACTTCACCTTTGTCTTGCAAGGCGACACAGTGACGATCACGGCGACAGACCCCGCTGGGAACATCACGTTTGCCGTGCAGCGCGTGCGTTGAGCGGCTCAACGAAGAGCGCCTATCAAGTACACAGGTCGAGCGCTCACTTCGATCACCAGGTCGTTGCCCTCCCGTCTGGGCGAGAGGGACCTGCCTTCTCGGTCAACCACGCTCGTATATTGGCTCGAAGGGACGCGAAGCGTGCGAGGCACCCCATCAATTGACCAAACAACCTCAAAAAGGCGCGAGCGGCTCCGGAAGCGATACCGGGCAATGTTGGACTCTTGGCTTTTGCTCAAGAAGCGCGCGTTCCCAAGCTGGGAGGACAAGAACCGGTAAGCGTTGAACGCGGGTCGTGGGCGTTGGTTGCGATCGAGTAGCCCGCCATTCCGCCATCCTGGTCCTTCCAGCGTGTACCAGATGTAGCCGCTGATCCCAGCGCTGAGCGTGCGCACGCTTGCGTGCACAACGGCGTTTGCTTGCACTTCATAGAACGGGGAGTTGGGAGATTCGCACGAAGGCAAGCGACAGTGGAAACCGCCTTCGTTGAGGAAAAGCGGCTTATTCACCCCGTACTGCTGCATAACGCGCTTCAGAAAGGCTGCCTTTGCGGCAACAAAGCTCTGCGCTTGCATCTGTGACCAAGCGATCTGTGGACTTGATCCGAATGCGTAGTCGTAATCCAAAGTAATGGGATTCCCTTGTGCGTCCTCCGCGTAGCCGAGGTATGCGTGGAAGGGGACAACATCGAAAGCATCGGCTGCGCCTGCGCGCAGAATGCCCTCGAAGAAACGCCCAGGGCTTCCCTTGCCCTCGCCCTCATCAATGCCTGGCGAGTTGAGCAGCAATCCGCCGATCCAAATTCTCGCTTTTGAGTTGGCTGCGCGCACTAGGGGCGCGACCACTTTCAGCATTCGCCCGTAGCGTTCGCCTCCATAGAAGGGGTCGCTCACATCTCCCCAGCAGCCGAATGCGCTGGTGCTTGGCACAAGACGAGGGTCAACATCAGGCTCATTCCCCAATTCCCAATCGTGCACGTTGAACTCTGGCGCAGCATAGCGAGCAGCAAGTTGAGCGAGGAAGCGACCGAATGCCTCAAATGCTTCGTCTTTGAGCGCGTCGCAATGCGATGGCTTCCCATCTGCGCCTGCTCTGCCGAGTGTTGCCCAGAGGGGATGATCGTCCACTACAACGATCGGCTTCGCGCCTAGGGCGCGCAACGCTTTCAACTCGCGCTCGAACTCTGACAAAGATGCCCACGCGATGGGTGAGTCGGGGAGTGGTTGTAGCTTGCGCCACGAAATGCGGCCGTTCAGACGCACCCAGCCTGTGCCCAGCGAGGCAACGCGAGCATAAAGGGGGCTTTCGGGCAGAATGGGAAGATTGGATTCGATGCCAAAGGCGGACTTCGTGCCTAGAGCGCTGCTTTGGCCGTGTGCTGTTGGTTTTGAAAGAGCGCTCGTAACGAGAAGGGCTGTGAGCATGATGAGCAAGGTCCTCATGTTCTTTCCTCTAGCAAGTTCTGCCGCAACCATCGTTCGGCTTCCTCCACGCTTATTCCCTTCCGCTGTGCGTAATCTTCAAGCTGATCGCGCCCGATCTTGCCGATGCCGAAGTAGCGCGCTTGCGGATGGAAGATGTACCAGCCGCTCACGCTGCTGGCAGGCCACATGGCACAGCTCTCCGTGAGCTTCACGCCCGCGTTGCGCTCTGCGTCGAGCAATTGCCAAATGAGGCGTTTTTCGCTGTGGTCGGGACAAGCTGGGTACCCCGGCGCTGGTCGAATGCCGCGATACTTCTCGGCGATGAGGTCTTCGTTGGTGAAGTTTTCGCTCAAGCCGTAGCCCATGTCGTCGCGGGCTTGTTTGTGCAGGCGCTCGGAGAACGCCTCGGCAAGCCGATCGGCGAGCGCTTCGATGAGGATAGCGTTGTAGTCGTCGCCTTGGGCTTTGAACGCTTCTGCCATGGCTTGTGCGCCGTGGATGCTCACCACAAACGCGCCGATGTAGTCCACCACGCCGCTCTCTTTTGGCGCTACGAAGTCCGCTAGGCAAAGGTTGTGCGCGCCCTCGCGCGTGCCTTTGTCCATTTGCTGGCGCAGCATGTGGAAGGTGACCAGCACGCGGCTGCGTGATTCGTCTGCATACACCTCGATGTCGTCGCCCACGCTGTTGGCGGGGAAAATGCCGTACACGGCGCGCGCATAGAGCGTGTTGGGCGGTGTTTCGTCGTGAGCCCCTGTGCGATGTCGTGCGGCGCGCGTGTTGAGGTCTGCTTGCACCAGGCGGTGGAGCAGGGCCTGTGCGTCGGCATAGAGCTTGCGCGCCTGTTCGCCGACTACGGGATCGTCAAGGATTTGTGGGAAGCGCCCGGCAAGCTCCCATGCTGCGAAGAAGGGCGTCCAGTCAATGTAGTTCACCAGCTCGCGCAGCGGCATGTGCTGCGGTTCGATCACGCGCACGCCGATGAAAGCGGGTTCGCTGGTGAAGTCGTGCGTCTCTGGGGTCCAGATGAACCTGCGGCGGCGTGCTTCCGCGAGTGGCAGGAGGGATTTGCGCTCAGGTTGCCCCAACTGCTCGCGCAGCTGGCGCTGCTCCTCGGCATTTTGGGCGATGAACTGATCGCGCAGCGCTGGGTTGAGCAGCGCGCCAACCACGCCGACAGCGCGGCTGGCATCGGGCACATGCACAACGGGGTGTGAATAGACGGGCGCGATCTTCAGCGCGGTGTGTGCCTTGCTTGTGGTTGCGCCGCCGATCAGCAGCGGCACGGTGAAACCTTCGCGTTCCATCTCGCGCGCCACGTGCACCATCTCGTCGAGCGAGGGCGTGATCAGCCCACTCAGCCCGATGAGGTCGGCGCCCACCTCGCGCGCGGTTTTGAGGATCTTCTCTGCTGGAACCATCACCCCCAGGTCGATCACGTCGTAGTTGTTGCAGCCGAGCACCACACTGACGATGTTCTTGCCGATGTCGTGCACGTCACCCTTCACGGTGGCGATGACGATTTTGCCCGCGCTGCCGCTGTTGCCAGCGGCTTTTTGTGCGAGGAGGTATGGCTCAAGCACAGCGACGGCTTTTTTCATCACGCGCGCGCTTTTCACTACCTGCGGGAGGAACATCTTGCCCGCGCCGAACAGATCGCCGACGATGTTCATGCCCGCCATCAGCGGCCCTTCGATCACCTTGAGCGGCTCGCCGTAGCGCTCCAGCGCCTCGAGCACATCGGCCTCGATGTAGTCGGTGATGCCATGGATCAGCGCGTGCTTGAGGCGCTCGTCCACGTCCAGCGTGCGCCAAGCCAGTGCTTGGCTTTCGTTCGCCTGGGCGCTGGTCTCTTTCTGCATGGCGTTGGCGTAGGCGATGAGCCGCTCGGTGGCGTCGGGACGGCGGTTCAGCACCACGTCCTCCACCAGCTCGCGCAGCGTTGGCTCGATCTCCTCGTACACCGCAAGCTGACCGGCGTTGACGATCGCCATGTCCAGCCCGGCGCGAATGGCGTGGTAGAGGAAGACGCTGTGCATGGCCTCGCGCACTTTGTTGTTGCCGCGGAAGCTAAACGAGAGGTTGCTGATGCCGCCGCTGGTGCGCGCGCCGGGCAAGTTTTCCTTTATCCAGCGCACCGCGCGGATGAAGTCCACGGCGTAGTTGTTGTGCTCTTCGATGCCCGTGGCGATCGTGAGCACGTTGGGGTCGAAGATGATGTCCTCAGGCGGGAAGCCGACCTCGTTGACGAGGATGTTATAAGCCCGCTGGCACACCTCGATCTTGCGCTCAAACGTGTCGGCTTGTCCGCGCTCGTCGAACGCCATGACCACCACCGCAGCGCCGAAGCGCTTGATGATCTCTGCGCGTTGCTTGAAGACCGCCTCGCCGTCTTTGAGCGAGATCGAGTTCACGATGCACTTGCCTTGTAGTGCCTTCAGCCCAGCTTCGATCACGCTCCACTTGGAGCTGTCAATCATGATTGGCACGCGGGCGATGTCCGGCTCTGCCATGAGCAGGTTGAGGAAGCGCGTCATTGCTGCCTCTGCGTCCAGCAGCGCTTCATCGAAGTTCACGTCGAGGATGTGCGCGCCGTTTTCCACCTGTTGGCGCGCGATGCTCAACGCTTCCTCAAACTTGCCCTCTTTGATCAGCTTGGCGAACTTGGGCGAGCCGGTGACGTTGGTGCGTTCGCCGATGATCAAAAAGCTGGAGGCAGCGCCACCTGTGGGCTGGGTTGATGCTGCGCTTTCTGTGGGCGGCTGCGCTGGTTCCAGGCTCACCAGCTCCAAGCCACTGAAGTAGGTGCGATGCGAAGGGCGGTTGCGCACGTGGGGCTTAGCGCCTTTCACCGCTTCGCGCACGGCGACGATGTGTGCGGGCGTGGTGCCGCAACAGCCGCCGGCGATGTTCAGCCAGCCGTTGTGCGCGAACTCCCCCATCGCGCTAGCGAAGACATCCGGCGGCATGTCGTACCCGCCGAAGGCGTTGGGCAATCCAGCGTTAGGGTAACACGAGACATACGTTTGCGTCACCTTTGCCATTGTCTCGATGTAGGGGCGCATTTCATGCGGGCCCAACGAGCAGTTCAACCCCATGCCGAGCAGCGGCATGCGGTGGACGCTTGCCCAAAACGCTTCCAGCGTCTGACCGCTCAACGTGCGCCCGCTTTGGTCGGTGATCGTCACGCTCACCCACACTGGCACCTGGCGCACGCCTTCGGCGAAGAGCGTTTGAATAGCATAGAGCGCGGCTTTGAGGTTCAACGTGTCGAAGGTGGTCTCCGCAAGCAAGAGGTCCACGCCGCCCTCGATCAGCGCCTTTGCCTGGTCGTAGTAGGCGCGCATGACCTCGTCGAACGTCACCGCGCGGAAGCCAGGGTCATTCACATCGGGGCTGAGCGAGAGCGTGCGGTTCATGGGACCGATCGCGCCAGCGACGTAGCGCGGGCGGCTCGGGTCGCGCCGCGTATATTCGTCCGCTGCCTGGCGCGCGAGCCGCGCTGCGGCAAGGTTGATCTCGCGGATCAGCGCGGGGTCGGTCATCTCGAAGTCGGCAAGGCTGATTGCTTGTGCGTTGAACGTGTTGGTCTCGATGATGTCCGCGCCGGCTTCGAGATATTGGTGGTGAATGTCAAGGATGATGTCGGGGCGCGTGAGATTGAGCACCTCGTTGTTGTTGAGCAACTCGACGGGGTGATCTTGAAAGCGCTCGCCGCGGTAATCCTCCTCGCTCAGCTTGTAACTCTGGATCATCGTGCCCATGGCGCCATCCAAGATGAGGATGCGCTCGTTGAGCAACGCGATCAACGGCGGCTTGCCTGGCATAGCGGCAATTCTAGTGCGCTGACCGTTTGGGGAGAAAGTTCAACACCCGAGGCAGGTTGCCCACCTCGGGTGTTGAAAGTCCATGGCGGGGGATTTTGCCGCTAGCGGCGCACGATGGGCACGTAGACGCGGCTGCGAGGAACGCGACATTTGGTCCAGGGCTGGAGATGTTGGCGGTGTCTGGTAAGGTCATGCTGGGGCATTGTTTACGTTGTCTCGTCTGGTGCGTCCATGTGTGCATCGTCGTCTTCTTGGGTGGGTTGTGCTTGGGGCAATGCGGTGACGATCGCGCGCGCGAAGATCAGATAGCCTGTGTGCGCCACCATGCGATCTTGCGGGCGCAATCGGTCAGGCACAGGCTTGTAGCGCCGCAGCAGGAGCTCTTCCACCTCAAGTAAGCCAAAGCGGGCGCGCTCAAGCGCGCGCAGCAGGTTGACAACCTGGTTGGTCGTGGGCACCAGCGAGCCGAAGAAGCCGCCGTCCTTGAGCACGGCGCGCGCCTGCGCCACGCACAACTCCGGCGCGGGCAGATCCAAAAACACGGCGTCCACTGGCTCAGACACGAGAAAGCCCTGCGCGCAGTCGCCGCGCAAGAAGGTGACGCGTTGCGCCAAGCCGACGCGCTCGAGGTTGCGCTGCGCGAGCGCGATGAAATCCTCGCGCACATCTTGCGAGAACACGTGTCCTGTGGGTCCTACGGCGCTCGCCAGCGCTGTTGTTAAACCGCCGCTGCCGCAGCCACACTCCAACACGCGCGCGCCCGGGCGCACATTGAGGCGCATCAGGATGTAGGCGCTGTCCTTTGGGTAGATCACCTGTGAGCTGCGCTTGATGTGTGTGATGAGGTCAGCGATGCTTGGCTGCACGAAAAGATACGGATGCCCAAGCGAGGATTCAACTACACACCCCCATGGTTGTCCGATCACCGCGTCATGGGGTATGAAGCCGTGATGGGTCTCGAAGCGCGCGCCAGGTCGCAGTTTGATCACGTGAGCCTTGCCGCGCGCATCCACAACAAGCGCAAGGTCGTCGGGTCGAATGAGGTTCACGGCGGCTTGCAATTGTGCCACGCCAAGGCTGCTACACTGCACGACAGCCATGATCAAAGCCGTGATTTTTGACCTGGATGGAACCTTGCGGGCGAACCAGCCTGAAGGCTTCGAGGCGTTTGTCGAGTATGCGGGTCGCGTGGGCATTCAGCTCACCGAGCGACAGATCAAAATCTGCGAGCGCGAGGCACACCGCTACTGGGCAAGCGCACAAGCCGATGTGGACCTCGCGCGCTACGACAAGCGCAGCTTTTGGGTGAACTACAACCAGATCCTGCTCAACGCGATGAACGTGCGCAATTGCGAGGACTGCGCGCAGCGCATCCAAGACTTCTTCGAGCACTACGAGCCGCAGGATGTGGTGTTCGCCGATACGCGCCCCGTGCTCACGCAGCTCAAGCAGGCAGGTTACATCCTCGGCTTGGTCTCCAACCGCGAAGAGCCATTGCAGCCGATCGTGGCGCAGTATGGCTTTGAGGCGTTCTTTGATTTCACGCTTTCTGCGGGCGAGGCTGGCTGTTACAAACCTGACCCGCGCATCTTCTACCGCGCGCTCGAGCTGGCGGGCGGCTTGGACCCCGAAGAGGCGATCTACATCGGCGACAACTTCTTTGCCGACGTGGTGGGCCCGCTGAACATCGGCATGGACGCGATCTTGGTGGACCCACGCGATGTGTTCGAGCGCTACTACACGCGCCGTGTGAAGCGGCTGCGCGAGGTGCTAGCGCTGATCCCGACGCGCGAGTGGGCAGAGCCGCTCGGTGCTTAGCCCAAACGACCGAACGCTTTCTCCAGCTGCGTCAACCCGAGATGAATCATGGTGGGGCGCCCGTGAGGGCACGTGCGCGGCGACTCGCACGCCTCGAGGTCGCGCACCAGCGCTTGCATCTCAGCAAACGAAAGCACACGCCCCGCTTTGATGGCCATGCGCTTGCACACGCGCCGCAACACGCGCGCCTCAAGCTCTCGCCGCAGCACAGGTTCGTTGCTCTCAAGATCGGCGACGATCTCGCGCACTGCAGCGCTGATGTCGTCTTGGATCATGATGGCTGGCACGCTGCGCACGAGGAACGTGTTGTTCCCAAAGGGTTCGACCTCGAAGCCGAGGTCGCGCAGCATCGGCGCGTTTTCCTCGAGCAGCGCCGCGCTCTCCATGGGCAGCGTGACCACAACCGGGTCGAGCAACGCCTGCGACTCCACTGCGCCCAATTCGCGCTGCGCCAACAAGCGCTCCCATAGGATGCGCTCGTGCGCAGCGTGCTGGTCAATCAGGTAAAGCCCCTCTGGCCCTTCGGCGAGGATGTAAGTTTGCGCCAGCTGCCCGAGCACGCGCAGCGCCGGCAGTGCATTCACCTCGGCGCGCACACCGGGAAGCCTAAGGGCGTCATGCGTCGGTTCCGGCGGACGTTGTGTTTGCTTAGGGATGCCGACCTGTTCCCACGCCTCGCTGCCGCGCAGCGGAGGTTGCTGGGCTGTGGGTAACGCTTGCGCAGGAGATGCAGGTGCAGCGGTTCGCTGCTCGGCGGACTCAATCCGTTCCTCGGGCGGTTGCGGGATGCGTGATGAGGTCGAAAGGTGAATCGGCGTGGGCTGGAGATGGTCGAGCAACGCCTTGCGCACGGCGCGCTGCACCAGGCTAAACACTGCATCGGGGTCGCGAAAGCGCACCTCCGCCTTCGCGGGGTGCACGTTCACATCCACCTCGCTCGGCGGGAGCTGCACCATGATAACGGCAATGGGGTAGCGCCCGGTCATCAGCAGCGTGTGATACGCCTGAATCACGGCGTAGCCGAGCTTGGCGTCTTGCACGGGTCGCCCGTTCACGAAGAGTGTGATCTTGCTGCGGTTCGCGTGATCGAGCGAAGGCAACGCTGCGAAGCCCCACACGCGCATCGCGTCGTGCTCGCCTTCCACGGGCACCATGTTCGCTGCCATCTCGGCGCCGTACACCGCCACAAGCACATCTCGTAAGTTGCCATTGCCGCTCGACTGAAACACAAGTTTTCCTTCGTGGAGCAACGCAAAGCGGATGTGCGGGTACGCGAGGGCGTAGCGAGTGAGCAGCGCGTCAATGTGACCGCGCTCAGTTTGGGTGGTCTTGAGGAACTTGAGGCGTGCAGGCACCGCGGCGAAGAGGTGCTCGACGGTCATCGTCGTGCCTGGTGCGCGCCCCACGCGTGACTCGCTCACCACGTGCCCCTGCTCGAGGCGCACAAGTGTGCCGAGGTTCTCCTCAACATGTCGCGTGAGACACGTCACCTGCGCTACTGCCGCGATGCTTGCGAGCGCCTCGCCGCGAAACCCTAGCGTTCGAATTTCGGCGAGGTCGTCTGCTGAGCGCAACTTGCTGGTGGCATGATGCGCGAACGCAAGCGCCACTTCGTCGCTGCGAATGCCGCTGCCGTTGTCCGTGACGCGGATTAGCCGCTTGCCGCCTTCGAGGCACTCCACGCGGATTTCACTGGCGCCGGCGTCAATTGCGTTCTCCACCAGCTCTTTCACAACAGAGGCCGGCCGCTCCACGACTTCGCCAGCAGCGATGCGCGCCACGACTTCATCGGGCAAGATGCGAATGGGCATGGCGGGCTTGCTTTTTACACCGACTCTCCAAGTAAGCGGGCGAACTGCTTAGCGTTCATCCCAGGCAGCACGCGCTGACGTGACCATGTGTACGCGTTTTGTAGCGTGTGCACCAGACCAGGTTGTGTGGTCACTGCTGCCCAAATGTCCACTGTTTTGAGAAAGCGAATGACGTGATCATCATACTGCCCTGATGGGTAGCAGAAGAAGCGCGGGCGGCGGCGCTCGCCATAGGCGTAGTAGGTGATCTGCTCGATGGGACCCAAGATTTCCCACACGAGGAAATTGTGGCTACGGTTGCGCAGGTCGGGGTGCGTGCGTGAGTGTGGCTCAATGCTCATCCCGGCTTCTGCCATCTCGCGTGCCATTGCCCAGGTGAGGTGGTTTGGGTTTCTAAAGTTGATGAAGTCCGTGACGATGAAAAATGTGCCGGTCATCTTGCGTGCCTTGAGGCGTGGGAAGGCCTCAGTGTAGGCATCGAGGTAGCCGTCGTCGAAAGTGAGCACAACGGGCTTTGGCGGTAACGGCGCGCCGTCTTTGAGATGCGCGTAGAGGTCGTAGAGGCTGATGGTGGTGTATCCTAAGCGTTGGAGCATGTCGAGGTGCAGCTCGAATTCCGCAGGCGGCACGCTCAGGTTGTAGCGCAGGCGGTCGTTGGGCGTAGGCGGCGCAGAGATGTAGTGATACATCAAAATAGGCACACGCGCGCGCAAAGGCGGGCGCGGTCGTGGTGTTGGGCGGAGGAGTGCGCGTGGGTCGTCCTCGGGCGGCAGCCGTTGTGCGTACGATGATCGCGCACGCAGCGCGCTGAGCAGTGCTGCGCTTGCTAATGCAAGAAAGCACCGTCGCGACCATTGCTTTCCGGTCATCGCGTGGAGGGATTCTACGGGTGGAGCAGCTTTTGCAGGTAGTGCCGACTCAGTACCAGCACGAATCCGTGCAAATGCTCTTTGAAATCGTTTGCTCAACCTTGTCGCGTGCTCCTATGAGCACTAGAATCCAGACAGCACCTCCCGATGTCTTCGCAGTTGCGCATCGCTGCACTTAGGGGGGAACGCAAAGAAGTTCGCTTTACCCGAAATGACAACCTATGGAACAGGGTAACACCACATACCAGCATCGGGCTAACCGTTGGAGCGTCGGTTTGTTCTTCTTTGACTTAGCTCTTGTTCTTCTGGCATTGTCCTTGGCCGTTTACGCACAACCCTCGCTAGACAGAGGAGCGCTAACGGTGGAGTGGGGGCTGTACGCAATGGTTGGACTGTTTTGGGGGCTTGCTCTGGTGCGTGGTGATTCGTGTTGGATTCGCAGCTCAACCTTGTTCGAAGAGCTGCGTGCTCTGTTTAAAGCAAACTTTCTTGCACTTGTGCTGGTTGCAAGCTTTCTCTACTTTTTCCCGCAAGTGTTACCACCTCAGAAGTTCTTGTTGTTTAGTGGGCTTAGTTTTGCCTTTCTCTTGATGACCCACTCGGTTCACCATGCGTTGAGAGCACGCAACACCAAGCCCAGTTCGGTGCTGATTGTGGGTGCAACGTCGCTCGGCTTGAACATTGCACGGCAGCTTAGCAAGACCGGCAAAAAGGTGCATGTGATTGGCTTCGTGGATGACGCGCTGGCTCCAAGCGGTAGCTTCGAAGGCTTTGCTGTTGTCGGGAGCACCCAGGATCTTACAAACCTCGTTAGCCAAGGTAGCGTGACTGAGGTGATCTTCGCGCTACGGCGCAGCGCCTATAACCAGTTGTTGGCTCTCGTCCAAGCCCTCGAACCTTTCCCTGTGCAGATCAGCCTGGTGCCTGACGTGCTTGACCTTGCTTGGTTCACCACGCGCGTCGAGGACCTAAACGGCGTACCACTGCTGCGGCTGCGTCACTCGCCACTCGACGACAGCTTCAACCGCGCGCTCAAGCGGCTGATGGACCTCATCATCGGTTCGCTCACGCTTGTGGTCACTGCGCCGCTCATGCTACTGATCGGCGTGCTCATCCGCCTCGATTCGCCAGGCCCAGCGCTGATCAAGCAAGAGCGCATCGGCGAGGGCGGACGCCCGTTCGGCATGTACAAGTTCCGCACGATGTACGTTGATGCACCACAGCAGCCACCCAGCGGCGTGCCACACAAACGCCGCAATGACCCGCGCGTGACCCGGCTTGGGCGTTGGCTTCGGCGCTTCAGCCTCGATGAACTGCCGCAGCTCTTCAACGTGCTAAAAGGCGAGATGAGCCTGGTCGGCCCGCGCCCTGAGCTCCCCTGGCTGGTCGAACGTTACCAACCTTGGCAGCGTCGTCGCTTCGCTGTGCCCCCTGGCATGACCGGATGGTGGCAGATCAACGGCCGCAGTGAGCGCCCAATGCACGAGCATGTGGAGGATGACCTCTACTACATCCGCAACTACTCCCTTTGGCTCGATATCTTCATCTTGCTGCGCACCATCCCTGCGGTGATCAAAGGACGCGGCGCGTTTTGAGACGCCGCAGCTAGGGCAATGCGCGGATGGTCTGTTTGACGCGTGCAACCGCCGCTGGCGCCACGCTCAATTCGTCCACGCCGAGCGCAACCAGCGCGGGAATTGCACGCGTGTCAGCACCTAGCTCTCCGCATACCCCCACCCACTTGCCGTGCGCATGTGCTGCTTGGCACACACGTTCGATCAGCGCAAGCACCACAGGATGAAACGCATCGTTGAGATGCGCTAGAGCTGGGTTGCCGCGCTCCGCTGCGAAGACGTACTGCGTCAAGTCGTTGGTGCCCACCGAGAAGAAATCCACCTCAGGCGCAAACAGTTCTGCTTGCAAAGCAGCGGCTGGTGTCTCTACCATGATCCCCAAAGCCGCACGTGCACCGAGCGGCGCCGCAACTTCCTCCCACATCGCGCGCGCTGCACGCCATTCTTCCAGCGTGCTCACCATCGGGAACATCACGTGCAACGGGAACTCACACGCCACACGCGCCAACGCTCGTAGCTGAACCTGAAAGACTTCGGGACGCGCCAAGCACAACCGCAGCCCGCGCAGCCCAAGAAACGGATTGTTCTCCTTGGGCAGCGCTAGCCAAGCCAATGGCTTATCACCCCCTACGTCCAGCGTGCGCACCACCAGACGCCGACCTTGTAGCAACGCGGCAATGGCGCGGTAAGCATGATACTGTTCCTCTTCGTCGGGTGGCGCTGTGCGGTCCAGAAACAGGAACTCTGTGCGAAACAAGCCAACCCCATCCGCGCCCTGCTCGAGCGCTCGCTGCGCGTCCTCTAAGCTGCCGATGTTGGCGGCAACCTCGACGCGCTTGCCGCTGCGCGTCTGTGCAGGGAGATGCGCGGCTTGTTGTGCAGCACGGCGCTGCTGATCACGCTGCGCAAGGCGCTCTGCGTAGTGTGCTTGCAGTGTGGCAGAAGGGGCGGCGAGCACAAAACCACCGTCGCCGTCAACGATAAGGGTGTGTCCATCGCCAACTGTGCGCAGCGCTTCACCTACGCCAAACACCGCAGGCACACCCGCTGCGCGCGCCAAGATCGCTGCATGGCTCACGGCGCTATCGCCCACTGCGCAAAGCGCAACAACGTTTGCTGGTAAGCGTGCTACTTCAGAGGGCGCGAACGCCTCAGCGCACAGCACAAGCGGCGTGTTGTCTGCTGAGAGTTGGTGCTCCTCTAGGGCAGAGGGCGCAAGCTGAGCTAACACCTGCTGAACTACATCGTTCACGTCGGCAGCGCGCGCACGCAAGAGCGCATCTTCCGACTGCGCAAGCGGCTCGGCAAGCTGCGCAGCTGCGCGCTGGAGCGCTTGTTCTGCCGAGAAGCCCTCGCTGAGGGCGCGCTCGGCTTCGGCGCGGAGTGCTGGATCGTCGAGAAGGGAGAGGTGTGCTTGGAAGATAGCTGCTGCGCTCGCGCCGTGTGCGCGCGCTACGTGTTCGCTCAGCGCTGCGATGCGCTCACGCGCTTGAGCCAGCGCGCGCTCCAGGCGTTGGCGTTCGTGAGCAGCATTGCGGGGGGTGTTGGCGTGGCTTTCTGCCTGTGCTTGCGGCGTCGCGCGGTGTAGCCAGTGCGCCTTCCCCATTGCAACGCCAGGTGATGCAGCAATGCCTTTCAGCGCGCCTTCGGGCACCGCGGCTAAGACAACGCCTGTGGTTGCTCCTTCCTCTGGTGGGTCGCCGAGGTTCTCCGCGATCAGCGCTTGGAACTGGTCTAAGACGCGTGCGGCATCTGGACCAGCGGCGCTTACTTCAACAACGTGTCCTTTGCGCGCGCCAAGCAGCAGAAGCGCGTTGAGGCTGCGCGCGTTTGCAGGTGCACTGCCTAGCGTCACGTTGCGCACCGTGACCTCGGCTTGCAGCGTGCTGAGCATCTGAACGATGCGCGCTGCGGGTCGGGCATGGATGCCGAGCACGTTAGGCAACGTGAACTGTGCTTTCAACGTGCCTTCTGGTGGCACGGCAAGCGGAGTGGGTTCCGCGACCTCGTGGGGTGACCTGGGCTGTTGTGGCGCAATGCCCTTGTCGCGCCCTGCCGCTTCTGCTTCTGCAACCACTTGCTCAAGCGAGGCGCCTATGCGTGCCTGGGCTGCAGCCGCAATCGCGCCCTCGACGAAAGGCGCGTTGCACAATCGCACGCGCGCGCGGCGTTCCTCGTCGAGGAACTCAAGCGCCGTCTCAGCGCTGAGCACGGCGCTACCGAGATCCATCAGCACTGCAACGCCATCCTCAGAATAGACCTGCTCGATAGCAGCTAATACCTTCATTGCGTCAGTGCCGATGGCACCGGGTGGATCGTCAAGCCCAGCAGCGAGCGCGATGGGCACATCGCCGCCCATCTCGCGCGCTAAAGCAGCCGCGCCCTCGGCAAGGGCGCGGCTGTGCGAAACAAGCACCAGGCTGACCATCTAGGACGCCTCAGGCAGTGTGCGAGCTGCGGTCTCAAGCAATAAATGCGAGGAGGTGGCGCCGGGGTCCTGGTGACCCGCGCTGCGCTCGCCGAGGTAGCTGGCGCGTCCCTTTTTCGCCACCATGGGGATCGTGGCATCGCGCCCGGCAGCAGCTGCGGCAGCGCTGGCGCGCACGGCTTCCGCAAAGCTCGCTCCCGCGTCGAGGCTCGACTTCAACGCCTCGAAGGCGGGCAACAGCGCGTCAATCATGGTCTTCTCGCCAGGAGCTGCCTTACCCCGAGCTACGATGCCGTCAATGCCGCGCTTCAGCGCCTCGCTGAACTCTGCGGGCGTCAGCGCTGTCTTGCCGTTGGCGACGCTTGCCATTTGCAAGAAGAACGTGCCGTAGAGCGGCCCGCTGGCGCCGCCAACCGTGCTCAGCAACGTCATGGCGACGGTTCTAAAGATGGTGCCGATGTCTTGGTTTGCAACGTCGTTGAGCTTGCTCAGCACGGCTTGCATGCCGCGGTGCATGTTGGCGCCATGATCGCCATCACCGATCGCCATGTCAAGTTGGGTGAGGAAGTCTTTTTGCTCAGCGATGACTTCTGCGTAGGCGCGCAACCAAGCGAGAATCGCTTCGCGTGTGATGGTGCTCATGCAATCTACCTCGATTGTTCGACTAGGATAAGCGAGCGCGCGTTACTCCTCAAGGGTGGTGAGGTCGCCCTCGGGTAAGCCAAGCGCGCGCGCTTTCAGCACACGGCGCATGATCTTGCCGCTGCGCGTCTTCGGCAGCTTGGTGACGAACTCCACCTTCTCAGGACGCGCGATTGGACCGAGCACTTTGCCCACATGCTGGCGCAGTTCCTCAGCCAGCTCTGGGGTACCTTCGTAGCCTGCCCGCAGGATGACGTAGGTGTAAATCGCGTTGCCGCGGATTTCGTGCGGCAAGCCAATTGCGGCTGCCTCTGCGACTGCTGGGTGCGAGACCAACGCGCTTTCAATCTCAGCCGTGCCGAGGCGATAACCGCTGACCTTGATCACATCATCAACGCGCCCGATGATCCAGAAGTAGCCATCTTCGTCCACGCGCGCGCTGTCGCCTGTGAAGTAGCGCCCAGGGTAGCGCGACCAGTAGGTTTGCACGTAGCGGTCGGGATCGCCGAAGATCGTGCGCGCCATGCCGGGCCACGGTGTGGTGATGGTGAGGTAGCCTTCCTCACCAGGCTTCACGGGGTTGCCGTGGTCGTCCACCACTTCGGCTTTGATGGTGAAGAACGGGCGTGTGGCGCTGCCAGGCTTGAGAGGCACGACAGGCAACGGCGTGATCATGAAACCGCCGGTCTCCGTTTGCCACCACGTGTCCATGATCGGGCAACGCCCACCGCCGATGTTGTGGTAGTACCACAACCACGCCTCGGGGTTGATTGGCTCGCCCACACTTCCGAGCAAGCGCAAGCTGCTGAGGTCGTGCTTCTTGGGCCACTCCCCGCCGAAGCGCATGAAGCCGCGAATGGCGGTTGGCGCGCAGTAAAGGATGGTCACGCCATACTGCTCGACGATGCGCCACCAGCGATCAGGCTCGGGATAGGCAGGCCCACCCTCGTAGATGATGCTGGTGACGCCGTTCATCAGCGGCGCATAGACGATGTACGAGTGTCCCGTGATCCAGCCGGGGTCGGCGGCACACCAGTAGCGGTCGTCGTCCTGCACATCGAAGACGTAGCGCAAGGTGGTGTAGGTGTACACCGCATAGCCGCCATGCGTGTGCAGCAGCGCCTTAGGCTTGCCAGTGGAGCCAGAGGTGTAAAGGATGAAGAGCGGATCCTCGGCGTCCATCACCTCGGTCTCGCACACGGGGCTTGCGTCTTTCATCAATTCGTGCCACCAAAGGTCGCGCCCTTCCACCCAACCGATCTCGCGCCCCGTGCGCTTGTACACCACGACCTTCTCAACAGGCAGGTCGCCGGGCGCGAGCGCTTCGTCCACGATGCGTTTCAGCTCCACCACTTTGCCGTTGACGTAGGCGCCGTCGCAAGTGATGAGCACTTTGCTTTGCGAGTCGGCGATGCGCCCGCGTAGTGCCTCTACCGAGAAGCCGCCATACACCACGGAGTGCACCGCGCCGATCTTGGCGCACGCAAGCATCGCCACAGGCAACTCGATGACGCGCCCCATGTAGATCGTGACGCGGTCGCCTTTCTTCACACCGAGCGACTTGAGCACATTCGCAAAGCGATTGACTTCACGGTATAGCTCGCCGTAGGAGATGATGCGCTCGCTGAAGTCCTCTCCCTGCCAGATGAAGGCTACTTTGTTCTTGCGCCATGTCTTCATGTGGCGGTCGAGCGCGTTGTGCACGATGTTGAACTTGCCGCCCACAAACCACTTGTAGAACGGCTTGTTTGAGTCGTCGAGCACCTTCTCCCAGCGTTGGAACCATTCCAGCTCGCTTGCACGCTCTGCCCAAAAGCCGAGCGGGTCGGCAGACGCTTGCGCGTTGACCGCCTCCCAATTCTTAATACGCGCGCGCTCGACGACCTCGGGTGAGGGGTGAAACACCTGCTGTGCCTGGGTCGCAACGGTTGTGATCTCGGTCATAGCAACCTCCGTGATTGCTGGATTGCTTTGATCTTACTCACTTCTGCTCCCTCCTCCTCAGGCAGAAAACGAGGGGCAAATTCTCAGCGCAGCGTCATGCAACTGAGGTGCAGCACCCTATACACTCCGCCACAACACTACACGCGCGGGAGGTGTTACCTCATGAACCGTTTTTCACGCTTTCCCTTCAACAAGGGGCTTTTGGTTGCCCTGAGTTTCGTGGTTGCTCTTGCCGTTGCTACACCTACGTTCGCTCAGCCTTCGGAGCCTGCACCGGGCTTCCAGGCGCTCGATATGAGTGGGCGCGCTGTGCAGTTGAGCGAGCTGAAGGGCTGTGGGGTGGTGTTGTATTTCTTCGCAACGTGGTGTCCCTACTGCGAGCAGATGACGCCCTCTGTGGTCGCAGCGCATCGCGCGTTGCGCAAGCGCGGCGTGGTGTTCATCGGCATCAATATTTGGGACGACGATGAGGGGGTCGTGAAAGCCTACGCGGAGCACCATGGCATTTCGTTCAGCATCGTGCGTCAACACAACGACGCCATCGCAGACGCTTACCGCGTGAGTGGTGTGCCGACCACTGTGTTCATCTCGCCACGCGGGACGATCCAGCGGGTGCAGCTTGGATGGTCTTCGGAGAAGCAGGTGATAAACCTTGCGCGCAGCGTGGCAGGCGGCAGGAACTGCAAGGTGAGCTCGGCTGTTTTGCCTTGAGCGAGGTTGCCAAGGCGCAAAGTGCCTTGCTAGCAGGGCTGGCAAGGCACTTTTTCATTTCGGCTGTCGTGAACGAGTCTTGAGATAATCCCTGGCATGACATCCGCACCGGTATCGCAGACCAACGCGGCGCCGACATACGACGTGGTGGTGCTGGGCGCTGGACCTGGCGGCTACGTGGCGGCGATCCGTGCCGCGCAACTCGGGCTTAAGGTGGCACTTGTGGAGCGCGATCAGCTCGGCGGCATTTGCCTCAACTGGGGGTGTATCCCTACGAAGGTGCTCCTGCGCAACGCCGAGATCGTCGAGCTGGTGAAGGACGGCGAGACCTACGGCATCAGCTTTGACAACTTGCGCGTGGACTACGCCAAGGCCTACAAGCGCAGCCGCGAGGTAAGCACGCGCTTGGTGCGCGGCGTTGAGTTCCTGATGAAGAAGAACAACATCCGCGTATATCCCGGCGAAGGCTCGCTGCTCACGCCAAACACAGTGTTAGTGGAGCACCGCGCCGAGGAGCAACGCCTCAACGCGCGCAACGTGATCATCGCCACTGGCGCGCGCCCAGTGACGTTGCCGTTTTTGCAGCCAGATGGCGTGCGCGTGTTTACGTATCGCCAATTGCTTGAGGTGCAGCGCGTGCCAAAGTCCATGGTGATCATTGGCTCTGGCGCGATCGGCATGGAGTTTGCCTACATCTTCCACGCCTATGGTGCCGAGGTGACCGTGCTCGAGGCATTGCCGCGCATCATGCCGCTCGAAGACGAGGAGATCAGCGCTGAGATCACACGCGCGTTCAACCGCATGGGCATCAAGACGATCGCCAACGCGAAGGTGGTAGATGCGAAAGTGAGCGAGCGCGAGGTGAGCGTGTTTTATGAGGACGCCAGCGGCCAGCGGCAAAGCGTCGCTGCGGAGTGGGTGTTGGTTGCTGTGAGCGTCGCGCCGAACACGAGCGGCATTGGCTTGGAGAAGATCGGTGTGGCGCTGAACAAGGGCGGCTACATTGAGGTGGACGAGCGGATGCAAACCAACGTGCCTGGCGTGTACGCTGTCGGCGACGTGACGGGCAAGTTGCGCTTGGCGCACGTTGCTTCGGCGCAGGGCATCGTCGCTGCCGAGGCGATCGCTGCGGCAATGGGCAAGTATCAAGGGCACGTGCCCACGCTGAACTATGAAGCTATGCCGCGCTGCACTTACACGCATCCTCAAGTTGCCAGCATGGGCTTGACCGAAACCCAAGCGCGCGAGCGCGGTTACGAGGTGAAGGTGAGCAAATTCCCGTTGCGCGCCAACGGCAAGTCGCTCGCGCTCAACAACACCGATGGCTTCGTCAAGGTGGTCGCCGACGCGAAGTATGGCGAGGTGCTCGGCGTACACTGCATCGGTCCTGATGTGACCGAGCTTCTGCCTGAGTTTGTGTTAGCGAAGTCGGCAGAGCTAACCACTGAGGAGATCGCGCGCGCCGTGCATGCGCACCCCACTTTGAGCGAATCGCTCATGGAAGCGGCGCACGGCATCTTGGGGCAGCCGATCCACATTTGATGAGCGCTCGGAGGCGTTACGACCCGCTGTTGCTCCTCGCGGTGATGCTGATGCTCGCCGCGACGGGCGGCAGCATCGTGGCTGCGGAGTGGGAGGCACACACTACCTCCATTTTCATCGTCGCAGCCCTCAGCGCGCTGGCTGGCACCGCGCTTGCTTATAGCTCGTTTGCGCCACTCACTGCGCACTGCTTCGCGGCTGTGTACGGCGCGTTTGTGGTCGCGCTGATCGGCGGCAACCACCCTCAAGTCGCAGCCATGGGCGAGTGGCGCGCGCGCGTGCTCTTCATCATCGAGGCGCTCTGGCGCTGGGTACGCGCGCTGAGCCAAGGCGAGAACATCCGCGACGCCGTGGTGTTCATCGTGGTGCTTTCGGCGTTGCTGTGGGCTTTGGGCTATAGCGCCACATGGCAGGCGCTGCGCCACCAGCGCGTTGGGCAAGCGATCTTGTTGCTGGGCACGACCTTGCTTGCCAACGTGTATTACTACGCTGGCGCGCGCAACATGGCGCCCTTCCTCGCTGTGTTTTTGCTCGGCGCGCTCCTTGGGTTAGGTATCACGCAGCTCATCGCGCGCGCAACGCAGTGGCTCGGCACGCCGCACCGTGCCTCTGGCTCATTGGGGATGTGGGTGGCGGCAGCAAGTGTGGGCATGGCATTCCTCAGTGGCGTGGTGGGATGGCGCTTAGGCGTCGCGCCACCTATCCCCGATTCTCAAGCATTCCTCCACGCCGCGCGCGAAGCCGTGGAGCGCCTCAGCCAACGCCTGAGCACCTTGCAGACCAGCGCCCCAAGCACGGTGAATCAGCCTGCTGAGCGCTATGAGGGTGCGCTTGTGCTCAGCGGGCCGCGTGCGTTGTCCTCCGCGCTGGTGATGGAGGTGACGGCGCCGCCTGCGCGCTATTACTGGCGCGCCACGAGTTTCGACTTCTACGACGGGCGCGCTTGGCACAACACGCAAAACACGGTGCTCCAGCCTGGCGCTGCATTGCGATTGCCCGCCTACGCTGCCCGCGAGCGCGTGCGTGCCACGTTCCGCACGTTCCGCACCAGCGACACGTTCTTCACGCCGGGGCAGCCGCTTGGAGTCGCAGCCGAGGCACAGCGGCTCATCGAATCCGTTGGCGAAGGCACCGCCGCTGTTGTGCAACTCCGCGCACTTGCTCCGATCCAAACTGGGAGCCGTTATGAGGCTGAAGGTTCGGTGAGCCGCGCGAGCATCAGCGAGCTGCGCCGTGCGTCAACGCGTTACCCAGCTTGGGTGATGGAGCGCTACTTGCAAGTGCCGCCGCAGGTGCCTGAGCGCGTGCGCGACCTTGCCGCCAACATCACGCGCGGGTTTACAACGCCGTTCGACAAGGCTGAGGCGGTCGAGCGCTGGCTCCGCGAGAACATCGCCTACGACGAAGCGCTGCCCGAGCCGCCCGCTGACATCGAGGCAAGCGACTACCTTCTTTTCCACGCGCGCCGCGGCTACTGCACGTACTACGCGACGGCTATGGTGATGATGCTGCGCAGCGTGGGCGTGCCCGCTCGCCTCGCTGTCGGCTACGCCCAGGGCACACTTCTCCTCGATGACCTTGCCGCAGACACGCTCACCTATCGCGTCCAAGCACGCGATAGCCACACGTGGGTCGAGGTGTTCTTCCCAGAGTACGGTTGGGTGGAATTCGAGCCGACGGCAGGACAGCCGCCCATTCCGCGCGTCGAAGAAGTGCTTGCTGCCTCTCCAGAAGAAGCAGCGCCGACTGCAACACCCACCCCCGTGCCCACACCAACGTCTGTGCCCTCCGCGGCGGCGATGCAACCCGCGCCCACCTCAACCCCGTTCCCCACGCCGACGCTTGCAAGAAGCACTCCCACGCCAAGCCGAACGGCGATGCCGTTTGCGCTGATCGGGGGGGTGGCGCTCTTAGCGCTCTTGGGTGGCGGCGCCATGATCTTCCGCCAAGGGTGGCAATGGGTGGAGACCAGGGGCTTAGGTGGCTTGCCTTCTGTTGCGCGCGCGTACGGCGTGATGCTGCGCTACGCGGAGTGGCTGGGCTTGTATCGCGCCCATTACACGCCGTTCGAGCAAGCTGCTGCGCTCACGCGCGCACTTCCTGCCATTGCGCCGCTCATCACCGAGCTGACCGAGCAATACGTGCGCTACCGGTTCAACGCTCACCATCCTGCCGCTCCTGACGCCGACCGGTGGCTCCCCGTTATGCTGCCTGTGCTACGGCAGGCGCTGCGGCAGCGTTGGGCTGCGCACCTGCCAGGACACGCTGCACTCGCAGCGCTCAGAACGCGCCTGCAAAGGCGTCCACCACTGCCTTAATGTCGTCCATCAGCGGGTAGAGGATCGGACACGTGACGCCCGCGGCGACGTACTCGCGCACCTTGGCGACGCACTCCGCGCTCGTGCCCACCGCCATGAGCATGCGCGGCACGTCGTCGGGGATCACCTTTGCAGCAGCGATGTACTCTGCTTCTGTCGCGGGCCATCCCATCACGCTTTGCACTTTGGCGATCAGGTCGGCAGGGACACCGCTCGCTTTCATGATGTGCGGCTCGGTCGCCAGGTAGTACGCCACAAGCTTTTTCGCCTCGAAGTAAGCAGCCTTGGGATCTTCATCGCTGAGCGCGCACACGATCAGCTCTGGGCGATCCACTTGATCGAGCGTTTTACCTGCGCGTGCCGCGCCTTGGGCGACGAGCGAGACCGCGCGCTTGATGTAGTCCACGCTCACCACGTAGTTCAGCACTACGCCGTCAGCGATCTCGCCGGCGAGTTCTAGCATCTTGTCACCCGTGGCGCCGATGTAGATCGGGATGTCGCGCGGGCGCGTGTCGCCAAAGACCACATCCAGCCGCACGCGGTCGAGCTTGACGAACTCGCCTTGATAGGTGACTTCTTCCATGGTGAATAGTTGGCGGATCGCCTCGACGTACTCGCGCATGGCTTGGAGTGGCTTCTCGCGCTTCACACCGACGCGGCTAGCGATCGGCTCCCACCACGCGCCAAGCCCCAACATCACACGGCTAGGCGCATCGGGATCGCCGCTGACCTGCTTGCCAAGCTCCCACATCGTGCTCCATGTCGCAGCGATCACCGCTGCGTTGCGCGTCCAGATGGGGAGCACGCCACTGCCAATGCGCAGGCGCTTGGTGCGCGTGAGGAAGGCGCTCATCATCACGATGCAATCCCGCGCGAGGCGCGTATCGGCTTGCCAAATTTCGCTGAAGCCATGCGCTTCGGCATACTCCGCCATCTCCAGCTCATAGGCGAGCGGATGCTTGTCTTGCATGTAAAGCGCAAGGCGCGGTTTTGAAGCGGGAGCGGTTGCTGCGTCCATGAGGTTGGATTGTAGCGACGAGAAGGCGCCTTGGGTGCTGGCTATACTCTGCGGCGCGATGGGACGCAAACTCGCCAAGCAAGCGTTGGCGGGGGCGCTAGGCGTGTTGCTAAGCGCGTGTGGCGCCCAACCGCAGGCAACGCTCTCCCCACCCGCGCCAGCGCAGGCGCCTTCAACCCCAAGCCCGAGCGTCGTAGGGAAGACGCCACTCACGCAGCCACTTTTCCTTCCCTTCGTAGGGGTGAGCCCTGCTGTGCAACAGCCCTCTGCGCCGCGCTGGCGCGTGTTGTTCGTCAACGGCGATCACATCCCTGAGAGCGGCTATCCCCACTCGCGCGTGTATGACGACGGCAGCAAGCCCGAGAGCTTCACGCGCCTGCGCATCGAAGTGCTTGAGGGCGACCTCGGCTTGCAGGTGGACGAATTGATCCTCACGCCGCAAACTGCGCTCACGGTTGAGCGCCTTTCGCCCTACCGGCTTGTAGTGCTTGGCTCAAACGAGCGCCTGCTTACCGATGCTGAGGTAGCGGCACTCACTGCCTACTACGAGCGCGGCGGGCGCGTCTTGGTGTACGCCGACTTCCAGTACGGACCAAACAACTGGGAGAGCGACAACCGCTTCCTGCGCCAATTCGGTGTCGAGGTGCTGCCAGACAACTTCCAACCTGCCACCGTGATCACCGATGTGGAGACGTTGCACCCCATCTTCGAAGGCGTGCGCGCATTCGGCGTGGAAGGCGCGAGCCAATTCATCGTGCGGGTGCAAGTGCTTGGCGACCCTGTGAAGGTGCTTGCGCTCTGCTCGCCGCTGATGCGCAGCGGTTGCGCTATTCGCCCCGAAGAAGAGGCGCGGCTGCTGCCCGGCGATCGCGTGGTATGCACCTGGGTACGCGAGAACGCTGCGGGAGGCAAGCTGGCAGGCACCTGCGACCGCAACACCTTCCACAACGGTCCAGGACCCGGCTCCGATCTCGACCAACACGATAACCGCACTTACGCGCGCAACTTGTTCCGCTGGCTCACGCAATGAACCGCGTCAACTCGCTTGCTGCGCCGCGCTTGTTGGTGCTCATCCTTGCCGCATTCGTGGCGCTCTCGCTCGCGTACAACGTGTCGTTGCCCATCTTCGAGGCGCCCGATGAAGGCGCGCATTTCCACTACGCGCACCTCATCGCAGAACACAAGACGTTGCCCGAGCCGCGTTTCGATCAGCACGCTTTTCATGAGGTCACGCAACCCGCGCTGTATTACGCGCTCGTCGCCCTCGTGATTGCGCCGTTCGACCGCAGCAACCTTGGCGCGCTTCAGAATCTCAACGCGGATTGGTTCCTTGACAAACTCAACACGGATCCGCTTGGGCGCAAGGACTACACGCGCGTGCGCCAGCAATATCTTCACACTGACGCTGAGCGCTTTCCCTACCGCGGCGCGGTGTGGGCGGTGCGTGCTGCGCGCGCGTTTTCGACCCTTCTTGGCGTGTTCACGCTGCTGCTGATCTACGCCGCAGCGCGTTTGCTCTTTGTGCCAGCTATGCGCACACCCGCCGCATTGATCGCCACCGCTGCAGTCGCCTTCAACCCCAAGTTCATTAGCCTCAGCAGCACTGTCACTAACGACATCGCGATCACGCTCGCTGCAACGGCCGTGGGCTATTGGCTGGTGCGCATGGCAACGCGCGCCACAGTGCACGATCGCGCCTACTTGGTGCTCGGCGCATTGGTGGGGTTGGCGCTGCTGAGCAAGCTACAAGGCATAGGCTTGTTCGTGCCTGCCTTGCTGGCGGCGGGGCTTCCTACACAGCAGGGCACGTTGCCTGCCTTGCATGTTGTGCTTAAACGCGTCGCGTGGGTCCTCGTCGGCGCGGTGCTGGTGAGCAGCGGATGGTTGGTGTGGAACTGGGTGAGCTACGGGCATCCGCTGGCTTGGGAACAAGTGGAGCGCGCGAACGCCGCTCTGCAACGCGATCCACCGCTCACCTTGTTCGAGGTGGTCGAGACGCTGCCGCTGTGGTTTACCTCGTTTTGGGGCAACTTAGGCATCGAGCTGCATTTCCCGCGTTGGGTGGACGCGGCGTTTGCCCTCATGCTGATCGCGGCAGTGGCAGGCATTGTGCGAGCAGCGCTGCGCCAACAAGCGCTGCTGGTGAGCCGAACCGCGTTAGCGTTGCTGATGGCGTGGCTCGGCGTGTTGCTGGTGATGTTCGGCTTGTGGCTGAGCCGCTACGTGGGCACGGAAAACGCGCGCTTGATCATGCCCGGCGTGCTCCCGATCGCGCTGCTGGTGGCGCTGGGATGGGTGGCGCTGAGCACGAAGCTGGCAACGATCTTCGTTGTGCTTATGCTCGCGCTGGCGATAGCGACGCCGTTCATGGTGATCCGACCTGCTTACACGCCACCAGTCACCTTCGACCGCGAGACGCTCATCACCACGTTCAACCTTCCGCGCGGTACGGATTACACCGTCTTCGATGATCGCATTGAGCTTATTCACGCTGAGGTCACAAGACGGCGCGCCCGTCCAGGTGAGACATTGAACGTGGTGGTGTACTGGGGCGCACTCCGAGCCATGCCCGAGCGAAGTTACGCAACCGTGCTCGAGCTTGTTCGGCTCGACGAGGGGCGCATCGCCGAGCGCTAGGCGATTCCGCATCAAGGGCGTTTCGCCACTCGCGCTTGGCAACCCGGCGCTTACTTCCGCGACGAATACGAGCTGCGCGTACCCGAAAGCACGAAACCAGGGGCTGCCCGTTTGCAGCTAAGCTTACAGCTTCTCCACACTGACGAAATGCACCGCGAAATCCGCGCACCGATCCGCAACGCCCCAGAGCGCGCGCTGCTGATCGATCGTGTCAAGATCGAAGGCGCGCCCACGCCAGCGCCGACGAAGCCGCCGATTGCGATCTTCGATGGTGCTCTTCACCTGCTCGAAGTGAACGCTGGCACTCAAGCGATCACGCTCACCTGGTACGCCGCGCGCACGCTCACCAAGGATTACACGTTGTTCATCCACGCGCTCGACGCTTCTGGGCAGCTCATCGCGCAGCAAGACGCACCCCCATTTGGGGGCGAATACCCCACTTCGCTATGGGGACCCGACGAGCTGGTGCGCGAGACACGCGCTTTTGCCCTGCCGCCCGAAACGGTGCAGTTGCGGATCGGCTGGTACGACGCGCAAGGAACGCGCGCGAAGGCAACGCGTGCCGATGGAACACCGTGGGACGATGAACTTGTCCACGTGCCTGTGAGGCGCTAAGATGAACGCCGCTATGCGCCGCGCAACGCACTGGCTTCTGATCGCTTCGATGAGCGCCGCGCTCATCCTCACAGCGCCCGCTCATGCCCGCCCACCGCACGCTGAGGTCTTACCCCCCGGCTTCAAAGCCGAGGTCATCGTTGGGGGGCTGGAGTGGCCCACCACCTTCGCCTTTGCCCCCGACGGGCGCATTTTCATCGCTGAGAAAGCCGGGCGCGTGAAGATATGGAAAGATGGCATCACCTATGCCCAACCGCTCCTCGACATCACAGACGAGGTGAACAACTTCGTTGACCGCGGCTTGATCGGCATGGCGCTCGACCCGAACTTCGCGGAGAACGGTTGGATCTACCTGTTCTACACGTGGGACGCGCCAGGCGAGGAAAAAGACTCGGACGGCCCACGCCGTGGGCGCTTGGTGCGCTACACCGTCGAGGGCGATGTGGCGGACCCAGAGAGCGCCTTTGTGTTGCTTGATGACCATTGGAGCTACACGCAGAACCACTCCGTCGGCACGCTTAAGTTCGACCGCCAAGGGTACCTTTGGGCTTCCATGGGCGAGGGCGCGCTCTCCGCAGACCCCGGTCAGCTCGCGCTCAAGGCGCAAGCAATTGACAACTTGCAAGGCAAGATCATCCGCATTGACCCACGCACAGGTGAGGGTGTGCCAGGCAACCCGTTCTTCGACCCGCAAAACCCGAAGAGCGCGCGCTCACGCGTTTGGGCGTATGGCTTTCGTAACCCGTTCCGCTTTGCGCTGCACCCCGAGACCCAGCTCCCCTACGTCGGCGATGTGGGCTGGAACACCTACGAGTCGCTGATGATCGCAACGCCGGGTGCCAACTTCGGCTGGCCCTGTGTCGAAGGTCCGGTGGACGTGCCGCGTTTCCAGCGCGACCCCGTATGTCAGGGTGTGAACGCGAAGACGAGCACGCCGAAAGCGCACACGTATCACCACAACAACCAAAACGCCTCAGTCACCGCTGGCGACTTCAACACCGGCGATCATTTTCCTGCGGAGATGAAGGGCAACTTCTTCTGGGGTGACTACTCCACGCAGAAACTCTGGCGCACGGTGCTCGACGCGCAAGGGCGCTTCAAGGAAACGCTCGTCTTCGCCGAGAACATGGGCGAGCCGGTGGACATCCAATTCGGACCCGACGGCGCGTTGTGGTACCTCTCCATCTTCTCGCGCGGCTTGGTGCGCATCACCTACGAGGGCAACCCCTTGCGCCCCCTGGCGACGATCACGGAGACCAAGCCTAAGCTCGGCCCCAGCGTGCGCATCCTCAGCCCGCATGATGGCGACACGTTCTTGGGTGGTCAGTTCATTCGCCTGCGCGGCGCAGCGCGCGAGGCTGTGCGCACGCAGTGGCGCGTCACACGCCACGAGGCAGATCAAACGCGCGTGGTGCTCGAGTCCGAAGGGCTAACCGCTGTGCTCCCGATGCCGAGCGACCTCAGCGACGAAGGCTACCTCGAGGCGACGTTCACAGCCACCGACGCCGAAGGACGCAGCGCGAAGAAGCGCATCCGCCTCTATCCCATGCCGAGCGACGGCTACATCCGCTCGTGGTGGTTGAACGGCAGCTATCCATGGCGCGCGCTCGAGGACGATGTGTTGCCTAACAGCGAGGCGCGCTACATCGCCACGCCATCCGACAAGCGCGCGTGGGCGATCCACACGCCCTCGCGCAACGTGGACCTCAAACGCTACCTCTCGCCCTCCTACCGCAGCGTCGCGTATGCGTTTGTGTGGATTGTGGTGCCCGAAGAGCGCAAAGGGCTGCTCGGCATGAACTCCGACGACGGCATTGCGGCATGGCTGAACGGCGAGCTGATCTGGCGCAACAAGGTCAGCCGTTACATGCCTGATGACACTCGCGACATTGACCTGCCGCCGATCACGCTGAAGAAAGGCTACAACGCCCTGCTGGTCAAGGTGGACAACAACGACGGCGAGTGGCGCTTCAAAGCGCGTGTGCTCAACCCTGATGGGTCAATCATGCGTGACGTGGTGGTGAAGATGACACGCCCGTGAGACGCGATCGCCTAATGCCTGTGGGTGAGCGTCTCCAGCACGCGCATCAGGTCCACGCCGCGCAGTTGGATTTGCGAGAGGCTCAGGTTGAGCAACACGTAGAGCAAGGTGAGCAACTGGTTGCCAGCTTGCCAAATGCCAAACTTGGCGAAGCTGCTGCGCGGCACAGAGAGCGCACCTGAGAGCGTTTGCCGTGCGATCATCCACCCGCCACGCAGGCACACGATAGCATCGGGCGTGTGCTCGGGGCGCAACGTGTCTGACTCGACCAGCGCCTTAAGCTGCTGATGCAGCTTGCGCGCGTCCTCCGCCTCGTCGGCAAGGATGTAGCCGAGATAGGGGTTTAGCTGATCGTCGGAGAGCTGCGCATAGCGCGCGCCGAAAATACCCAAGTGGTGCGTTGGTGAGACATCGTGCGCAGTAGCCTTTGCGCGTCGCAGTCGCTTCAGCGAGGCGATGTTGAGCAATGCCTCGGCGAGTTGTGCCTCGTCTAGATAGGCGCGCACGTCAAATGCCGCATAGACGTACTCGCAGGCTAACTGCCGCCCGCCTAGGGGCAGCGCGTAGAGCGCATCGTAGATCAGCGTGAGATCGGCGCGCGTCGTCTCATCGTCGGCGGAAAAAGCTCGACCGTAGAAAATCCCAAAGCGCGCTGGCAGCATTGGGCGCAGCAACACCTCGGCGAAAGCGCGATGACGATCAGCATCTGAGTGCGCTGGGTGCAACGCGCCCTCTGCCTGGAGGCGCTGTGCAATGTGCTGCGTGTGCTGGCGGATCGCGTCGAGGAGCTGCATGGACTGCTGGGCGCGCCAAGTTTACCCCACTCGCCCGCATACAATTCACAGCATGACCCTCGCGCGCATCCAAGACTTGCCCCGGCTTGTCGGCGAGACCGTCACGCTTCAAGGCTGGCTCTACAACCGCACCAGCAAGGGCAAGTTGGTTTTCCTGCAAGTTCGCGATGGCACCGGCATTTGCCAATGCGTGGTGTTTCGTCCCAACGTCGGCGACGAGCTGTTCGCCATCGCCGATAAGCTCACGCTCGAAAGCAGTTTGATCATCACGGGCACCGTGCGCGCCGACGCGCGCGCGCCTGGCGTTCCTGGCGGCTACGAACTAGACGTGCAGACGCTCCAAGTTGTGCATCGCGCCGAGGAGTATCCCATCGGCCCCAAAGAGCACGGCGTGGAGTTCTTGATGGACCATCGCCACCTGTGGATTCGTTCCTCGCGCCAGTGGGCGGTGCTGCGCGTGCGCGCCACCGTCATGCGCGCCATCCGCGCTTGGCTGGACGCGCACGGCTTTCTCGAGGTAACGACGCCCATCTTGACCCCGAGCGCAGCCGAGGGCACCACCACGCTCTTCGAGGTGGACTACTTCGGCGAGAAGGCGTACCTTGCGCAAACCGGGCAGCTCTACAACGAGGCGACGATCTTCTCGTTCGGGCGCGTGTACTGCTTCGGTCCGACGTTCCGCGCCGAGAAGAGCAAAACACGCCGCCACCTCACCGAGTTCTGGATGGTGGAGCCGGAGATCGCCTTCTGCGACCTCGATCAACTGCTTGAGATCGAGGAGCAGTTCGTGACGCACCTCGTGCACACTGCGCTGCGCGAGAACGCGAACGAGCTCAAGTTGCTTGGGCGCGACACGCGCAAGCTGGAGCGCGTGCAGCCGCCATTCCCGCGCATCACCTACGACGAGGCGCTGGAGCGGCTGAAAGATGTGCAGGCGCGCTTGCAGCGCGGCGAGACCGTGCTCAACTGCGACGGCGAGCCACTGCAAGACATCCCCGACCCAGCGCTGCTTGACATCACGTGGGGCATGGACTTCGGCAGCCCGCACGAGACAGTGTTGACACAGCTCTTCGATCGCCCTGTCTTCGTCACAGGCTTCCCCACTGCGGTGAAGGCGTTTTACATGCAGCCCTACCCCGATCGCCCGGAGATCTGCAAGAGCGCTGACCTGCTTGCGCCCGAGGGCTACGGCGAGATCATCGGCGGCAGCGAGCGCATCAGCGACGCAGCGCTGCTCGAGCAACGCATCCGCGAGCAAGGGTTGCCCCTCGAAGCGTATCGCTGGTACATTGACCTGCGGCGCTACGGCAGCGTGCCCCACAGCGGCTTTGGTTTGGGTGTAGAGCGCACGGTGGCGTGGATCTGCGGGATCGATCACGTGCGCGAAGCCTCACCGTTCCCGCGCCTACTGAACCGCATCTACCCCTAATGCCCCTATCCTCGTTTTCAGCAACTCAGTGGGCGCTCGGCGCGCTCGCGGCATGGTTGATCGGCGTCTCGAAGACGGGCATCCCGGGCGCGGGTGTGCTCGTCGTGCCGCTCATGGCGCTTGTGTTTGAGCGCCGTGAAGGCGTCGGCGCGACGCTCTTGCTGCTGCTCGTTGCCGATGTGTTTGCCGTGGTGTGGTATCGCCAGCACGCGCGCTGGGACACATTGCGCGCTTTGGCGCCGTGGGTGGCGCTAGGGATCGGCATCGGCGCAGGTGCGTTGTTGCTCCTCGGCGAGGACGCGCAAGGGCGCGATCAGGTCAACCGCGTGATCGGCGCGCTGGTGTTGATCATGCTCGGCTTGAACCTTGCGCGCGCAGCGTTGAGCGCCTCGTTGCAGCCGCACAGCAAACTCGGCGTCGCCCTCACAGGCAGCGCTGCGGGATTCGCCACTGCCGTCTCCAACGCTGCCGGTCCCATTCTCACCGTCTATCTCACGGCGCTACAGTTGCCCAAGCTCGCGTTCATCGGCACCACCGCGTGGTTTTTCCTCATCTTCAACGCGGCAAAGGTGCCGATCTACGCTGCGCTCACAGCGCTCGATCCAGCGCGGGCGTTGTTCACCACGCGCGGGCTGCTGTTCGACTTTGCGCTGTTGCCCATGATTGTGCTCGGCGTGCTCGCAGGGCGCTGGGTGCTGCCGCGCGTGCCGCAAGCGTGGTTCAATGCTGCTGCGCTGAGCCTCGCCGCGATTGCCGCGTTGCGCCTGGTGCTCGGATGATCGCTGCTGAGCGCGAGCTCGTGCCCGTAACGCGTGCGCTGCGACACGTGGTGCGCGCGCTGTTTGAGCTTTACTGCTATGACTTCAGCCCGATGACCAACGCCGACGTGAACGAAGATGGGCGCTATACCGATGCCCATTTTCTCAACGCATGGCAGCAGAACGGCGACCAGGACACCTGGTTGTTCTTGCTGCGCGTCTCAGGACGTTGGGCGGGCTTCGCGTGGGTTGGGCGCGGCAGCTTCATCGCGCCCGGGGCGCATGTGCACTGGCTCATGGAGGAGTTTTTCATCTTGCGCAAGTACCGCCGGCAAGGACACGGCACTTGGCTCGCCCATCGCGTCTTCAGCCGCTTCCCTGGCACCTGGGAAGTGGGCGAGCTTGAGGCAAACGTCCCCGCGCAGCAATTCTGGCGCACGGTGATCCGCAACTACGCAGGTGACTTCGAGGAGCACCGCGTGAACAACGCGCGCTGGCAAGGCGTGGTGCAAGTGTTCCAAACACCCCCACCTAGCTAATCACTTCTCGACTCAGACGATGACCACATACGAAGCCTTCGAGGAAGCATTGGAGCAAGAGCCGCAGGAGCGGCCTTTCAACTACGCCTACTTTCGGCGCATGTTGCGCTATCTCGTGCCCTATCGGCGGCAATTGCTGATCGTTGCCGGCTTCATTTTGATCACCACCGTCGCCAACCTTGCAGAGCCGCTGCTCATCGCCTTGCTCATTGATGAGGGCGCGCTAAAGGGCAACGTGCCGTTGGTCATCGCGCTGATCGGCGCGATGATGCTCCTGCGCCTGCTGGGGTGGTGGGCAGGTTACGCGCGCATTGACCGCATCAACCGCATCGGTCAGGGCGTGATGCACGACATGCGCGCGGAGCTGTTCGCGCACATCCAGAAGCTCAGCCTGCGCTTCTACGACAGCCGCCCCGTGGGCAAGATCATGTCGCGCATCACCAGCGACATCGGCGCGATCAACGAGCTGCTCAACGGCGGGCTAACGATGATCCTCGCCGAGGGACTGAGCTTGCTCGGCATTGTGATCATCATGTTGGCGATCAATGCGCCGCTGGCGCTTGCGTCGTTCGCAGTGATGCCGCTGCTGTACCTCGTGTTTGGCACGCTGCGCACGCGCGTGGAGACCACATGGCGCAACGTGCGCCGCAGCGCCTCGAACCTAAACGCGAACTTGAACGAGAGCATCAACGGGATGCGCGTGACGCAAGCCTTTCGGCGCGAAGCGAAAAACCTCGAGCGCTTCATGCGCATCAACCAGTGGAACCGCGAGGCGAACGTGCGCGCAGTGCGGCTGGACAACCTGATCTGGCCGCTGTTCGACTTCATCGGCGTGCTCGGCTCGGCGCTCCTCATCGTCGTCGGCGCGATCCAAGTCATCGAGGGCTACACCTCGTTCGGCGTGATCGCCGCGTTCATCAACTACCTGTGGCGCTTCTGGGCGCCGATCAGCGCGCTTAGCCGCGTGTACTCCATGGTGCTCAGTGCCATGGCGAGCGCCGAGCGCGTGTTTGAGTTCCTCGACACCGAGCCAGAGATCAAAGATGCGCCCAACGCTAAGCCGCTCCCGCCCATTCGCGGCGAGGTGGTCTTTGAGAACGTGCACTTCGCCTACGATCGCGAGGGACGCCACGCGCTGCGCGGCGTGAGCTTCCGCGTAGCCCCAGGGCAAACGGTCGCCATCGTCGGGCCTACAGGCGCCGGCAAGACAACGCTGATCAACTTGCTCATGCGCTTCTACGATCCTACCGAGGGGCGTGTGCTGGTTGATGGTCACGATCTGCGCACGGTGACGCTTGCCTCGTTGCGCCAACAAGTGTCGCTTGTGTTGCAGGAGCCGTTCTTGTTCAGCGGCACGATCCGCGACAACATCCGCTATGGCAAGCTCGATGCCACTCAAGCCGAGATTGAAGCTGCGGCGCGCGCGGTGGGGCTAGATGCGTTCATCCGCACCTTGCCCGAGGGCTACGACTATCAAGTCGAGGAGCGCGGCGCGCGCCTCTCGCTGGGGCAGCGCCAACTGCTCTCCTTCGCGCGCGCATTGCTTGCCGACCCGCGCATCTTGATCCTCGACGAAGCCACCTCGAGCGTTGACCCCCAGACCGAGCAGCACATCCAGCAGGCGCTGCGCGTGCTGCTGAAGGGGCGCACTGCGTTCATCATCGCGCATCGCCTCAGCACGGTGCGCGATGCGGATGTGATCTTCGTGATGCGCGAGGGGCAGATCGTTGAGCGTGGCGATCATGCGGCGCTGATGGCGCAACGCGGGCTGTATTACCAATTGGTCACTGCGCAAACGAGCGTGCACAACGGAAGTCTTGCCGAGACAGCGCCCGAGTGGGCGGCTGCGCGCCGCAACTGAGCGCGTGGCATGCGCCCAACGGGAACCAACGTCACGTTCAAGCCGTCTTCACAATTCAGAAGATAATCACCTGTAAGCTCGAGGAGGTCTTCCTAACATGCGCACGCAGCCTCTTCAGCGCGACGCGCACGCACATGCACAGCGCCGCGCCCGTTGGTCGTTCCCCCTGCTCATCAGCGCGAGCTTGCTCACGCTTGCAGCGTGTGGTGTGCCTGCGCCCACACCCTCGCCTGTGCCAACTCCTCAAGTCACGCTGAACGTACTCACCACGCCCGAATCCTTCCCACAGCCGCAGCGCCTGGACGAGCCAATCCTGCTCGACCGCAAGCCGCTGCGCGGCGAGGAGCTGCCTCCCGACGCCGCGCTTGAGTTGCTCTTCGATCAGGCGATGGACCGGGCATCGGTGGCGCGCGCGCTGCGTGTGCAGACAGCAGAAGGCGCTTCTGTACAAGGCGAGCTAACCTGGAGCAGCGACAACGTAGCCATTTTCCGACCGACAGAGGGCTGGAAGCCTGCCACGCGCTACCTTGTCTCACTCTCCACCGAGGCGCGCAGCAAGAGCGGCAAGGCGCTCGCGCGCGCCGAAACGTTCGAACTCACCACCGTCGGCGCGCTTGCCGTCGCTCAAACCATCCCGCCTGCCAACGCCAGCGAGGTCGCCGCCGACGCCACCATCACGGTGTTGTTCAATCGCCCCGTGGTGCCGCTCGCGCTGTTGGATGAGCAAGCGAGCTTGCCGCAGCCGCTCGTGCTCGATCCTCCTGTGGAAGGGCGTGGCCAGTGGCTGAACACCAGCGTGTACCTCTTCCGACCTAGCCAGCCGCTCCGCGCAGGCACCACCTACCGCGCGCGCGTCCCCGCTGGCTTGCAAGACACCACCGGCGCGCTGCTTGATGCAGAGTATGCCTGGAGCTTCAGCGTGGCAGCGCCTGTGGTGAAGACGATCACGCCGCCCAACGGCCAGCGCAGCGTGGACTTGCGCCAGCCGATCACGGTGACCTTTAGCCAGAAAGTTGACCACGCTTCAGCCGAAGCCGCGTTCAGCATCGAGCCACCCGTGCGCGGGCGCTTCGTGTGGTCAGACGAGCCTCAAGAAGCACCGACGACACCGCCAGCCAAACAACCGGCTTTCATCGCGCCCCCGCCCTCGCTGAGCGCAGCGCCAAGCGGCGAAGCGTTGACCTTCATCCCCGAAGAGAACTACCAACGCGGTCAGACCTACACCGTGCGCATCCGCCCAGGGGTTCGCGCAGCGTTCGGCGAAGGAAGCACGCGCGAAGGCTTAGAGTCCACCTTCACAACGATCCCCTTGCCCGCCGTGGAGAGCACACGCCCAGCAGATGGCGAGCCACAACATGACCCCGAAGGAGGTTTCAGCGTGCGCTTCAGCGCGCCGATCTCCGTCGAGACCATTCTGCCGAACCTCACCTTTGAGCCGCCCGTCACGCTCACCGGCGTGTACAGCTACTACGACCCGTTCAACAACGAGTTCTTCCTCGGTGTGCGTTTCGCGCCTTCCACGGTGTACCGCGTGCGCATCGGCGGCGCAATCACAGACAAGTACGGCGTGCCCCTGGGCAAAGACACCGAGCTGCGCTTCACCACGCGCGCGCTGGCGCCGCTCGTGGACTTGCAAACCGAGAGCCTCGTCGGCGTTTACGACGCCAATCGCCCTACCCAGCTCGCCATCCTGCACCGCAACATCACCCAGTTGGAGTTTGAGTTGGCGGTGCTCTCGCTTGAGGAGTTTTACCAACTCACGGGCGCGCCAGGATCGTTTGAAGCGCTGCGCAACTTCCGCCCGAAGCCTGAGCAGGTGCGCCGCGCATGGACCGAGCGCGTTGAGAGCGCGCTCAACCAAGCCTTTGTGCGGCGCGTGTTGCTTGATGAAGCTGGCGGCGCGTTGCCCACAGGGGTGTACTTGCTCACAGTGAGCGCGCCAGAGCTGCGCCGACTCGACAGCGCTTTTCAACCGCTGCGCCACGTGTTGGTCGTGAGCAACCTACACGTCGCGCTCAAGGTCGGCGCGCGCAACGGCGTGGTGTGGGTAACGGATCTGCGCAGCGGTCAACCCATCGGCGGCTTGCCGGTGAGCATTCGCGGCAACCGCGATCTGTCCTCTGAGCCTGCCGCCCAATTCGTCGAGCTGGCGAGCGCCACAACCGCAAGCCAGGCTGGTGAAGAGGGACAAGCGCCCTTCGACCTGCCGCAGGGCGCACAGGCACAGGGGCCGCTCTATGCCGTCGTTGGGCAACCTGGTGGAGCCTTTGGGCTGGCGTGGAACACCATGTCGCGCGGCATCTCGCCGTACGACTTCGGGTTGTCGGCGCGCTATTACCCTGAGGCGTATCAGGTCTATCTTTTCACTGACCGACCAGTGTATCGCCCTGGGCAGCGCGTGTACTTCCGCGGCTTCGTGCGTCTTGATGATGATGCGCGCTACCGCCTGCCCGACGTGGATCGCGTCGAGGTCGTGGTGAGCAACGCGAGCGGTCAACAAGTGCTCAAACGCAGCTTGCCCTTAGACGAAATCGGCGGCTTTAGCGGCGACTTCGCCATTGATAACGGCGCAGCGACGGGCAGTTACTTCTTGCAGGTGTGCATCCCTAAGCGCGAGGCTGCCAGTGAGATGATGGAGGGAGTTTGCGCGCAGTACGCAGGCCTCTCGTTTGAGGTTGCAGCATATCGCCTGCCAGAGTTCGAGGTGAACATCACTGCCGATAAGGCGGATTACTTCGATGGCGAGACCATGCAATTCACGCTCGAGAGCCGCTATTTCTTCGGCGGCGCTGTCGCCAATGCGCAAGTGCGCTGGGTGTTGCTCGCCGAAAATTTCTTCTTCGACCGCTACCGCGGCCCAGGGCGCTACGAGTTTGGCGATCCTGACCTCTTCTTCGAGCCAACGCTAGGGCGGATCATCCCGCCGTTCCGCTTCCCTGAGCCTGTTGCCGACGGCGAAGGGCGCACAGACGCGCAAGGCAAACTCGTCGTGACGTTGCCTGCCGACCTGAGCAAGCGCCGCACGGCAACGCGCTTCATCCTCGAGGCAACGGTCACCGATCTCAACGACCAGAGCGTCTCCGCGCGGCGCAGCGTAGTGGCGCACAAGTCGCGCGTGTACTTCGGGCTAGCGACGGACCGATTCGTCTTCGAGGTGGGCGAACCGATCACAGTGAACGTGATCGCGGTGAACTGGGAAGGCAAGCCGCTCTTTGGGCAGACGGGGACGCTCGTCTTCAGCCGCCGCGAGTGGTTCACGGTGCAGCAAGAAGACCCCGCCGGCGGCTTGTACTACACCTCGACGCCGAGCGACACTGAAGTCTCGCAGCTCACAATCACGACGGACGCCGACGGGCGCGCGGTCGCCGTGTTCGTCGCGCAGCAAGGCGGCGAGCATCGCTTTCGGCTCGTCAACGCGGCGCTCTCGGTGTACGTCGCCGAGCCGGGCACTTACATCGGCTGGCGCGTGGAGAACAACGACCGCATCGAGCTAAAGCCAGACAAAGAGCGCTACGCCGTCGGCGAGGTTGCGCGCATCTTGGTGCCCTCGCCGTTCCAAGGCGCGGTGAAGGCGCTGCTTACCCTCGAGCGCGGCAACATCTTGCAACGGCGCACGGTCACGCTGTTCAGCAACAGCGACGTGCTCGAGATCCCCATCACCACGGACTTCGCGCCGAACGTCTTTGTCTCGGTGCTGCTCGTGAAAGGCGTGGACGCCACCAACCCGTTGCCTGCTTTCAAGCTCGGCTATGCGGCGCTCAGCGTTGACCCAACGCCATTCACGCTGAACATCACCCTCACGCCCGATCGCGAGACGTATGCCCCGCGCGAGCGCGCAACTTTCGATCTGCGCGTCACTGACGCAAGCGGCATGCCTGTTCAGGCTGAGCTGAGCGTGGCGCTGGTGGACAAAGCTGTGCTTTCCCTCGTCGAGCCAAACGCGCCACCCATCCTTGAGGCGTTCTATGGCGAGCGCGGCTTGGGCGTGTTCACGGCAGATTCACTCAACGTGAGCGTGGACCGCATCACCGCAAAGGTGATGGCAGAAGCGCCCCTTCTAGCAGCGCGCAAGGGCGGAGGCGGTGGTTTGGCGCAAGCGCTGACCTTGTCCCTCACGCGGCGCGACTACCGCGAGACCGCTTATTGGGAAGCGCGGCTGCGCACCGATGCCGAAGGGCGCGCGCGCGTGGAGACGACGCTGCCAGATAACCTCACCACCTGGGTGCTCATCGCGCGCGCGATCACGCCCGATACGCGCGTGGGCGAAGCGACGCGCGAAGTGCAAAGCACCAAGCCGTTGCTCGTCCGCCCCGTCACGCCGCGCTTCTTCACGGTCGGCGACGTGATCACGCTCGCCGCAGTGGTGAACAACAACACCGCAGCGCCGATCGACGCCCAAGTTGCGATCGCTTCGACCAACCTCACCCTCGTGGGCGGTCAACCTGTGCAGCAGGTGAGCGTGCCCGCGAATGGCGCTGCGCGCGTCGAATGGCAAATGCGCGTCGAAGAAGGCGCAAGCAGCCTCATCACCATGACCGCGACCGGCGGGGGCTACAGCGACAGCGCGCGCCCGACGCTCGAAACTGCCGAGGAGGGCGGCATCCCCATCGTGCGCTATGCGGCGCCGGAGACCGTCGCAACCAGTGGCGATCTGGAAGAGCCAGGACGCCGCCTCGAGTTGATCCCGCTGCCGCCGCGCCTAAACACAGGCCGCGGCGACCTCATGGTGCGCGTGGACACCAGCTTGGGCGAGGTGGCCCTGCGCAGCGCGCGCGCGTTGCAAGCCTACCCCTACGAGAGCGTGGACTGGACGGCAAGCCGCCTCAACGTCGCCTTGGCGCTGGCAAAAGCGCGCAACCAACCTGCCGATGTAGAGGTAGTGAGCGGCGCTTTGCAGCGCCTCTACGCAGCGCAGCGCTTCGATGGCGGTTGGGCGTGGTGGAGCGATGTCGCCGTCGGTCAAAGCGATCCCGTCGTTTCGGCGCACGTGTTGCTTGCGTTGGCGCGCGCTGCGCAAGCAGGCTTCTTGGTGGATAGCAACGTGCTGGAACGTGGGCTCGGATTCCTCAGCACGCAGCTTTCTCAAGAGCGCTTCTTGCCCAGCACCAACGCTGCTAACCGCGAAGCGCTGTTGCTGTTCGCGCTGGGCGAAGCCGGGCGTCCTGACCCCGGACGCTTGAGCTTGCTCTACGAGCAGCGCGACAAGCTCAGCTATTACGCGCAGGCGTTGCTCGCGTTGGCGCTCGCGCGCGTGCAGGCAGACGATCCGCGCATTCAAACGCTGCTCGCCAACTTGCGCGGCGCTGCGCTGCTCAGCGCCACAGGCGCATACTGGCAAGAGCGCACGCGCGACTGGGAAAACCTCTACAGCGACACTCGCAGCACAGCAATCATCCTTTATGCGTTGGCGCAGCTCGACCCACAAAGCGCGCTCAACACCAACGTGGTGCGCTGGCTCATCGCCGCGCGCGAGGGCGATGCTTGGGAAAGCGTCCAGGAGACCGATTGGGCGATCAACGCCTTCGCGGCGTGGATCGTGCACAGCGGCGAGCAAAACGCCGACTTTGCTTGGCGCGTCGCCCTCAACGGTCGTCCGCTCCTCAGCGGACAAGCGCCTAGCGGAGAAACGCAAACAGCGCGCGTTCCGCTTGCCGAGCTGATCGCCAACGCAGCCAACGCGCTGAGCATCGAGCGCGGAACTGGCCCAGGCAAGCTCTACTACACAGCGCATCTGCGCGCTTTCGTGCCCGCTGCCTCAGCTCCCGCAGTGAATCGCGGCTTGTTCGTCGCGCGCAAGTACGAAAGCGCCGACTGCAAGCCCAAGCCCGATCAGCCGTGTCCTGCGATCACCAGCGCGCGCGTTGGCGAGAACGTCCGCGTGCGCCTCACGTTGGTCGTCCCTATGGATGCCTACTTTGTGCGGCTGGTGGACTACTTGCCCGCAGGCGCCGAAGCGATCAACCCCACGCTACGCACTGCTCAGCAGCTTATTGAGCCGGAGTGGTTGCGCCGCGTGGGTGAGGATCCCTTCGGCGAGCTGGGCTGGGGTTGGTGGTGGTTTAGCCGCAGTGAGATTTACGATGATCGCGTCGCGGCCTTTGCGTCCTTCTTGCCCGCCGGCACTTACGAATACACCTACCAATTCAGGCCGAGCCTCGCAGGCGTGTTCCAAGTGATCCCCGCGGCTGCCGAGCTAAGCTACTTCCCTGAGATATTCGGGCGCAGCGAGGGCGCGCGCTTCGAGATCACGCCGCGCTGACGCACTCGCCCGCGAAGGCGCACCACACAGCTTCGGTATCATCAGCGCGCTATGCGTGCCTGGGTCGTCGCCGACACATTTACCTATCGCGGGGATTATCCCAAGCCCGAGCCGCCGCCTGGCGAGGCTTTGATCCGCGTCGTGCGCGCGGGCATCTGCAACACTGACCTCGAAATCCTGAAAGGCTACTTCGGGTTTCGGGGTGTGCTTGGGCACGAGTTCGTGGGCGTGGTGGAGGCGCTGAATCCTGCGCCCCATTGCCCGCCGCCGCACGTCGCTGTTGGCGACCGCGTGGTCGGCGAGATCAACTGCGTCTCCTGCGACTCCCTCTCGCGCACTTACGCCGAGCGCGCCCAAGACCCGACGCGCACCACCCTCGGCATTGACCGACGCGATGGCGTCTTTGCGGACTACACCGTGTTGCCGATCGTGAACCTGCACCGCGTGCCCGAGGGCGTGAGCGATGACGAGGCAGTGTTCGTCGAGCCGCTCGCAGCAGCTTGCCAAATCCTCGAGCAGGTGCACCTGCGCCCCACCGATCGCGTTGCAGTGCTTGGGGATGGCAAGCTCGGCTTGCTCTGCGCGCAGGTGATCGCAGCAGCCTCCCCGTGCGACCTCACTGTGATCGGCAAGCACGAGAACAAGCTGGCGCTCGCACGCGCGCGCGGCATCGCGACGCGCTTCGTTGAGCAAGCGCCGTTGCGCAGCTACGATGTCGTTGTGGAATGCACCGGCTCGCCTGCTGGGTTTGAGCACGCGCGCCAACTGCTGCGCCCGCGCGGCACGCTTGTGCTCAAAAGCACCTATCAAGGCCTGCCCCAGGTGAACCTCACCATGGTGGTGGTGGACGAGATCACTGTCGTCGGTTCGCGTTGTGGACCCTTCGCAGCGGCGTTGCGGCTGCTAGAGCAGCACAGGGTGGATGTGTTGCCGCTCATCCATGCGCGCTACCCGCTCGAAGCCGCACACCAGGCGCTCGAACATGCCCAGCGCCCCGGCGTGCTCAAGGTGCTGCTGGACATTGCCTGAACGCGCATGTCCTGGGTTCACTTCGCCGACCCCGCGCGCATCTTCGCGCTGCATGCGCTCGACGCGCACACGTGCCTCGCAGCCACCGATCGCGGCCTGTGGCGCTACTGCGCCGACGGCACATGGGAAGAGGCAGCGCCCGCCCTCCACGACGTCGCTCTCACTGCGGTTGCCGCCACCCCCTCAACCATCCTGGTTGGCTCAGCAGAGCACATCGCGCGCTCAACAGATGGCGGCGAAAGTTGGCAACTGGCACGCACACCACTCGAGGGGGCGGTATTGGGCTTGGCGCTTTCGCCGACCTTCGACCAGGACGGCACAGCCTTCGCCGCTACTGCTCAAGACGGCGTGCTGCGCAGCACCACTCACGGCGCGACGTGGTACGCCTGGAACCATGGCTTGCTTGACCTCAGCATCAACGCTGTGGCGGTCTCGCCGCGCTTCGCCGAAGATCAGCTTGTCTTCGCCGCTGCTGAAACTGGTTTGTTCGTGAGCTACAACGGCGGGCGCGCTTGGCGTGAAATTGCGCTCCCGTTCCATGGATCACCGCTCACCACGCTGGCTGTCGAAGACAACATCGAAGGGATGCGCGTGTGGGTGGGCAGCGAGGGCGCGGGCGCATGGATTGCCGATGCGCCTTTTCAAACGTGGGCGCGCGTCGTTCCAGAAGCGACGACGATCAACGCGCTGCTCCCCGGCTGCCTTGCCACAACGCAGGGGGTTTTCATCATGCGCGAGGGCACAACCCAGCACCTCGACGATATCGTGGATGCTGTCTGCATCGCTCGACTGGCGCAGCAGCTAGTGGTGGGCACGGCAGAAACAGGGCTGTGGGTATACCGCGGGAGCTAAGCACGCGCAAGCGCGAGGGCGCTCGCCCGCAACGCAGCGCTCAACTGCTCAAGCGTGTAGCCGCTCGAGGCGTGCAAAAAGTAGAACACCTCCGGGTGCAAGGGCGCAAGGAGCAAATCGCCGATCAAGCGCAAGTCTTGCGCTGGCGCGATCTCGCCATGGCGCGCCGCCTCACGCAACAACCCAATCACCGTCATGCGCTCCCAATGAAATGGTGCTGAGGCGATAAACTCTTCTGGCTGTGGCACTTCATGTTGCGCTGCGCTCAGCAACGGGATGTGAGTTGCGTGGAAGTGCACCAATGCCTCTAAAAACCACCCCAAGCGGTCCATCCAGGGCACGTTCTCCTGCGCCATTGCGCTGAGTTGGCTGAGCACCATCGCCTGGAAATCACGCATTTGCTCATCGAGCAACGCAAGGCAGAGCGCTCCCTTGGATGGGAAACGACGGTACAACGTCCCTTGACCAACACCCGCCGCGCGCGCTACATCCACCATGGTCACCCGTTCCACCCCGCGCTCTGCGAACAAGCGCGCAGCCGCTTCCAGAATCCGCCGACGGTTCGCAGCAGCGTCCGCGCGTTCTGTTCTTCCCCCCGTCACCAACGTTAAGGTTGCCGCTTCTCCACGCGCTCGGCGCATCGCTCACCAGTTTAGCGCATGCTGAGAGGGGAGCTTGGGAATGAACTCTCTGCTAAAAAGTGGACACAAATCCGCTTATGGGAGCACATCATGGCTTGGGTCATTGATCACGCACACTCAAACATCGGCTTTGCCGTGCGACACCTGATGATCAGCACCGTCCGCGGTCGGTTCGAGAAGTTCAGCGGGCATGTGGAGTTCAACGAGGCGGAACCCGAGAAGACAAGCGTCCTCGTTGAGATTGCAGCCGATAGCATCAACACTGACGACGCCCAGCGCGACGCGCACTTGAAATCAGCGGACTTCCTCGACGCAGCCAATCATCCATTGATCACGTTCAAGAGCACGCGTGTGGAGCGCACAGGCGAAAACACGGCGCGCCTCCACGGCGAGTTGACCATCCGCAAGGTCACGCGCCCAGTCACGCTTGAGGTTGAGTTCCTCGGAAAAGCAAAGACCCCCTGGGGAACCACCAATGCGGGCTTTGAGGCGCACACTACGCTCAACCGCGAAGAGTGGGGCTTGACGTGGAACATGCCCTTGGAGACAGGAGGGCTTCTTGTGGGCAAAGAGGTCAAGGTTCACATTAGCCTCGAACTCACAGAGCAAAGCAAGTAGCCGCGTCGCGCGAAATCAGCATTGGTCAAGAGCGATGGGCAGCGAACACGCTTGCTCATCGCTCTGCATTTAGCCTGTCATACACCCTGCTGCACGCGCAAGGCGCTTTTCCGTAGAATGCAAAATCATGACCGACCGACCACGCACGCTGTTTGAGAAGATTTGGGATGCGCATGTCGTCGCCCAAGAACCTGGCGGGCCCGCGGTGCTCTACATTGACCTCCACCTGATCCATGAGGTTACCTCGCCGCAGGCGTTCGAGGGGCTGCGCCGCCGTGGGTTGAAGGTGCGCCGCCCCGATCGCACCTTCGCCACGATGGATCACGGCATCCCAACCTACGACCGCAGCCTGCCGATCCTCGACGAACTTGCCGCAAAGCAAATCGAGACGCTAGAGCGCAACTGCGCCGAAAACGGCATCACGCTCTTCGGCATCCGCCAAGGCGCAGACAAGCAGGGCATCGTGCACGTGATCGGTCCGGAGCTTGGCCTGACACAACCCGGCATGACCATCGTGTGTGGCGATAGCCACACCGCAACCCACGGCGCCTTTGGCGCACTTGGTTTCGGCATCGGCACGAGCGAAGTGGAGATGGTGCTTGCGACGCAGTGCTTGTTGCAGCGCAAGCCGAAGACGATGAACGTGCGCATTGACGGCACGCTGAAGCCTGGCGTCACCGCCAAGGACATCATTTTGGCGCTGATCGCCAAGTATGGCGTTGGCGTGGGCACGGGCTACGTGTTCGAGTACACCGGCTCGGCGATTCGCCAGCTCTCGATGGAAGGGCGTATGACCATCTGCAACATGAGCATCGAGGGCGGCAGCCGCGCAGGGATGATCGCCCCCGATGACACCACCTTTGAGTGGCTTGCTGGGCGCGAATATGCGCCAAAAGGCGAAGCATGGGACCGCGCGCTCGCCTACTGGCGCACGTTGCCCACCGACGAAGGCGCCACCTACGACGCTGAGATCACGCTCGACGCTAGCACCCTCGAGCCGATGATCACCTACGGCACCAACCCCGGCATGGGCATGCCGATCACAGGACGCATCCCCGACCCCGACACGCTGAGCGACCCAGCGCAGAAGACAGCGCTCCAAAAGGCGCTTGCCTACATGGACCTGAAGCCCAATCAGCCGCTGCTTGGGCATCCGATCGACGTCGTGTTCATCGGGAGCTGCACGAACAGCCGCATCAGCGATCTGCGTGAGGCCGCCAAGATCCTCAAAGGGCGCAAGGTGAAGCCCGGCGTGCGCGTGCTCGTGGTCCCTGGCAGCACACAGGTGAAACGCCAAGCAGAGCGCGAGGGACTGGACAAAATCTTCATCGAAGCAGGGGCAGAATGGCGCGAAGCAGGATGCAGCATGTGCATCGCCATGAACGGCGACCAGCTTGAGCCAGGGCAGTACGCCATCAGCACGAGCAACCGCAACTTTGAGGGGCGCCAAGGCAAGGGCGGGCGCACGCTGCTGGCCTCACCGCTCACAGCTGCGGCGAGCGCCGTCACGGGCGTGGTGACCGACCCGCGCACCTTGCTGGCTGGGTAGCCGCACCCCCACTCGGCTTACTGACATCCCTAAAGGCGCTTTAAGGTTGCACTACAATTGCACGCGTGGCAGGCACGATCACGGCGCTCAAAGCGCAACGAAGAGGACGCAATGGGCGAGTGAGCGTGTACCTGGACGGGCACTTCGCTTTTGGCTTGCCGCTTTCCAGCGCCATCACGTTGCGCGTTGGGCAATTTCTGAGCGACGAGCAAATCGCCGCGCTGCGTGCCCAAGATCGCGAAGAGGAAGCGCAGCAGCGCGCGCTGAGGTTGCTTGCGTTCCGCCCGCGCTCAATTGCTGAACTGCGCCAACGGCTCGAACGTGCGGGCATGACTGAGGATGCGATCAATCGCGTCGTGGCGCGCTTGCGCGCGGTGGGGCTATTGGACGATGCTGCTTTTGCTCAGAGCTGGGCAGAAAGCCGAGCGCGCACGCGTCCGCGCAGCCGCCGCTTGGTGGCTCAAGAATTGCGCCGAAAGGGAGTGGACGAAGCCGAGATCGAAGCAGCACTGCGCGCTATGCCCGACGATGAGGTGATAGCGCTGCAACTCGCCCGCACACGCTTGCCACGCCTCCGCGCCCTTGCGCCGCTCGAGCGCCGAAGACGCCTCAGCCAATGGTTAGCAAGACGCGGTTTTGACTACGACACAATCGAACACGTACTGGCGACGGTGGAGTCTGGGGAAGCGGATGAAGCGCCATCTGTGGAGGAGTAAGCGTTGCGGGGTGTCTGAGACGCTGAGCATCGCGTTCGCAAGCACCAACGACTTCATCCCTCTCTGCGCTCCACCTAAGCACCAGGTGGAGGCGACATGGAAGCACGTTTGATAACGGAAGTCATCATTGGGTTGCTCATCGCCGCTGTCGTCGGAGGGGTTGCGTATAGCGTCGGAAGGCGTCAGGCAAAAGATGAAGGCGCTGTGCTGCGCGCCCAAGCCGAGAAAGCCTTGAGCGAGGCGCAAGCCAAAGCGCGCCAAATCCTCATCGAAGCCAAAGACGAGATCCTGCGCGAGCGCGAAGCCTTTGAGAGGGAACTCAAAGATCGCCGCGCAGAGCTCCAACGCGAAGAAGATCGCCTAAAGCGACGGCGCGAGGAGTTGGAGCAGATGCGCGAGCGCAACGAGAAGCGCGAGCGCCAGCTCAACCAGCGCCAATCCCAGCTCGATAAGCGCGAGGCGGAGATCGATAAACTCCAGCGCGAGAAGCTCGCCGCGCTTGAGCAGCGGCTGCAAGAAGTCGCCAACATGACGCGCGAGCAAGCGCGCGAGGAGTTGCTCAACGCGGTGCGCGAGAGCGCCCGGCAGGACATGGCGCGCATCATCCGCGAGGTCGAAGCAGAGGCGCGCGAGACCGCCGAGCAGCGCGCGCGCCGCATCATCGTCGAGACCATGCAGCGCGTTGCCACGGAGGTGGTCGCGGAGCGCGCCGTGACGGTCGTCGAGCTTCCCAGCGAAGAAGCCAAGGGGCGCATCATCGGGCGCAACGGGCGCAACGTGCAGACGTTTGAGCAAATCGCTGGCGTGGACATCATCGTGGACGACACACCTGAAGCCGTCACGATCTCTTGCTTCGACCCTGTGCGCCGCGAGATCGCCCGCCGTGCGCTCGAGGCGCTCGTGCGCGACGGGCGCATCCACCCTTCGCGCATCGAGAAGGCGCTTGAAGACGCGCGCCGAGAAGTGGAGCGCATCATGGCCGAAGAAGGCGAGCGCGCCGCGCTTGAGGCTGGCGTCCCTGGCTTGCCCAGCGAGATCATCAAGACGCTCGGGCGCCTGAAGTACCGCACCAGCTACGGGCAAAACCAACTCTATCACGCCGTGGAGACGGCGAAGATCGCCGGCTTGCTCGCCTCGGAGTTGAAAGCGGATGTGAAGGTGTGCAAGATGGCCGGCTTGCTGCACGACATCGGCAAGGCGCTCGACCGCGAGAGCGAGGGCACGCACGTGCAACTCGGCGTGGAGCTGCTGCGCCGCCACAACATCAACCCGAAGGTGATCCACTGCGTGGAGGCGCATCATCACGACGTGCCGCAGGAGACCATCGAGGCGGTCATCGTCGAGATCGCCGACGCGATCAGCGGCTCGCGCCCCGGCGCTCGCCGCGAGACGCTCGAGAGCTACATGCAGCGCGTGCGCCAGCTTGAGGAGATCGCGCGCAGCTTCAAGGGCGTTGCTGAAGCATACGCCATCCAAGCTGGGCGCGAGCTGCGCGTGATCGTCAAGCCCGAAGCGCTCGACGACCTCGCCTGCATCCAGCTTAGCCGCGACATCGCACGGCGCATCGAAGAGACCATGGACTACCCCGGACAGATCAAGGTGACGGTGGTGCGCGAAACGCGCGCGGTGGAATATGCGAAGTAAAATTAAAGCCTACGCGTACGAAGAGGATCGCAGGCGCCGTGCATGGCGCAGCGGATTTTGAGAGTCGAGGTGTGAGCAACCATGTCGGGTCACAGCAAGTGGGCAACGATTAAGCGCGCGAAGAGCGCCAACGACGCAAAGCGCGGCGCTTTGTTCACGCGCCTCTCGCGCGAGATCATCGTCGCCGTCCGCGAAGGCGGACCCAACCCAGATGCGAACTTCCGCCTTCGCTTGGCGATTGACCGCGCGCGTGCCGCGAACATGCCAAAAGAGAACATCGAGCGCGCCATCGCACGCGCTTCCGGTCAAGGTGGCGAGGGCGCAGAAACGCTCGAGGAGATCACCTACGAGGTGTACTTGCCGCACAAAGTGCCAGCGCTGATTCAGGTGCTGACGGACAACCGCAACCGCACCGTTGCCGAGTTGCGGCGCATCATCACGCGCGCCGGCGGACAATTTGACGGCGCTGCCGTCTCGTGGCAGTTCTCGCGCAAGGGCGTGATCGTGATCGAGCGCACCGACAAGGTCAACCCAGACGACGTGTTCGAGATCGCGCTCGAAGCTGGCGCTGAGGACATCAACATCGGCGACGAAGCCATCGAGATCACCACCAGCGTCGAGTCGTTCCGCGACGTGCGCGAGGCACTGCTGAAGAAGGGTTACGAACTCGCCAGCGCCGAGCTGTCCATGGTGCCCAGCAGCTACATCGAGCTCGACAAAGACAAAGCAGCGCAGGTGCTCAACCTGATCGAGACGCTGGAGGAGATGGACGACGTTCAGCAGGTGTACCACAACCTGCAAGTGCCCGCCGAGGAAGTGGCAGCGTGAGCTTCGTTGCAGCGCGCGCAAGCAGGGGCATGGGGTGAACCGCCATGCCCCTTGTTTGTTCATCAGCGGTGATCGTCTTAGGCGTTGACCCCGGTTTGGCGACGAGCGGCTACGGCGTGGTGCACGAACGGCGCGATGGCTCGCTCGAGGCGCTCGCCTACGGCGTGATCGAAACGCCAAAAGGTGAGCCACTCGCGCAGCGGCTGGCAGCGCTGCACAAGCAGCTTCAAGCGCTCATCGCAGCGTGGCAGCCAGACGCTGCCGCGATCGAGGCGCTGTTCTTCGCCACGAACGCGCGCACCGCGATGAGCGTGGGGCAGGCGCGCGGCGTGGTGTTGCTCACGCTCCACCAGGCGGGGTTGCCCATCGCGGAATACACGCCGTTGCAGGTCAAGCAAGCGGTGTCTGGCTACGGACAAGCTGATAAGCAACAGGTGCAGCGCATGGTGCAGTTGTTGCTTGGTTTGCCGAGCATCCCGCAGCCTGATGACGCTGCTGACGCGCTCGCCGTGGCGATCACGCACCTGCACCATCGGCGGTGGGGATGATGAGATCACAAAAACAGATCGAGCGCAGGTGGGCGGATGATCTCCGCGGCGCTGCCTTCGCGCGGCGTGAATGACAAGCCGCGCACCAGCACTGCAGGCACGCCTTCTGCTGCTTGCCCCATCACTAACGTCGCTGCGCTCGCCACCATGTCGGCAAAACCGATCTCCGTGTGTTGCAAGCGGTAGCCGAACAGGTCAGGGCGCCCGCGCCAATCCTCAACGCCTGGCACCCCCGCCACGCCCACCGCAACTCCCACTGTGCCCAAGCGGTGCGGGCGACCGTGGCTGTCGGCAATCACCACGCCGAGCCAAACGCCGAGCTGCGTATGCAGCGCAGCGCGCAGCGCGCGCGCGCTCGCATCGGGGTTGTGTGGAAGCAGCAACACGATGAGCGCGTCTTCGCTCACGTTGGAGTGATCCACGCCCGCGTTCGCCGAGATGAACCCAAGGCGGTGGCGCGTGATCAACACGCCTGGCGCGGCGCGCACCACCGCTTGCGACTCACGCAAGATCACCTCAACCAAGCGAGGGTCTTTGTGCGTGCGCTCAGCAAGCGCTTGCGCCTCGCGTGAGGGGACGACCGTGCGCAGGTCCACAAAGCGCCCTTCAGCCTTGGCAACGACCTTCGACGCGACGACAAGCACATCGCCCTCGCGGGCTTGGAGCGCGCGCAGCGGCGCAGCAAGCAGCGCGGCGAGATCATCACCGCTGCGCACCAAAGGCAGCCCGAGCACTGGCTGGAGCAGCACCATATGCGCTCTCACGCGCCTGTGATGCGAATGCCTGCCCCTTTGACCTTGTGGCGTTTGTTGATGCCGAGCAAGATCGGCGTCAGCCCCTCGACGACCACAGCGTTATCCAGCGGGCCAGCGTCCCAGGCGCGCATCCCTGCATCTTGCGCCAGTTGCATGCCGACGCGCCGCGCCGCTTCGTCGTCGGCGCATACAAGCACGTCGCAGTCAATGACGGCATCGAGTTTTTTCAAGTGAGTGGCGGAGATGTTCTGAAAAGCAGCGACGATGTGCGCCTCGGGCACAGCGGCTTGGGCTTCTTTTGCAGCCGAACCAGCAGGAGGCACGCGGACGCGCGTAATATCCTGCGGGTCGAGCGGCACGGTCACGTCAATCACCACTTTGCCCGCCAGCGCCGAGCGCACGGCGTTGAGCGTGTCGAGATGCGCGGCGTAGGGCACGCTGAGCACCACCACCTCAGCCGCCTGAGCTGCGCTGAGGTTGTCCATGCCTTGCACCCGTGGCTGACCCAGCATTTGGTTCAGTTCCTCAGCCGCGCGCTTGGCTTTGTCAGCATCGCGCGAGCCAATGATTACCGCGTGCCCAGCATGCGCCCAGCGCAATGCCAGCCCAGAGCCTTCTTTGCCTGTGCCTCCAAGAACTGCGATTTTCATGGTTGCTCCTTTGTGTGTGAGTGAGGGTGATTGTATGCAGCGCTGATGTTCATACAATCGGCGCGATGAAACCTTTTTGGGAGAAGCTGCGACATGCCCAGCAGCAGCGGGGTTCGTGGCTGGGCATTGCGCTGGACGTGCTCACTGCGCATACGCCGCTGCCTGTGCAGCCTTACGACGAGCCAATGTTGCCCTTCGCACGCGCGATCGTTGAGGCAACGGCTGATCTCGCCTGCGCCTACGTGGTGAACCCTGCCTTTTACCTCGCTGAGGGTGCAGCGGGGATGGTGGCGCTCGAGCGCATCGTGCGGCTGATCCCCGAGGATGCTGTGTTGATCTTCGACGGCGCTTTTGCCGGCTCTGCACACGATGCGCCTGCCTACGCTCGCGGCGCGTTCGAGGCGTTCCGCGCCGACGCCGTAACCGTGGCGGCTTGTGCCTCCTCGGCTGCGCTGGCGCCTTTCCTCAGCGCGCGGGACAAGGGCGTGTTCTTTTGGACGGATTCGCTCCTCACAGCCCCACAGATGCTTGAGCCTTTCCTTGCGGGCGAGGCATCGGCTGCGGTCGGTGTTGCAACGGCACACGCAGACGCAGAAGGGTTGCGCGCCTTGCGCGCCGCTGCGCCAGATGCAGTGTTGCTCATCCGCACCGAAGCGCGCGATCTCGATTGGCAGTCGCTTGCGCAATGGGGCAAAACGCGCGCTGGCGTGGGCGCGCTCGTGGTCGCCGCCCACACGGTGATTTACGCCTCGCGTCGCGTGGATTTTGCCGAGCAAGCGCGTGCAGTTGCCTTAGCGCGCGTGCAGCAAATGCGCGCGCATGGCTTGGCGTAGCGCGCTACACTCCGCGCCGCACATGACCCCTAACCCGTTTGCCGTGTTGCAGGCAAAGCAGCGCGCTTGGCTGATCGCGTTGCTCACTGCTGTCGTCGAGGCATACGAACTCGGTGCCGTGCTCGGACCCGGCGCGGTGATCCACGCCAACGGCGAGGTGCTTACCCCTGATGTGGTTTACCTCTCAGATGCAGAGCGCGCACACACTAAAGCTGATGCCGTGTATTGTCCCGTGCCGCTGGCGATAGATGTGTTACACAGCCGTGTGCCAGAAGCAGAGCGCGCGGAGCTCCGCGCGCGTTACGCAGCCGCGCACGTGCTTGAGTATTGGCAAGTGGATGCGGATCGCGGGCGCGCTGCGTTTTACCAAGCCGATGCCAACTGGCACTACGATCTCATCCCGCCAGACGCAAAAGGGATTTACCATTCAGCAGCGATTGTGCCGCTTGCGTTGCCTGTGATCTGGCTGCGCCGTCAGCCACGCTTGTTGACCATGCTGGAGTGGTGGGGGTTGGTGGAGAAATGAGCTTACCCGACTTGCGCCCAGAGCAGCAACACATCGTCGCCTACCGTGGGGGCAAGCTTGCTGTGAATGCTGTGCCTGGCAGCGGCAAGACGTTCACCTTAGCCGCGCTTGCTGTGGAGTTGATCGCGACTGCCTTGCCGCCAGAAAGCGAGGTGCTTGTGGTGACCTTCACCAACAGCGCGGTGGATAACATCCGCAGGCGCATCCGCGAGCGCCTCAGAGCACGCAACCTGCCTGATGCTGGCTATCGCGTGCTCACACTCCACGGCCTAGCAAACGCTATCCTGCGCGAACGTCCTGATCTGGCTGGCTTGAGCGATGACTATCGCCTCGACGACGAGCTGAGCGGTCAGCGCACGCTGCAAGACGCCGTGAGCTGGGTGATCAGCACCGAGCGCGGCTACTGGGAGAGTTTCCTGCCCGAACTCGATCCAAAGCAGCGCGACGACGCGCTGGAGCGTTGGCGCGAGGCAACATACGAGCTGGGCGAAGAGGTGATCCGCCTCGCAAAAAATTTGCGCCTGCGCCCTGAGGAGCTGGAAAAGCTGTTGCAGGATTACAGCAATCCCTCGCCCTTCCTCGAGCTGGGTTGGAAAATTTATCAGCGCTATGAGCGCGTGCTTCAAGCAGCAGGGCGCGTTGACTTCGACGACCTCGTGTGGGGCGCTGTGCGCGCGCTCGACAACGACGCCGCCTTCCGCAAGCGGCTCGGCGCGCGTTGGTTCTTCATCCTCGAAGACGAAGCCCAAGACAGCACGCCGCTGCAAGAGGAAATCCTTAAGCGATTGGCGTGCGATCACGGCAACTGGGTGCGCGTCGGCGACGCGAATCAAGCGATCATGACCACTTTCACCACCGCCAACGTGCGTTTCTTCCGCGAGTTTTGCGAGCGCCCCGACGTGACCGCGCTGCCGTTGAGCGTGAGCGGGCGCAGCGCCCATCCCATCATCGCATTTGCGAACAAGCTCGTCGAATGGGCGACGCGCGAGCACCCAGAAATCCTTGTGCGCAAAATCGCGCTTTCCGACCACGCGCGCATTCAACCCACCCCGCCAGGCGACGCACAGCAGAACCCTGCGCCAGAGAAGCCCGCCGTTGCAGCATGCGCCTTTCGGACCATTGATGATGAAGTAAAGCGCGTGGCGAAAAGCGCTGCCGAGTATGTGCTGAAACACCCTGAGCGCACGTGCGCCGTGTTGGCGCCGACTAACTTCTACGGCTCGCTAGTCGTCGCTCAACTTGCGGATTTGCAAAAACTCCACACGCGACCGATTTACCAAGACCAATTGCGCAACGCACAACCAGTGCGCGATGTGGCGCGTGTATTGGGCGCTGTGGTGCGGTTTTGTGCCTCACCTGCGCGCCAGAATGCGCTGGCTGAGCTTTTGCGTGAGGTAGCGCCGCGCGTGCCCGCGTTGGCGCCCTTCGCTGAGGATCGCACGCTTGCTGCTGTGTTGCGCAGCGCCCACATCGAGCAGCGCTTATTCCCAACCCCAGATGCCTTGCTTGCGCTGCCGCCCAGTGTGACGCTCAGCGAGGCGCAAACGCGCGCCTTGCACCATCTCACCACGCTCGCGGCGCGTTGGCTGCGCGCTAGTCTGCAGCCAGTGGATCAATTCGTCCTCACCGTTGCGCAAGACGTGTTGCATCAGGACAACGAATTTGCCATCGCACATAGCATCGCGGTCAGCTTGCGGCGCTACGTGGTGAACGCTCCTGCCGCGCAGCTTTCCGATGCAGCGCTGCTGCTGCACGAGATCGCTGAAAACCAGCGTCGTTACCTCAGCAACACGTTGATCGAGGGTGGCTTTGAGCCAGTGCCCGGGCAGGTTACTGTGACGACGATGCACAAAGCGAAGGGGTTAGAATGGGATCGCGTTTACCTAATCGGCGTGGACGAGTGGGAGTTTCCGCACGATCCTGAGGGGCGGTTTCGAGGACAGCTGTGGTTTCTCAACGGGCACGATCCGCGCGCGGAGGCGCGCACAGTGCTCGAGCAACTCCACGCAAAGCTTCCCGTGGATGACGTGCGTGTGCTGATCCGCGGCGCGTATCTCGAGTACATCGCTGAGCGGCTGCGGCTGCTCTACGTCGGCATCACGCGCGCAAAGCGTGCACTGCGCCTCTCCTTTGCCCAAGAACGGAATGGGCAAACAAACCAACCCGCGCTCGCGCTGCGCGAGCTTG
>JAUQQA010000034.1 GCA_030550095.1 Chloroflexota bacterium | reverse complement strand
AGGCCGATCAGCGCCATGATCAGCACAGGCAAGCCGAGATAGGCTGCCACAGCGAGCGCTGCTGTCGCTAAGATGCCGAGAATGGCGAACACTTGCCCGCGCGTCGCTCGCCCTGAGGGGATGAGGCGTTCGGGCTGGTTGATCGCATCCACCTCGCGGTCGCACCAGTCGTTCCACACCTGCGAGAAGCCCACCAGCAGCGGCCCTGCCATGAACGTGCCGATGGCGATCTTGCCGATGCTCTCGATGCTGCGCCAAGCGTCCTCGCCGAGGTTGAAGTAAATGCTGTGGCTAGCGATCGTGCCGACGACGAACGCCCACGTGGGTGCAAACCACGTGTACGGCTCCATCAGCGTGATCATCACCTTGAAGAAGGGCAACGGCGTTGCGTCAGGCTGGGGTGCGCGTGCAGCGCGAACGTTCTGGCTCATGGCGCTTCACGGGTTTAAAGCGGGGAGAATTATAGGGCTGCAAGGGCAGCGCGCTTCAACAGAGTGCTTGTGCCAGGCTGACGATGTCGCCTAACACGCCGCTGGCGGTGACGGCTTGCCCTGCGCCTCTGCCGCTGATGGTGAGCGGGTTATCGCTGAAGTCGCGCGTGTGGAACACCACGACGCTGTCGCTAGTGTGCACGCGCCCGAGCGTGCTCTCGCGCGAGACGCCGACAAGCCCCACGCGCACGCATCCATCGCCGATTGTCGCCACGTAGCGCAGGGTTTGCCCTTCGCGGGTGAGCGCGGCAGCGCGCGCGCGCATGGGTTCATCGAGGGTGTCCACGGCGTCGAGGAATTGCTCCACGCTCAGCGCGTCCATCTCAGCCGGGTAAAGCGCTTCAACGGCGACATCACGCAGCTCAAGGCGGTAGCCCAACATGCGCGCGAGGATCAACGCCTTGCGCGCGGCATCGAGACCGCTCAAGTCCTGGCGCGGGTCGGGTTCGGTGTAGCCTTTGGTTTTTGCCTCGCGCACAGCTGCGCCAAATGGGGCGCCCTGCTCGAGTTGCGCAGCAAGAAACCCTAACGTGCCGCTGAGCGCGCCCTCGATGCGCAGCACGTCGTCGCCGCTGTTGAGCAGCGTGTCAAGCGTGCTGATCACAGGGAGCGCTGCGCCGCAGGTGGTTTCCCAGCGCGAGCGTTCATCGGCGAGCGCATCCCACCACGCCAGCGGCCCTGCGAGCGGCAACTTGTTCGCCAACACCACGCCCAAGCCGCGCGCCTTCGCCTCCAGCAAAATGGGGACCGTTGCCTCGCTGGCGGTGGTGTCCACAACGATGGTGCGCGCTGGCAGGTCAGCAACGCGCCAATGCGGGTTCTCTGAGGCAAGCGGCAGCCCTTGCTCCTTGCACGCGACGAACGCGAGTAGGGCTTCATCGCTGAAGCCTTGCTGATCAAGCACGGCTGAGCGGCTATCCACCAAGCCCACAACGCGCAGGCGCAGACGATTGCGCGCTGCGTGGCGTGCCCGCGCGGCGACGATATGGCGCACCAGCGCGCGCCCCACGCCGCCCACGCCGAGGATCAAAACTGGCTGGTCTAAGAGCGCCATGTCGGGGCAAGTATAATGAGGGCTGAACGAAGAACGTGTGCGAGCTGCCCGAAAGGGGTTGTGTGCGTTTTGCCTCTGAGCGCTGCGGGGTCCGTTGGCAAGCTCAGTCTGTGGCGCGTGCGCGCGACCCAAGATGTGCTGAAGCAAGCTTGAGGGCAGCGCGAGCTGTTGTGATGTCGAGCATCCCACGTACGCACCTGCGCGTTGTGCCTCGGAAGCACAGCCGTTGCTTTGCACCAGAACTCGGCAGGGGTGTTGTGAACGGGTAAATGGGTGAGTTTCTCTCCACATCTTCTAAAGACACACGCGCTGCGCCTGCCAAGCACCCCCCTGCCTCTCTTTCGACGAATAACCTACGGGCGCGTTGTCGTTGCCCGCACGTTCACCAACCAATCCTCTTAGCGCTCAATCGTTATTCTCCCCATGTCATCGTCATCTAAGCCACTCACTTGGGTTCCCATTGGTGGATGCGGCGAAGTCGGCAAGAACATGATGATGTTCGAGTACGACGACGCCATCCTGTTGATTGACGCAGGCGTGATGTTCCCTGAGTCGGACATGCTCGGCGTGGACGCGGTGATCCCCGACTACAACTTCCTCAAGGACAAGCGCCACAAGGTGCGCGGGATCGTGATCACGCACGGACATGAGGACCACACGGGCGCCATCCATCACGTCGTGCGCGATTTCCCCAACGTCCCCGTCTACGCAACGCCGCTCACGCGCGGCTTGCTCGAAGTGAAGCTGCGCGAGGCGAAGGTGATGGACCGCGTGCATTTGCACACCATCAAGGTTGGTGATGAAGTGCGCATCGGTCCATTTCACATCGAGACCTTCCGCATGTGCCACAGCATCCCCGACAACATCGGCATGGGCATCAATACGCCAGCGGGGCTGGTGGTGCTGAGCGGTGACTTTAAGTTCGACCACACGCCTGTAGATGGCAAGCCAAGCGACTTTGCCAAGCTCGCAGAACTCGGCGGGCGCGGGGTGTTGGCGTTGTTTGCCGATAGCACCAACGCCGAGCGTGCCGGCAGCACGCCAAGCGAGCGCGAGATCGAGCCGACCTTCGAGCACATCTTCCGCGATGCTGAAGGGCGGATCATCGTGGCGACGTTCGCCTCGCTGATCTCGCGCGTGCAACAAGTGGTCAACGTGTGTGAGCTGTATGGGCGCAAGCTCGCCATTGCCGGCGCCAGCATGAGCGAAAACGTGAAGATGGCGCAAAAGTTGGGCTATCTCACCATCCCGCCTGGCATGCTCGTCCGCCTCGAAGACGCGATCAAGATGCCGCCACACGAGGTGGCGATCGTGGCGACGGGCACACAAGGCGAGCCGAGCGCCGTGTTGGCGCGCATGTCGGTGGGCAAGCATCCGTTGATCAACGTCATGCCCGGCGACACCATCATCATGTCTGCACATCCCATCCCGGGCAACGAGGAATACGTGCACCGCGTGATCAACCGATTGTTCCAAAAAGGCGCCGAGGTGTTCTACGACCCTGTGGCGAAGGTGCACGTATCGGGGCACGCGAGCCAAGAGGAGCAGAAGCTGCTGATCAGCCTGATCCGCCCTAAGTTCTTCATCCCTGTGCACGGCGAGCTGCGCATGCTAAAAGCACACGCGCGCCTGGCACGCGAGATGGGCATCCCTGCGGAGAACATCTTCGTCGTCGAGAACGGCACGCCGATTCGCTTCCACAACGGCAAAGCAGAGCAGTTGCCGCGCTTGCCTGGTGGCTACGTCTTCGTAGATGGCAGCGGCGTAGGGGATGTGGAGCGCAGCGTGATCCGCGAGCGCGAGGCGTTAGCACGCGATGGCTTCGTGGTCGTGGTGATCCGCCGCGACGACCACGGCAAGTTGCTCAAGCCACCCGAGATCATCACGCGCGGCTTCATCTACTTCAAAGAGACCGACGCCTTCATGCGCGCCATGGTGCAAACCGTCAGCGATGCGCTCCACGACCTCAAACCAGGTGCAAGCGAAGAGGCGGTGAAAAACCGCGCCATTGACGCGCTGAACCGCTTGATCTACAGCGAGACGCGCCGCAAGCCGATGATCATCCCCATCGTTGCGTAAGGAGGAGCAGGTATGGCACACCACTTCGCGCCGTTTTTCGATTACGTGCGCAGCTTGGTCGGTGAAGGCAGCGGTCGGTTGCCGAGCGCTGTGGTGGGCGTCGCGGATGCAACGCGCATCTTGGATATCGCCGCGTTCAACGCGCGCGTGGATAACATCTACATGCTCTTCTCTGTCACCAAGCCCATCGTGGGCTTGGCTGTGGCGCAGTTGTGGGAGCAAGGGAAGATCGGGCTGTATGACCCGCTCCAGCGTTACGTGCCTGAGTTTGGGCGCAACCGCACCGACACCGTGACGATCTGGCACTTGCTAACCCACACTTCAGGCATTGACCAAACCGCCGCTGACCTCGCGCGCATGATCTTGCCCGAGGGCGCGCTCACGCCGTTGCAGGCGCTGATCAGTGCACCGATGCAGTTCCGCGCTGGCACCTACAAGCTTTACAACAACCTCGCCTTCGTTGGCTTGCAAGCCGTGATCGAATCGGTAAGTGGCGAGTCGTTGGAGCGCTACCTGGAGCGCGCGCTGTTCACACCGCTGGGCTTGTGCGACACTTCGTTTGTGGCACACGAGGCAAGCCCCGAGCGCACCATGCCCGTGCATGGCACCGAAGGGTTGTTGGATTACCCGCGCTTCCTGCGGCTGAAGACGCCTGCTGGTGGCTTGTTCAGCACAGCGCAAGACCTGCTCACGCTGGGACGCGCGCTGCTCAACAGCGGCAGCTTGGAAGGGCAGCGGGTGATCGCGCCGCTCACGCTCAAAGCCATGACCACGCCGCACACGATTGGTATTCCGCCGCTGCGCGCTGGCGAGGAGTTCATCGGCTCCGAGGTGGGGCTAACGTGGATGCTGCCGATCCACCACTACGACCTCATCGTGCGCACGCAGTACGGTCACAACGGCTGGAGTGGTTGCATGTTCTGGGTGTATCCCGAGCAGGGCGTGTGCTTTGTGCTGCTCACCAACTTGCTCGCGCCAGAGCAGAAAGGGGTGATGCTCGATCGCGTGCACAACGTGTTTGCGGCGTGCCTATGAGCGCGATGCCGATTCGGCTGCTAGAAGTGGACCTCGACGGCACCACGGTTGACCACGAGGGGCACATTAGCGCGCGTGTGCTCAATGCCTTGCGCGCAGCCATGGCGCGCGGCGTGTGGGTTTCCGTCGCCACGGGGCGAAACGTGCCCAGCGCGCGCCCTTTCGCAGAGCACATCGGCATTAACGCGCCCATGCTCTGCTTGCAAGGCGGCTTGGTGTACGACCTGCGCGAAGAGCGTGTGCTGCGGCACATTACACTTCCACACGCGCTCAGCTGCGAGTTGGTGGACGTGATGCGCGCGCACCCAGAATGGAAACCCGTGGTGTATCAAGACAACCGCATCTACATCAATGACGCGAGCTTCTTCGCAGGCATCCAGACGCTGATCGGTTTTCAGCCGATCGTCGCAGATGATCTTTGCGCCGTGCTTCAAGCGCGCGACACAGACAAAGTGCTGTTCACCGTGCCACCCGAGGACGCGCCGCGCGCGCTGGAGACGCTCCGCGCGCACGTGAACGGGCGCGCGCTGGTGGTGCAATCGCACGCGCGCTTCGTGGAAGTGACGCCCCTTGGCGCAGACAAGGGCACAGCGCTCGCGTGGCTTGCAGATTACCTCGACGTGCCGCGCGAACAGGTGATGGCGATTGGCGATCAAGGCAACGACGCGACGATGATCGCGTGGGCGGGGCTAGGCGTTGCGATGGGCAACGCGCCTGAGTTCGTGAAAGCGCTTGCAGACTGGGTAGCGCCAAGCGTGGACGAAGACGGCGCCGCTGTTGCCATCGAGCGCTTTGTGCTCGATCACCCTTCTTGACGTAGGCGCATGAAAGGCATTGCCCATTTCGCCTCGGGGCTAGCAGTAGCGTCGTTTGTGCATGGCGTTGTGGCAGATGCAGAGCGCGGTGGTCTGTTGATCGCGCTCGGCGGCGCAGCGGCAATGTTGCCCGATTTCCTCGACTTCCGCTTTGCACGCTTCCTCGAGCGCCGCGATGCAGACATTGCGCCAGATGCCCAAACACCTGATCCGCAAGCCCTCGCAGACGCGCTCGCGCGCGAGATCGCGCTCGCGCGCCAAGGCGCGCCGCGCACTGTGCAGTTGCACCCTACGCGCGTGAGCACAGTCGAGTGGGTGTTGTATCAAGTGCGCTTCGACGTGCCGCGCGGCGAGGTGGTCGTGACGCTCAACGGGCGCGAGGCGCGCGCTGCGGTGGGCGCGTTGGAATACGGCTACGATGGCGCGTTGGAGATTATCGAGCTGGGCGGCCCATCGCTCAAGTTCATCGCGTTGCCGAACGGGACGGTACGCATCGAGTTTTTGCCGTGGCATCGGGTTTGGTCGCACTCGTTGGTGTTGGCAGTTGTGCTCGGTTTGGTGCTCGGCGCGCTGCTCAACCCGACGGCGGGCGTCGTGGCAGCGTTGGGAATGGCGATCCACATCCTTGAGGATCAGCTTGGCTTTATGGGGTCGAATTTGTTTTGGCCCCTCACACGTGCGCGCACGGAAGGGCTGCGGCTGTGGCACGCTGGCGACCCTGCGCCCAACATGGCGACGGTGTGGCTCTCGCTCACGTTGCTGCTGTTCAACCTCGACCGCGCGCGCTTCGTGCCGCTCTTGGACCCGCTGCCATACCTCGCTTTTGTGGTCGCGCTGCCTGTGGTTGGGTTGCTTGCGTATCACTTTCAGCGACGTTGGCGAGCGTGGCGTGTCGGGCTTGAAGATGCTGTCGCGCAGCGCCAACGCGAGGCAGTGAGCGAATTCGAGGCACAATGAGCGCCGCTTGCTCAGCTGCTCTCGCGCACAACCAAGTAGGGTTGCAACATCAGCGAGGTGATGGTCACAGGTTGGCCGGCGCGTCGGGCGCGAATGACGCGATCTATCTCGCGCACTGCAAGTTGCCCAAGTGCGAAGAGGTCGTGATGCACTGTGGTGAGCGCAGGGACAAAGCAAGCCGATTCGGGCATATCGTCGAAGCCAACCACGCTGAGATCTTTCGGCACGCCGAGCCCTAGGCGATGAGCCGCGTGAAGGACGCCAAGCGCCATCTGGTCGTTGCTTACGAACACCGCATCCATTTCGGGATACTGCTGCAAGAGGGTGTGCAACCCACGACAACCGCTCTCGGCACTCCAATCGCCCTGGACCACTTGGCGCTCTGTGTGGGGCAATCCTGCGGCTGCGAGAGCGTCCTCCCAGCCCAGCCGTCGCTGTTGCGCTGACCAAAGCGAGAGCGGCCCACTGATCAAGCCAATACGTCTGCGCCCGCGGTTGATCAGATGCTCCACAGCGAGCCGAGCGCCCAAGCGGTTGTCCACGCTGAGCACGACTTCATCGGGTCCCGCTTCCATGCTGAGGAAGATGATGGGCGCATGTGGGCGGAGTTGCTGGTGGAACCAGCGTTCGCGCTCGCTGCTAAGCTCAGGGTAAGCCCAAATCACCCCCTCAACTTGTTGCGCAATCAAGGCTGTAGCGATGCGATCGTAATCTTCGGGCGCAGTTGCCACTTGGAGCATAAGCTGCCACCCAAGCTCTGTTGCTTGCCGCTCGATGCCAGTAAGAAGCTGCGCAGGACCGTAGAAGTGAAAGCCGCTCGCTACAACGCCAATCACGCCGCTCGCTTGTTTAATCAGGCTGCGAGCAAGAGCATTTGGGCGGTAGCGAAGCTCTGCAATTGCGCGCTGCACGCGTAGGCGCGTCTGCTCGGACACATCAGGATGGTTGTTCAACACGCGCGATACAGTTTGCGCGGAGACCCCAGCTAACCTAGCGACATCGCGAATAGTGGCTCGGTGATTCCGTTTGACAGAGTCCATAGTCTGTGCTAAGCTGTTAACGTTCACGGGACTTTTATACAGGCGAAACAAGATCGCCGACCCGTGATTATCCAGTGTTCAACAACCTTATGAGCGTGAATCCCGAGAAGCCAAGAAGGAGTTAGACCATGAGGTTCCTAACGTTCTCCCCCTTTGTGCGCCTTGGAGCGATTGCTCTTTGGGTGCTCTCCGCGTGTGCGGTTCCCGCCCCGCTCCCGCAACAGCCTGCCCAGCCGCCTGCTGGCGAGGCGCCTGCTGCGCCTGCTTCGGAGGAAGTGGTGTTGCGTTGGCGAACGCGCCCCGACAACAAAGAAGAAGCTGACGTGTACGCCAGCATCAGCGACGAAGTGTCAAAGAGGATAGGGGTTAAGCTGATCTATGAGCCAGGTGGGAGCGAGACCGCGAGCTACCAAGACGTGTTGAAGACAGAGCTTGCTTCGGGCACAGCACCTGACGTATTCTGGATCCCCGGAACGGACATCGCTGACTTCGTTGAGCGCGGCTTGTTGCTTGACTTGCGCCCCTTTGCAGCGAAGACGCCTGGCTACAGCGACGACAACTTCTACCCTGAGCCCATGTTCCACCTCACCTACAACCCCGCTACGGGTAAGACAGGCGAGGTGCTCTGGGGGTTGCCGCGCGACGTTTCGACTTTTGTGCTCTACCTCAATCTTGATCTCATCAATGAGGCAGGTGCCCCCGATCCGCGCGAGCTCGCCAAAGCCGGCAAGTGGGATTGGGCAGCTTTTGAGGAAGTTGCCCGCAAAGTGAACGCGTTGGGCGGCGACATTAAGGGCTACGGCATGAACGCTTGGTGGGGACCGTATGGCGCGTTCATGAATGCAGCTGGTGGTGGGTTCTTCAACAAAGAGCGCAACGCGTGCAACCTCACCTCGAAAGAGTCGTTGGAAGGCTTGGCTTTTCTCAAGAAGCTCTACGATGAGGGCTTGGCAGTCCCCTACGGCGAGGACAGCGAGCCGCCGTTCCGCGCTGGCAAGGTCGGCATGTTCCAGAACGGTCGGTGGGCGACGCCAGGCATTAGCACGGTTACTTTTAACTGGGATGTCGTTGAGCTGCCCAAGGGGCCAAGTGGTCATATGGGCAACTGGCTGTTCTGGGGCGCCTATGTCGTGAACAAGAACACGAAACACCCAGAACTCGCGTGGAAGCTGGTTGACGCGCTTACGCAGCCAGAGATTCAAGCGAAGGTGGCGGCGCGTGGCACAAACATCCCCAGTCGGCGCGGCGAGGCTGTGTTCGAAGAGTTCCTCAAAATCCTGCCTGAGAAAAACAACCAAGCATTCCTGAACGGCCTCGCTGATCAACCTACTGCGGAGGGTCCGCTATGGACGGGAAGCTGGCCGGACTTCGATCGTGCGATGGGTGCTGTCGTCAGTGACTTGCTCACAGGAAAGATCACGCTTGAGGAGTTCGCAAAGATCGCCTGTGATGAGCCGAGCAAGGCTTTCAATCGCTAGTCTTCTCCTGTAGCCCTTGACAAAGCCCTGAACACCGCCGGCGCAAGCGCCTGTCTTGCGCTGGCGGTGGTTGTTGTGTGCGGCGAAGCGATGCGACTCAATAGACGCCTCTTCTTGCTGTCTGACCTAGGACCGAATCGTGTCTTGGCCAGCCTGGCACTATGGCACGGAGTTCAGGGCGCTTTGCTTATCGCTCTAGGTGTGGGCGGGCTTGTGAGTAGGACGCAGCTGCTCAGTCTCGTGCATGGCATCGCGTTAGCAGGGGCTGTGGTGGTTGGATTCCTCAGCGTAGTAGCAAGCATCGGAATTGCGCGACGCTCGCACATCGGCCGCGCTGCCTCCCTAGTGGTGCATTACTTGCTCTTCATTGCTGCCTTGATTGGTTTAGCAAGTGCGCTCGATCTGTTCAAAGGGCTGGATGTGTTGGCGGATTACGCCGCTGAGGGGGTTCCCTTCCTCATGGCTTTTGTATTCATGGTTGGGTATGCGCTGCGCACCATCGAGCTAAGCGAACGTCCTGTTCCCCGATGGCGCCGCCGTATCGGATCAGCGGTTATGCTTGTTGGAGGGGTTGGTGTAGCGCTCTCGCTTGGCTTGGTTACAGCGTTACTCGATTGGGTGGCAAAACTTCTCCAATCGCCTTCAGCGCTGGTCTGGCTCGCGCTCGCCGTGATCTCCGTTTTTCTCCTGCGGGTGATGTGGCGCGATCCCGTTGCGGCATGGCTTGGGGCGCGGCGCACCCATGGGGAGCAGCTAGTTGGCTGGCTATTCCTATCGCCAAACTTGCTTGGGTTTTTGTTCTTTTTCGCAGGTCCTTTGCTGTTTTCGCTCTATGTTAGCTTCACGAACTGGGACGCTTTCAACCGTCGAGATTGGGTAGGCCTGGAGAACTACGCGCGTGCATTCGGTCTTGTTGTCCAGCCGCTCCGTGTTCCTGATCAGCCTGCAAGTGAAGCGCTTGACGTTCGTACGTACTCTGAGTTAATGCGCGTGCACCTCCCAGGGCAGAGCTTCCTCATCGGTGCTCGCGATCGGCTGTTCTGGATTTCTCTGGGGAACACCTTACTCTTCAGTGCGCTTGCTGTGCCGCTTTCAGTGGTGCCGGCGCTGTTCTTAGCTGTGTTGCTCAACATGCGTTTGCCAGGGATGCGCCTCTACCGAACGCTTTACTTCATCCCCAGCGTTGCGGCTGTGGTCGGCGTGGCGCTCATTTGGCAGTGGATGTACAACTCGCAGGTGGGGTGGATCAACTACTTCATCACTGAAGGGATTAACTTCATTAATGCCCTGCTCGGCACAGATATCCCTGATCCACAGATCCGCTGGCTCGCGGACAGCAGCTACGCCCTGCTCTCCGTGGTGATCATGAGCGCTTGGCAATGGATCGGTTTCAACACCGTGCTGTTTTTAGCGGGACTGCAAACGATCCCGCGCGAGTTATACGAAGCAGCTACTGTGGACGGCGCAAACCCGAGGCAACAGTTCTTCCACATCACCTTGCCTCTGCTTGCGCCTACAACCTTCTACGTGTTGGTGACTGCCTCTATCCAAGCGCTGCAAGTCTTTGACCAGGTGTTCATCATCAGCAATGGCACGGGCGGTCCAGGAACTTCTACTTTGACGATGACGCTTAACCTGTATCAAAACGGTTTTCAGAGCTTTCGGCAGGGCTATGCGAGCGCTCTGGCTTGGATTCTTTTTGTTGTGATTTTCTTGTTCACGTTGTTCCAGTTCCGCCGACAGCGTAAGGCAAGCAGTGCATACGAGAGCTGAGCATGGCTAAGAATCGTCTTTTGCGTATTTTGACCGTCCTCACAAGCTACGGAGTGCTCACCTTTTTTGCCTTGGTGATGCTTTTTCCTTTTCTGGTGATGCTGTTCACTTCACTGAAGACGCCCGCAGATACGTTCAGCTACCCACCACGTCTCCTTCCGAGAGAACAAATCACCGTCACGCTGCCGGGCTACGAGCGACCGCTGCCCTTGCATCTCGTTGAGCATGAAGAAGGAAGAACACAGCCAATGGCGTTGGTGGAAGACAACATTCGGGTTGGTATTTTCGCCCCCCTGCAACCGGACGGCAGCCCTGATCGCTCGCGGGTGGTCATGCGCCGCTTTGGGGAAGTGCGTGTGGTGGGTGGTGAGGATCCAAAGACTGTCCTTCTCGATGGGGCTGAAGTGCCTGTATATGAAGTCAACGTGGACGGAGAAATCCAAGAGATGGTCGTGATTAGCCGGACAGCGGTGGGGCGGTTTGTCAACCCAGACAACCCTAGCGAGTCTGTTCTCGCTAATGTCCGGCTTAGCCCTCCTGTCACCCGCATCACCGCACATCCTGAGAACTACCTCACGGTGGTTAATCTCCTCGGATTCGATCGCGCACTCACAAACACCGCTCTTATCACAATCCTCACCGTGATTGGTCAGCTCACGACCAGCGTTTTGGGCGGTTACGCGTTTGCGAGGCTCAAGTTCCCTGGGCGAGATTCGCTGTTTCTTGTGTATCTCGGCACGGTCATGGTGCCTTTCGTGGTGTTGATCATCCCCCTTTACCAGCTGATGGTGGCCATCGGCTGGGTTAATTCAATGCCTGCGCTCATCCTGCCTTGGCTCTACACGGCTTATGGCACTTTCTTAATGCGTCAGTTTTTCATCACTATTCCTCGCGAGGTTGAGGAAGCCGCGCTGATAGATGGCGCCTCGCGATTGACTATCCTAACGCGCATCTTCTTGCCAGCGAGCGTGCCTGCGCTCGCGACGCTTGCCACTTTCACATTCTTGTATGCTTGGAACAGCTTTTTCTGGCCGCTTGTTGTGGTGAACACGGGGAACACCCGCGCTCAAGTGTTGACGCTTGCGCTTAACGTGCTGCGAGGGCGTGCTTCGGATAGCCCCAATTTGATCCTTGCTGGTGCAGCGATCTCCATCATCCCGCCAACAATTGTGTTTGCGCTGGCGCAACGTTACTACGTAGAGAGCGTCGCAAGCAGCGGCTTGAAAGGCTGAACGCTAACCCTTTCGGTGAGAGAAGTATGCCCCTCCATCTTGGTGTTGCCTGGTACCCTGAACACTGGCCCGAATCGCGTTGGGCGCAAGACCTCCAACTCATGCGCGAAGCGGGCATCAGCGTGGTGCGCCTCGGCGAGTTTGCTTGGTCTTCGCTTGAGCCAGAAGAAGGCGTCTTCACCCTCGATTGGCTTGAACGCGCCATCACGCTTGCTGCACAACACGGTATCGCTTGCGTGCTTGGGACGCCAACCGCAGCGCCACCTGCTTGGCTGACGCAGCGTTACCCTGAAGTGCTCGCCGTCAACGCAGATGGGCGCCCTGCCACTCACGGCACACGCTGCCACTACGATGTGACAAGTGAGCGTTACATCCAGTTCTGCCGCCGCATTGTTGAGCAGCTCGCGCGGCGTTTTGGTCAGGACCACCGGGTGATTGGCTGGCAGATTGATAACGAATTCAACACGGTCAGCTACAGTGAGAATGCGCGCCGTGCGTTTCAGCGCTGGCTGCGCCAGCACTACGGTTCACTTGAGGCGCTTAACGAGGCATGGACAACCGCCTATTGGTCACAGCAATACACCGATTGGTCGCAAATCCCACTGCCCTTGACGGGCGCCCATGGCTTCAACCAGCCCCACAACCCAGGATTGCGCTTGAAGTGGCGTCAGTTCATCACCGACGCTTATCGCCGTTTTCTCCATGCTCAAGTCGAAGTAATCCGCGCGCATGCGCGCGCAGAACAATGGATAACGCACAATTTCATGGGCTTCTTTGATGGCTTTGATCACTATGTGCTCAGCGAGCTGCTGGATTTTGCCTCCTGGGACCAATACTTCCCCGAAGGGCCGCTCTGCTTTGAGCGCGATTGTGCTGCGCATGATCTCACGCGCGGCTTCAAGCGCCGTAATTTCTGGCTGATGGAAACCCAACCAGGAAGCATCAACTGGTCGGATATTAACCAAGTGCAATCTAAGGGTGAGACCTTTGCTGCGGCGTGGACTGCGATCGCTCATGGCGCCGATGCTGTCTGTTACTGGCAATGGCGGAATGCGCTCAATGGACAGGAGCAGTATCATGGCTCACTCATCGCACCCGATGGCACGCCGCGCCCCGTTTACGTTGAAATCAAACGGCTGGGTGAAGCGTTTGAACGCATTGGCTCCTTGCTCGATGGCACAACAGTGCACGCTGAGGTGGCCTTGCTGCATAGCTACGAGGATCGCTGGGCGATTGACTTTCAGCGCCACCATGTGCGCTTTGACCCTTTGGCTTACCTCCGCGCGTTTTACGCGCCGCTCATCCGGCGCAATCTCGCGGTGGACATCCTGTCCACGCGCGCAGCGTTGCGCGGCTACAAGCTCGTCATCGCCTCGCCCCATATCGTGGATGATGCAATTGCGCAATCTCTCCAGGAGTTCGTTGCTGAAGGGGGGCACCTCGTGCTTGGCGTGCGCACTGGCGTAAAGACGCGCGACAACGCGCTCTGGCAGCAGCGACCGCCTGCTCTCCTGCACGATCTTGCTGGCGTGCACGTCGAAGAGTATTTTGCGCTCCGCGAGCCGGTTCAGATCGCGCCGGAGAAAGATGCGCCACCTTGGTTGCAAGGTCCTGCCTCCATTTGGGCAGAGTGGCTTGTGCCTCACCCAGGCACGAAGGTCATGGCGCGCTATGAACCCTCGAATGGCTGGCTCGATGCACAAGCAGCGATCACGGTGAAGCAACATCCGAGCGGCGGGGCGGTTTGGGTGTTGGGTGCTTGGCTTGATGACCCCTTGCAAGATAAGCTGCTGGGTTGGATTGCTGAGCAAGCTGGCGTTCAACCCCCATTGCCCGTGCCGCTTGCGACGGCGCATGTGGTGCGCAGAGGCAAAGCTTACATCGTCATCGCTGGGGCTGCGCCGGCAACTTTTGAGCTGCCTTGGCTTGCCCGGGAGCACCTTAGCAATCGCGTCGTGCGTTCCATTGCGCTGCCCCCATGGGGTGTGGCTGTGCTGACACAAGAAGAACCCGCTTGAGGCTCTGGTGGACATGCGCCTCCCTGCTGGCTTGATCAGCGCGTTGCAGTGGCTCACCGTGCTGCCGTTGCCTGCGCGCAACACAGTAGCTGCTGAGGGGACCTTCGTGCTTGGTGTGGCTGCATGGTTTCCATGGGTGGGCTTGCTGATCGGTGGGCTGGCTTGTGGCGCAGCTTGGCTGAGCGGCGTTGCTTGGGGCGAGACGGTGCGCGCCGTTGTGCTGGTGTTGATGGTCGCTGCGCTCAGCGGGGGCTTGCATCTCGACGGCTTGAGCGATACGTTCGACGCATTGCTCAGTTGGCGGCCGCGCGAGCAGAAGCTTGCCATCATGCGCGATAGCCGCATCGGAGCGATGGGGGCGTTAGCGCTGATCGCTGTGCTTGCGCTTAAGTTTGCATGGGTGAGCGCTGCCCGCGAAGAATGGTGGCGCGCGGCGTTGGTCGCAACGGTGCTCGGGCGCTGGGCAATGGTGCACGCTGCGTTCTTCTTCCCCGCTGCGCGCGAGAGCGGCATGGGGCAGCAGTTCCGTGCGCAACTTCGAGCATCCGATGTGCGCATGGCATGGGTTGCGTCGGCGCTGCTCGTTTTGCTCATCAGCCTTGCGGGTGAGCCAAACGTGTTGGTGGCGCTCGCGCGCGCTGGGCTGGCGCTCACAGTGGTTGGGGTGACTGTGCACGCGCTGGCGGCACGATGGACGCGCGCGCTGGGCGGCCTCACCGGCGACACCTACGGCGCGCTCTGTGAGATCGCCGAAGCAGCAGCGCTCGCCGCGATGAGCGCGTGGCGCTGAAGAATCGCTACAATCGCGCCATGCGCATCCCTCGTCCGCAGCCTGTGGATGAGGTGTTCTTCGATTGTGATAGCACGCTCTCCGCAATCGAGGGCATAGACGAGCTAGCGCGGCTAAAAGGCGCCGAGGCGCGCATTGCCGAGCTGACCGATGCGGCGATGAACGGGCGCGTGCCATTGCAGGCGGTGTATGCCGAGCGCCTACGTTTGCTCGCCCCCACGCGCGCGGACCTCAAAGCAGTCGAGGCAGCGTATCGGCGCCACGTTGTGCCCGATGCGCGCGAGGTGATCGCGGCGCTGCACGCGCTTGGGCGACGCGTGTACATCGTCAGCGGTGGCTTAGCCGACGCCGTCGTCGGCTTCGGGGTATGGCTCGGCGTGCCGCGTGAGCGCATCTACGCCGTTGGACTCACCTACAACCAGTTGAGCGGGCGGTGGTGGGATTACCAGCAGTACGCCGAGCACGAAAACCCTGAGGAAACATACCTCATGTACGAGGAATCGCCGCTCACCACGCAGCACGGCAAAGCCGAGGTGATCCCCAGGCTGCGCGTGCCAGGCGCGCGCGCCATGTTGGTTGGCGATGGCGCAAGCGATCTCGCGGCGGCGCATGTGGTGGACGTGTTCGTGGGCTTCGGCGGCGTGGTGGTGCGCCCAGTGGTTGCGGCAAACGCGCCGTACTTCCTCACCACGCCGAGCCTCGCGCCCATCCTGCTGCTCGCGCTTGCCGATGGCGAAGGTGAGGATTTGCCCGTGAAGCAACGCGCGCGCCGAATGCTCGCGGAGAACCCCGACGTGCTGCGCGTCCACCAAGCTGCTGCGCGCTAGGACGTCAATGTGGGTTTCTCTTGAGCCGCTTTAGGCAGCAACAGCGATACTTCGGTGCCGCGCCCGACTGCGCTTTGCAATTTGACCTCCCCTTGCATGGCTTCCACAAGTGCCTTGACGATGGACAGCCCTAGGCCGCTGCTGCCCTTGCGCGAGTGCGCGGTATCGGCTTGGTAGAAGCGCTCGAATACGCGCGGCAGGTGCTCAGGGGCGATGCCCTCGCCGGTGTCGCGCACCACGAGGCGCACGCGCTGTCCTTCGGGAGCGGCTTCAAGCGTGATCGTGCCGCCGCTCGGCGTGTGGCGCACAGCGTTGTCCATCAGCGCGATCAGCATTTGCCGCAGGTAGGTGGGATCGGCGCGCACCACAGCAGAAGCAGGGCGCACCTCTAAGCGCACGCCCTGCGCTGCGCAGCGCGTCTCCCATGCCTGCCGCACGTCGTCGAACACTGTAGCCACAGCAACAGGTTGCAACGCCAGCGTTAGCTTGCCAGCGTCGGCGCGCGAAAGTAGCAACAGGTTTTGGATGAGGTTATCGAGGTGGCTCACCTCGCGTGTGATGTTTTGGAGGAGTGTGTGGCGTTCGTCGGCGGGTGTGTCCTCACGTTGTGCAACTTCGGCGCTGAGCTGGATCAGCGTGAGCGGCGCGCGCAGCTCGTGGCTGGCGTTGGCGATGAACTCGCGTTGTCGTGCCCATGCTGTTTGCACGGGGCGCAGCGCGCGCCCAGCAAGCCACCAGCTGATCAACCCCGCCAAGCCGCCCACGGCGCTCCCGCCCACCGCCAGCCCAAGGAGCAGCCCTTGGAGAATGAACTGCTGCTCCGAGAGCACCCGACCCGCTTGGAGATAGATCGTAGAGCCGTCCAACCGCGCCGCATAAGTGAGCAGCCGCACGGCTTCGCCGCTGGGCAAGCGCACCGTGCGCAGGTCGTAGGGTTGACCGCTGCTCACGGCGCGGATCGCGTTCACATCAGGCGTGAACCCCGGTGGCAAGAAAGTCGGCTTGAGTCGCAACCTGCCCGACGCATCGAGCCATAGCAAGAACACACCTCCGAAGGCTTCTGCTGAGGTCGCATGTTCCAGCTCGAACTCGTGCCGTTCCTCGTCGTCGTCGTCGTCATGGTCGCGCCGTTCGATGCGTAGCCACGCTTGGCTAGCGGCGCGCAACTCGGGCGGTAACGGCTCTCTGAGCGCGATGAACTCTGCCGCCATGCGGCTGCGCAGAGCGAGGTCGGTGGTGTCTTGGAAGTAAGCGCTGAGCAAGCCGTAAGCCAGCGCGCCAATGGTGGCGATGAAGAGCAGGGCGGCAAGGGTGTAAATTGCGCTGAGCTGCAAGCGTAAGCGTTGCAGCAGGCGCTGCTCGGTGTTCATGGAGTCAAGCGGTAGCCCACACCGCGCACCGTCTCGATGGGGTCGCGGCTATCGGGGTGCAGTTGCAGCTTGCGACGCAGGTAAGAGATGTAAATGTCCACCATCTTCGGCTGCACATCGCGCTCGTGCGCCCAGATGCGGTTCAAGATTTGTTCACGGCTGAGCACTTGGTTGCAGTTGCGCATGAGGTACTCCATGAGTTCCCATTCGGTGGGTGTTAACTCGATGACGCGCTCGCCGCGATAGAGCCGGTGCTCAGCGAGGTTCATGGTCAGCTCGCCGCAGCGCAGCACCTGCCCGCCGAGGTCGCCGCTGTTGTAGCGCCGTGTGAGCGCGCGCATCCGCGCGAGCAGCTCCGCCATCGCAAACGGCTTCACCAGGTAGTCGTCTGCGCCGCTGTCCAGCCCAGCGACCCGATCTTCGACCTGCCCGCGCGCCGTGAGCATCAGGATCGGCAGGCGCACACCCGCGCGCCGCACCGCGAGGCACAACGAGCGACCATCGCGCAGCGGCAGCATCCAGTCCACGATGGCGAGGTCGAACGTGCCGCTGAGCGCTAGTTCTAGGCCTGTTGCGCCGTCGTGTGCGAGAGCTGTCTCCATGCCCTCGCGCTGCAACACGCGCGCGATGAGCTGCGCAAGCTCGCGGTCGTCTTCAACGATGAGAACGCGCACGGTTTTCTACTTTGCCTCTTGAGCATGCCACCTGATGGTTGAAATTGCGTAGGAAGCCGATGAGGAAACACTCAGCAATGCACAACCACGTTTCAACCTTGCCTTTCTACGCTTGGAGCTGTATCGAAGACTTGCAGAACGAGGAACTGAGCCATGAAACAACGCACTGCCTTGTTCATCGCCAGCGGGTTGACCGCGTTTGTGCTCGTCGGGCTTGGCGTCGTCATCGGCGCTGCAAATGCGCCACAGCCGACACAAGCTGCGAACGTCTCGCAAAGTAACACAACAGCGCTTGAGGCGACGGCTGTGCCGAGCACCGCGACGCAAGATGTCGCTGCCGCGCTCACACCGCAACAAGCGCTGCAAATCGCGCTAGCGAGCGTCCCCAATGCAACAGCCATGCGCCTGCCCGAGCTTGTTGACCTGCAAGGCGCGCTCGCTTACGAAGTTGTGCTGGATAAAGGCGTGGTTTACGTGGATGCGAGCACAGGTGCTGTGCTCTATGATGGCATGACCCAAAGCGCAGCTCCGCGCAGCAGGTACGGCGAGGGTGCCGATTACGAGGCGCACAGCGAGCACGAGGACGAGGAGGATGAGCACGAGCACGAGCACGAGGACGAGGAGGATGAGCACGAGCATGAGGACGAGCACAAAGAGAAACGAGGAACGTTCTGGAAGGATCGCGACCGCGATGACGACTAAACACACCAAGCACCTCGAACGGCAGGTAGCCGCACGCGCGATGAAATGGCTGATCAGTGCTGCTGCGCTCACCGCCACGCTGTTGGGCTGGGTGGGGCTGAGCGCACAGCACGCCGCAGAGCAAGCCACACTCCCCGGTGCATCTGCTGCGCCGAGCACCGCGTTCGTTTCGACTGCACGCGACAGCAACGAGAGAAGCATGGTGCTCGGTGATTCGACTTCGCGCCGAACAGCGATCCGCCGTGTCCAGCTCCCGCCGCGCGTCGTCGCCATCACCCGCTCCTCGCGCTGAGCCATGCAGCACATCACCTTTCGCGCCATGGGCAGCACCATCAACGCGGTGATTGACGACGATTCGCCGCGCGCTGCGGCGGCGCTGCGCGATGTGCCCGCTTGGTTCGAGGCGTGGGAGCAGGTCTTCAGCCGCTTTCGTCCCACCAGTGAACTGATGCGCCTCAATGCTGCCTGCGGTCGGTGGGTCGAGGTGAGTGAGCTGCTGTGGGAAGTGCTGTCCTTGGCGATGCAGGCTGCTGCGTGGACGGACGGCCTGGTCACGCCGACGGTGCACACGGCGCTGGTGCGTTTAGGCTACGTGCGCGATTTTGAGGCGCTCCGCGTGGGCGAAACAGCGCTCCCTCTCAGTGAGAGGGCGCAGCCAAGCCCCGATTGGCGCCGCATTGAGCGCGACGCGGCGCGCCGCCTTGTGCGCGTGCCGTGTGGCGTCGCGTTGGACCTTGGCGGGATCGCGAAGGGATGGTGCGCCGCCCAGGCTGCGCAGCGCCTGGCTACGATCGCGCCGGCGCTGGTGGATGCTGGCGGCGACATCGCGGTTGCGCCTTCGGCGGCGCGCACGACGCGCTTTCCGATCGGCGTGGCGGATCCTCATCAACCTGAGTCATTGCTCGCCGTGATCGGCGTGGCGGGCGGTTGCGTGGCTACCTCGGGGCGTGACTATCGCCGCTGGAAGGTGGGCGACCACGAGGTGCATCACCTTATTGATCCGAGGACGGGCCTGCCCGCGCAAACCGATGTGCTCACGGCGACGGTGATCGCGCCCGAGGCGTGGCAAGCTGAAGCGGCTGCGAAAACGCTGTTGCTGCTCGGCAGCGAAGCCGCCCCACGTTGGCTCCAAGCGCAGCCGAATCTCGCTGCATGCCTCGTGCGCGATGACGGTCAAACATGGCACAACGAACGCTTTGCCGCGTTGCTTTGGTGAGAGTGGAGATTCAAGATGCACGCCTCTTTGCAAACTTCCAGCGTAGATGAGCTGCCTGAAGGCTCGCCCAAGATGTTGATCGGCTTATTGGCGGCTGCGCTCGCGGGCGCTGCGCTTGCGGTCGTTGTGTTGCCGCCGTTCGTGCCTGCGCTGGCACAAGCTGCGAGTGGGGAATCGCCGAAGGCGTATTGGTTCCTCGCGCGCAGCAGCGCCTTCGTCGCTTTTGTCTTGCTCTGGCTTTCGACCGCAGCAGGGCTGCTGATGACTGGCAAGCTCGCGCAGGCGACGTTGGGGCAGTGGTTGGCGTTTGAGCTGCATCAGTTCGCCAGCTTGCTTGGCTTGGCGTTTGCGCTATTCCACGCGCTCATTCTGCTTGGGGATCGCTATATCAACTACAGCTTGGCGCAGCTGCTGCTCCCGTTCGGCAGTGCGAACTACCGCCCGCTCGAGGTGGGTCTGGGGCAGCTCGCGTTTTACATGAGCGCGGTGATCGCGTTCTCTTTCTACGTGCGCCGTTGGATCGGCACGCGCTTGTGGCGTGTGTTGCACTTCTTAAGCTTTGCAGCGTTCGCGCTTGCGCTGGCGCACGGCATCTTCAGCGGCACCGACACTTCTGCGCCTTGGGCGCAAGCGTTGTATTGGGCCGCAGGGGGCAGCGTGCTGTTCCTGACGATCTACCGCGTGCTCAGCGTGCGTGTCGTGCCTGAACCCCGCGTGCGCTGAAAGAAGCAGCGCACGTATAATCGCGCCCGCAATTCTGAAAGCGAGGCGCGCAATTTTTCATGCGACAGTCCACTCTTGTTCGCCTGATCATCATCGCGCTGATCACGCTCGTCGCTGCGTATCTTGTCGCGCCGCTGCCCAAGCCGGAGTTTGTGAGAAACTTGCTTTTCTGGCAAGAGGCGCGCGCGCGCGATCTCCAGCTTAAGCAGGGGCTTGACCTCAAGGGCGGTTTGCAAGTGTTGCTTGCAGCCGATTTGCCCGGCGGCGCAGCGCCGACGAGCGACCAAATGGAGACAGCGCGGCGCATCATCGAGGATCGCGTCAGCGGGCTAGGCGTTGCCGAGCCGATCATTCAGCTCCAAGGCGAGGATCGCATCCTCGTCGAGTTGCCGGGCGTCACCGATCGCAACCTCGCCATTGACTTGATCAAGCAAACGGGTCAGCTTGAGTTCGTGGACGGTGGATTCGCACCGCCGCCCGATGGCAGCGTGATCTCCACCACTTACCGCCTCTACGGTGGCTTGCGCTATCCGCAGAGCGTGGCGGGCGGCAAGCCGATCGATCCCGCGCGCGCGTCGGTCTTCACGGGCACGCAGCGCCTGTGGGAGACGGCGTTCACGGGCGAGATCCTCGCCAGCGCCGAGCCAGGCATTGACAGCGTGGGGCGCAGCGTGGTCAACTTCACCGTTCGCCCGCAGTTCCAAGACATCTTCCGCCAGTTCACCGGCGAAAAGCTGAACCAGGCGTTGTGCATCGTGCTCGACGGCGTGGTGCTCTCCTGCCCGTTCATCCGCGCCGTGCTCGACACGGGCGGACAAATCAGCGGCAACTTCACCCCTGAAGGCGCGCGCAACCTTGCGCTGGTGCTCAACTACGGCTCGCTGCCCGTGCCGCTCAAAATCGAAACCACGCGCGACATTGGTGCGACGCTTGGCGCCGACTCGGTGCAAAAATCCATCGTCGCCAGCGTCATTGCGCTCGTGGCGTTAATGCTTTTCCTGTTGCTGTACTATCGCCTGCCGGGGCTGCTGGCGTGCTTCTCGATGGTGTTCTTCACGCTGACCTCGTTGGCGTTGTTCATCCTGCTCCCTGTGGTGCTGACCCTGCCTGGGATCGCGGGGTTTGTGCTCTCGGTCGCTTCGGCAGTGGACGCCAACGTGCTGGTGTTCGAGCGCTTTAAAGAGGAGCTGCGCGCCGGGCGCAGCTTGCGCGCGTCGGTGGAGACGGCATTCCAGCGTGCTTGGCCCTCCATCCGCGACTCCAACATTAGCGTCTTGATCACGTGCTTCATCCTGTTTGTGTTTGGCAGCACCTTCGGCGCCAGTGCCGTGCGTGGTTTTGCCATCACGCTCTCGCTGGGTGTGCTCACCAGCTTGTTCACGGCGATGTTCGTCACGCGAACGCTGATGCGCGCCGTCTTCTACGACCGCGCCGAGTCCATCACCAACCCGCGCCTGCTGATCGGCGCAACTCCTGCATGAGGCATTGCGATGTTCGACATCTTTCGGATCGTCGAGAACCGGCGTTACTACTTTTTGATCTCGCTTGTGTTCATCGTGCTGGGCATTGCGGCGATGGTGTACAACGTCATCACGCTGCCCACACACACGCCGTGGAAACTCGGCGTGGACTTCCTGCCGGGCAATCGTTTTGAGCTGCGCTTCACGCAGCCAATCAGCGAGGACCAAATTCGCCAGGTCTTCCAGCAGTTCGGCGTTACGAACCCTTCGGTGACGCGCCTGGGTGACCCAGCGGAGAACACGTGGCAGGTGCGCACCGCGTTCATCGAGGGACAGCGCGCGCAGGAGATCCGCACGGCGTTGGCACGTGTGGCGCCGTTGGACGAGGCGCGCACCCAAATCCAATCCGTCAGTCCTGCCGTCGCCGCGCAGGTGACGCAAGCCGCCATTGTCGCCATCGTGATCGCCGCGATCGCCATCCTGTTCTTCATCTGGCTCGCCTTCCGCAAGGCTGAGCACGCGTTGCGCTATGGCGTGTGCGCCATCCTTGCGCTGATCCACGACATCTTGATCGCCGCTGGCTTCACAGCGATCTTCAGCGCGCTGTTCGATTGGGAGATCGACGCGCTGTTCCTCACCGCCATCCTCACTGTGCTTGGCTTCTCGATCCAGGACACCATCGTGGTGTACGACCGCATCCGCGAGAACCTCACGCGCTACCGCCACGATCCCTTCGAGGTGGTTGTCACGCGCAGTGTGCTGGAGACGTTGCACCGCTCGCTGGTGATCTCGCTCACCACGATCTTGGTGATGGCGGCGTTGTTGTTGTTCGGCGGCGCGAGCATCAAGCAGTTCATCGCGGTGATGCTCGTCGGCTTGGTGAGCGGCACCTACTCCTCGATCTTCGTAGCGGTGCCGTTAGTGGTGGCTTGGTTTGAGCGCGACTTGCTTGGTGTGCGCCGCGCGCGCGTGGCGATGGCGGGGAGTTAGGGCGCGGCTGCGCGCTCTGCTCCGGCTGGAGCACGTGTTTAGCAGCGAGCACGATGGCTCGCCGCGGCAAAGCGGGCGCCGCGCTTTTTCTTCAGCGACGAGGCCCTTGAGGGTGGCTGCTGAGGAGCGCGCCCAATCATGAGCCTCGACCTCATCCTCGCCAATCTGCTCAACCCAGCGGTGTTGTTCTTCGTGCTCGGCCTCGTGGCTGTGCTCGTGCACTCCGACCTAGAGCTACCAGCACCGATCCCAAAAGCGCTTTCGCTATACCTCTTGCTCGCTATTGGCTTCAAGGGCGGCGTGGCGCTGCGCGAGAACAACGGCGATGCAGCCCTGCCCGTGTTGGGCGCGGCGCTGCTCATGTCGGTGGTGGTGCCGTTGTACGTCTTCCCCCTGCTGCGGCTGCGCCTGCGCGTGCCCGATGCGGCTGCCGTGGCGGCGACGTATGGATCGGTGAGCGCGGTCACCTTCGTCACGGCGTCAGCGTTTTTGCAGCGCGCCAACATCTCATACGGCGGCTACATGGTGGCTGCGTTGGCGCTGATGGAGACACCGGCGATCGCGGTGGGTGTGGTGCTCGCGCGCATAGCCCAGCGCGACCATGCGGAGGGCTTCGACCTTAAAGCGCTCGTCCACGAGTCGCTGTTCAACGGCTCGGTGCTGCTGTTGGTGGGCAGCTTGCTCATCGGCTACATCGTGGGCAGCGAAGGCGGCAGCGCGCTCAAGCCCTTCACCGAGGCGTTGTTCCCGGGCTTGCTTAGCCTGTTTTTGCTGGATATGGGCTTGGTGGTGGGGCGGCGGCTGCGCGAGCTGCGCCAACTTGGCGCGTTTCCCATCGTCAGCGCGCTGTTGTTGCCGTTGCTGAACGCCGCGCTCGGCTTGGGCATCGCCTACGCCTTGCGCTTGGCGGTGGGCGATGCGCTGCTGTTTGTCGTGCTCTGCGCCAGCGCCTCGTACATCGCCGTGCCTGCTGCGATGCGCCAAGCCTTGCCTCAGGCAAATCCGGCGCTCTATGTGGGCATGGCCTTGGCGATCACCTTCCCGCTCAACGTCATTTTGGGCATTCCTTTTTACTTGAGCGCGATTCGCGCCCTGTGGGGATAATGACGCCATGCGCCCTATCAAGCGTGTGGAGATCATCACGGACGCCCTTGAGATCGAGCGCGTCGCGCAATTGTTGGAGCAGCACGGCGTTACTGGGTACACGATCATCCGCGACGTGATCGGCAAAGGTGAACGCGGCATTCGGCGCGGCGATGAACTCAGCGGCGTCTTCAAGAACAGCTATTTGCTCACCACCTGCGAGCCAGAGCAGCTCCCTGCGATCGTCGAGGCGGTGCGCCTGATCCTGCAACAGCGCGGCGGCGTGTGTTTGGTGAGCGATGCGATGTGGGTAAAACACTGAGGACGCTCAGCCAGCTCAAAGCTGCGCTGCCTACAATCCGCTGCGATGAGCAACCGCGCTTTGGTGCGCCGTGTCCTGCGCGCCGCGATAATCCTGGGTGTGATCGCGGGTGTGGGTGTGGGAAGCTGGTGGCTGCTCCGCCCGACCGCAGCGGCTGACCGCGCTGCGCGCGCGACGGTGGCGGGCTTGCAGCGCGATGAACAATCGCACCGATTCGCGCGCGCCCTCAAGCCCGTTCCCTTCGTCTTCCCCGACGATCACGGCCCGCACAATGACTTTCAGACCGAGTGGTGGTATTACACAGGCAACGTGTTCACGCCTGAGGGGCGACACTTCGGTTATCAGCTCACGTTCTTCCGACGCGCGCTCGTGCCGCCCGATGAGCAATCCGCGCTTGAGGGGCGGACCTCAAGGCTGGCGTTCAATCAGCTTTATTTTGCGCACTTCGCGCTCACCGACACCGACGCCAATGAGCATGTCGCGTTTGAGCGCTACAGCCGTGGCGCTGCGGATCTCGCGGGCGCGCAAGCACACCCGTTTCGCGTCTTCGTTCACAACTGGTTTGTGCAAAGCGCGCGTGACGATGGCGATGCTGCGCGCGTGCGTCTCTTCGCCGAGCAAGACGGCTACGCCATTGACCTCACGCTGGAGAGCCAAAAGCCGATCGTGCTGCATGGTGAGCGCGGCTTGAGCCAAAAGTCCAACACGCCGGGAATCGCCTCGTATTACTACTCCATGACGCGCCTGATCACGCGCGGGCGCATCACCACGCCGCGCGGCACGTTTGAGGTGCAAGGTCAGAGTTGGCTCGACCGCGAATGGAGCACAAGCGCGCTCGATGACGACGTAGAAGGGTGGGACTGGTTCTCGTTGCAGTTCGACGATGGGCGCGAAGTCATGTTCTTCAAGTTGCGCCAACGCGAGACGGGCGCGACGACCTTCGCCAAAGGCACGCTCATCACAGCCGACGGCAGCACCATGCTCTTGCGCCAAGACGATGTGCGCGTGCGCGTGCTCGAACGCTGGACAAGCCCGCACACCAACGCCACTTATCCCGTGCGTTGGCAGATGGACGTGTTGCCACTGGGGCTGACGCTCAACATCCGCGCGCGCGTCTCCGACCAGGAGATGCGCCTGACGCAGCGCTACTGGGAAGGCGCGGTTACCTTCGAGGGAAGCGCGACGCAAGGGGAAACGGTGCGCGGCGTGGGCTACGTGGAGATGACGGGCTACTGAGCAGCCCAGACGCGCTATAACATCCCACAGGATGGCGCTTTTGCAACGCACATTCCTGGCGCTCTCGCGCGCAGCGTGGGCGCAGCAGGCAGTGATGCGCTGGGCATTTGCTGCGCGCGCAGCAAAGCGATTCGTCGCTGGCGAAACGCTCGCCCAAGCTGTCGAGGCAGTGCGCGCCTTGAATCGGCGCGGCGTGCGCGCGACGCTGGATTTCCTCGGCGAAAGCGTGACGCAGCGCAGCGAAGCATGGGCTGCGGGCGATGAGTATTTGCGCGCTTTAGACGCCATCGCGCATCATGGCTTGATCGCCAACGTCTCGCTCAAGCTCACGCAGTTTGGCTTGGATATTGACCCGCAGTTTTGCTTGGAGAACGTGCGCCGCGTGGTGGCGCGCGCGCAGCAGTTGGGCAACTTTGTGCGCGTGGATATGGAGGACTCCGCCCGCACGCAGGCGACGCTCGATCTCGTGCGCCAGCTCCACGCGGAGTTCGGTAACGTCGGCGCAGTGCTGCAAGCGTATCTCTATCGCACGCGCGATGACCTGCGCGCTTTGGTCGAAGCAGGCGTGCGCGTGCGCTTGTGCAAAGGTGCGTACAACGAGCCGCCTACGGTCGCCTTCCCGCGCAAGGCAGATGTGGACCGCAACTACGCCGCGCTAATCCCGATCATGCTGGAGCAGGCTGCGCGTTATCCTGCTGAAGCAGACGGGCGCGTGCCGCCGCTGGCTGCGTTTGCGACCCACGACGCACGCCTGGTCGAGCTGGTGAAAGCAGAAGCTGCGCGGCGCGACTTGCCGCGTGAGGCGTTTGAGTTCCAAATGCTGTATGGCGTGCGCCCCGCGCTGCAAACGCAGTTGGTGCAGCAGGGCTTCGCGGTGCGCGCCTACGTGCCCTACGGCACCCACTGGTACCCCTACTTCATGCGTCGCCTTGCCGAGCGCCCGGCGAACGTGTGGTTTTTTGTGCGCAGCGTGTTCGCGCGCTGAGCACAACAAAACGCCCTCGCGCAAGCAGCGAGGGCGTCTTTGCTGTTCAAGCGCGCGTGTAGGGCACATCAACCGCAACCCACGCGCAACGGCTTGGCGTCGAAGTAGTACTGGGTGCCGTTCGTGTCAATGGCGCGGATGCGGATGTTGTAGCCACCAGCCGCGTTGAACTTCAGCGTGATCGCGCCATAGGGCGAGTTGGAGAGATTAACCCAATTGCCCGTGTTGAAGGGTTCGACTTTCGAGGGATCGCCAGGTGTGCAGGGTTGCAGGTCACCAACGCCTGCAACTTGCAGCTCAACGCGCGCAAGGGTGTGGTTCCCGCCGTCGCGATCGCGGTCGAGGCGGAACCAGTAGTAAGTGCGCGTGCCGCCGACGGGCGGGTTGGGCAAGCTCGCATCAGGTGCGCATGGGGGATTGACGCCGCAATTTTGCGGCTGGTCGGCGTTGGTGGAGAAGAGCGGCCGCTCGGTGCGGATTGGCTCCCACCTGATCTGATACGCTGCTGTGCCAGGCTGTTGCGTCAGCGTCACCACGCGGATGTAGTACACGCC
>JAUQQA010000033.1:21003-28123 GCA_030550095.1 Chloroflexota bacterium | reverse complement strand
AGCGACGGGCGTAGCGACGTCGAGCGTGACGCTGAGGTGGAGCGCGAGCGCAGGCGCGAGCGGGTATGAGGTGTGCGTTGGGACGCAGCCTGGGAACTGCACGGAGACGGGCGGCTGGGCGAGCGTGAGCGGGTTGAGCGCGGTGGTGAGCGGGCTGCGCGCGGGCACGACGTATTGGTGGCAGGTGCGCGCGGTGAGTGCCGGGGGCGTGACGCCTGCGGACGGAGGGGTGTGGTGGTCGTTTGTGACGGTGGCGCCTGCGGCGCCTGCGCCGAGCGAGTTTGGGAAGGTTGCGCCTACGAACGCACTGACACGTGTTGACACTACGAACCTCGCGCTGGAGTGGCAGGCGTCGAGTGGTGCGATTAGTTATCGCTTGTGCATTGGCACGCAACCTGGCTTATGCGATGTAGTCGATCGGAATGCAGGCAATGCGCTCAGCCATGTGGTGAGCGGCTTGCAACCAGGCACTGTTTACTGGTGGCAGGTGTGGGCGCTGAACGCTAGCGGTGAGACACCTGCAAACGGCGGCGCTTGGTGGTACTTCGTCACGCGCAATGACACCACAGCAGGGCCGGGCAATTTCCAAAAGACTGGTCCATTTAGCGGGACGTTAGTGATAACGAGCAGCCTAGTGTTGCAATGGGGCCCGGCGAGCGATGCCACCTTCTACCGACTGTGCGTGGGCATGCAGCCAGGGATATGCGACCGTGTGAACAATGTGCGGGTGGATGGGACGAGCTACGTGCTGGATGTGCAGGGCTGGCAGCCAGGCGCATACTGGTGGCAGGTGCGTGCAGTGCGGCAGACAGTTGGTGGTGCAAGCTTTGAGGGAGTGCTAGATGCTGAAGGTCCAGCGACGCAGTCGGATGAAGGCCAATGGTGGCGCTTCGTTGTGCCGCATCGAGTGCATGCCCCGATCGTGCGGCGGCAGTGAGGTGTTGGGTGAGGAGTGGAGGCGAGGGCAGGAGACGAAAGGGTCTCCTGCCCTTGTTTTTTGTGCTTTAATCTGAGGGCACAGGGCATGAGCCGCTTGTTTCTCGTTGGCTTGGGTGGCTTTGTGGGCGCCACATTGCGCTACCTGCTCAGCGGCTGGGTGCAGCAACTCTCCCGAAACGCCACTTTCCCCTTCGGCACGCTGGGCGTGAATGTGCTTGGCTGTCTCCTCATTGGTGCGCTCTCGCAGCTAGCGGAGGCGCGCGGCGCGTTCACAGCAGAGACGCGCGCGCTCGTGTTTGTGGGCGTGCTTGGGGGCTTCACCACCTTCTCCACGTTCAGCAACGAGACCTTCAACCTGTTGCGCAACGGCGAGACCCTGCCCGCGCTGCTCAACGTGGTGGCGCACATGGGGCTGGGAGTCGGGGCAGTATGGGCTGGGCGCGCGTTGGCGTTTGCGATCTGGCGCTGAGACGGAGGGCTGCGATGCTCACAGAGGAAGGCTATCTGCTGCGCTTGTTCATTGACGAAAACGACCGCATTGGCGGCAAGCCGCTGTATGAGTGGATCGTGCTGGAGGCGCACGCGCGCGGCTTGGCGGGCGCGACGGTGCTGCGCGGGGTGATGGGTTTCGGCGCGAACACGCGCGTGATCCACACCTTCAAGATCGAGCGCCTCTCTGAGGGGCTGCCGATCGTCATCGAGTTGGTGGACACGCTGGAGAAGCTCGAGGCGTTTCTAGCGCACATTGACGACAAGATCCCCTCAGGCTTGGCGACGCTGGAGCGGGTGCAGATTCGCTTCTACCGTTCCTCGGCGCATCACTGAGCGCGGCTTAGGTGAGCGCAAGGAAGACGCCAAAGCGCCCTGTTCGGCCGCGCTCAGCGCGGTGGCTGAACCACTCGTGGGTGTTGCTCGCTGTGCACAGGCGCAGCGTCTCGATCGCGCGCACGCCGAGGCGCCGCAGTTGCTGCTCCGCGGCGAGCCAGAGGTCCGCATGCCATCGCGCGTGCGTGGTGTCGAAGTGGAGGGCAGCCTCATCTGATGCCGCTGCGATCGCGCGCGCGACCTCGGCGCCCACTTCAAAGCGCGCAGGTCCGATGCCCGGCCCAATGCCAACCCACAGGTCTTCCGCGCGCGTTCCGAAAGCGCGGTGCATGGCGTGTGCCGTCTCAAGCAGCACGCCGTTCACGATGCCGCGCCAGCCTGCGTGCGCGAGCCCGATTGCGCCGCGGCGCTGGTCGAAGAACAGCACTGGCAGGCAATCCGCGAAGCGCAGCTCGAGCACCACGCCGCGTTGCCGCGTGATGAGCGCATCGGCTTGAGGCAGCGCATCAAAGTTGGAGGCGCGTGCTGCGTCCACGACGAAGACGGCGTTGCTGTGCGTCATCCATGTCGTGGCGACGGGCAAGCGGTCGAGGTCAAGCGCCGCAAGCGCGCGGCGACGGTTCTCGTGCACGCGCTCGGGTGCGTCGCCAGTGGCGATGCTAAGGTTAAGCGAAGCCCACGGCCCCTCGCTCACGCCGCCGAGGCGCGTGAAGAGACCGTGGGCGATGCCGGCTCGGTGCAGCGTCGTGAACTGGTAATACGCCAACGCGCCGCGCGTTTGGCGCGCGATGTTCTCTTCTAGGTTCACGGGAAGATGGTTTGGCTTTGCTCGCGCAAGTATTGCTGCAAGTAATACGGGCCGCCAGCGCCGCGCCCAGTGTTGCCGCTGGCTTTCCAACCGCCGAAGCTTTGGTTGCCTGGCCACGCGCCTGTTGTGGCGCCGCGCTCGCGGTTGACGTACACCGTGCCGGCTTGGATGTGGTCGAGGAAGTATTGAATCTCCTTCCTGTCCTTGCTGAAAAAGCCGGCGGTTAGGCCGTATTTCACTTTGTTGGCTTCGGCGAGCGCCTCTTCGAGCGTGTCCACTGTGCCGATCAACAAGAAGGGCACGAACAGCTCCTCATAGAACAGCGGATGATCGAGTGGTAAGCCGTCCACGATGGTGAGCTGGCAGAAGAAGCCCTTGGCGAACTCGCCATCGGTGATCACGTTGCCGCCGGTGATGAACGTCCCTCCGGCGCGGCGCGCTTCTTCGACGGCGCGCTGAAAGGTCTCGTAGCCGCCGCGGTTGCACACGGGGCCAGTGAACACGCCCCGCTGCGTGGGGTCGCCGACGACGAGGGCTTCAGTCTTTTGCTTGAGCAGCGCAAGCAGCGCGTCTTTCACCGCGCGCTGCACATAGACGCGGCTGGTGGCGCTGCATTTTTGCCCGCTCAAGCCGAACGCCGCGCGCACAATTCCCTCGGCGGCTTTCTTCAAGTCCGCCTTTGCGCTGACGATGACGGCGTTCTTGCCGCCCATCTCAGCGATCAGCGGTCGAGGGGTGTTTTGGCTGAAGCGGCGCACCAGGCTAAAGCCGACGTCCACCGAGCCGGTGAACGTCATGCCCGCCACGTCGGGGTTGTTGACCAGCTCCTCGCCCACCGTGCTGCCTGAACCAGTCACGTAGTTGAACACGCCTGGCGGCAAGCCGGCTTCGCGCATGCACTCGGTGAGCAGCCAGCCGGTCATTGGCGTGTCGCTGGCGGGCTTGATCACCACGGTGTTGCCCGCGATCAGCGCGGCGCTTGCTGGTCCGCCCGTGAGCGCCATGGGGAAGTTGAACGGCGAGACGACCGCCCAAACGCCATACGGCTTAAGCACGCTGCGGCAAACAGCGATGCCGCCTTCTGGCTCCAGCGGGCGGACGAAGCCGTCGTTGGCTTCCATTTGGTTGCAGTAGTAGTCGATCAGGTCGGCGGTTTCCTTCACGTCGCCGAGCGCTTCGGCGCGGCTCTTGCCGACCTCGAGGCTAACCCACGCGGCAAGCTCAAACAGACGACGGTTGATGATCTTGGCGACCTTGCGCATCAGCGCTACGCGGCGCTTCCAGGGCGTGCGGCTCCACGATTCAAACGCGCTCTTCGCGGCGGCGATGGCTGCGCGGGCGTCTTCGGCGCTGCCCTTCTGGAAGTAGCCCAGCACCAGCTCGGTGTTGATCGGCGAGGTTTTGGCGAATTGTGCGCTTGCGGTGCGCTCCTCGCCGCCGATGAACATGGGGTAAGTGCGCGCGTGCTCGCCGATCTGCGCGCGCACATGGGCGAGCGCGCGGTCGAACTTAGCAAGCAGCGTCGGCTCGGTGAGCGCTGCGCTCAAGTTGGCGTAGGTGAGCCTAAACGGCGTAGCTGTCTTGCGGCGGGCAGGGGCGCGCTTGGGTTGTGGTTTTGCCTTCGTGCGCGGTGTCGGCATGGCGAAAACACCCTCCGTATGCTCGAGTCATGTTGCAGTTTACCGCGCTCACACCACCATCGCTAAGAAGTTGGCGAGGATTTGCTTGCCGCCTTGAGTGAGGATGCTCTCAGGGTGAAACTGCACGCCGAAGGTGGGGTGTTGGCGATGCCGCAAGCCCATCACCTCGCCCTCTTTGGTGAACGCGGTGACCTCAAGCACGGGCGGCAGCGGCTCAGCGACGATCAGCGAGTGGTAGCGCGTTGCCTCAAAGGGATTGGGCAGGCCGCGGAAGAGATCGCGCCCGTTGTGGTGGACGGGCGAGGTTTTGCCGTGCATCAGGCGCGGCGCGCGCACCACTTGCCCGCCGAACACGTAGCCGATGCACTGTTGCCCCAAGCACACGCCGAGGATCGGCACCTCGCCGGTGAAGGTTCGGATCACGTCGTTGCTGATGCCGCTGTCGTGCTCAGGCGTGCCAGGACCAGGCGAGATCACAAACGCCTTTGGGCGGAGCGCGCGCAACTCCGCCACGGTGACTTGATCGTTGCGAAACACGCGCACGCTCGCGCCCAGCTCGCCGAGATATTGCACCAGGTTGTAGGTGAACGAGTCGTAGTTATCAATCACCACAATCATTGTTCCCTCCTTCCTTCAGCTTTTTGCTCAAGCTCACTGCTGTTCTGCTTCGTCAATTGCCACCATCAGCGCGCGCGCCTTGTTGTGTGTCTCGTGGAATTCGGCGGTGGGGTCGCTGTCGGCGACGACGCCGGCGCCGGCTTGCACGTGGCAGGTGTCGCCGCGCATGACGATGGTGCGGATGGCGATGCAGGTGTCCATTTGCCCGTTGAACGAGAAGTAGCCGATGCAGCCGCCGTAGATGCCGCGGCGCTCGCCTTCGAGCGCTTCGATGATCTCCATGGCGCGCACTTTGGGCGCGCCGGTGAGGGTGCCGGCGGGGAAGGTGGCGCGCAACACATCGAAGGCGTCTAGCCCAGGGCGCACGCGCCCTTCGACAAGGCTGACGAGGTGCATGACGTGCGAGTAGTGCTCCACCACCATCAGCTCAGGCACGCGCACCGTGCCATATTCCGCCACGCGCCCGATGTCGTTGCGCCCGAGGTCCACCAGCATCACGTGTTCGGCGCGCTCCTTCGGGTCGTTGAGCAGCTCTTGCGCCAGGCGTGCGTCCTCTTGCTCGCTTTCGCCGCGGCGGCGCGTGCCGGCGATGGGGCGCACGCTGGCGATGCCGTTCTCGAACCGCGCGTGCATCTCTGGCGAGGCGCCGATCAGCTTGAGGTCTTCTTCGATCAGCCCATCGAAGTTGAAGTAGAACATCCACGGCGAGGGGTTCATCATGCGCAGCGCGCGGTAGATGGCGAAGGGGTGCGCAGTGGTGCGGCGCTCGATGCGCCGAGAGAGCACCACTTGGAAAATGTCGCCTGCGGCGATGTGCTCTTTAGCCGTGCGCACCATCGCCTCGAACTCGGCTTGGGTCTTGTTGGCGCGCGGCGGCGTGCATTGCGCATTGGGGTTGGGGCGCAGCGTGGGCAAAGGCGCGCTCAGGCGCGCGTAGATCGTCTTGATGCGCGCGACAGCGTCTTCGTATGCCTCAGCCAGGCGCGCGGCGCCGTCGAGGTGCGCATTGGCGATGATGAGCAACCGCTGGCGGGCGTGGTCGAACGCCACGAGGGTATCAGCGAGCAGAAACACCAGCTCAGGCAAGCGCAGCACATCTTCGGCAGTGGTGGGCAGGCGCTCGAATTGGCGCACCACGTCATAGCCCACGTAGCCCACCAGCCCACCGCAGAAGCGCGGCAAGCCCGGCAACGCAACAAAGCGATATTGCGCTAGCTCGCGCCGCAGCGCGTCGAGCACGTCGCCTTGCTCGATGGGGACGGGTGTTTTGCGGAGCGCGTCTGGTGCGTCGAGGATGTGGCGCCAGAGCGCGCCATCGCGGAACACGAGTGCTTGGCGCAGATGCACACCGATGAAGGAATAGCGCGCGACATGCTCGCCACCAGTGACGCTCTCCAGCAAGAACGCAGGGTCCTCCCCAGCGAGGCGCAAAAAGAGAGATACGGGCGTGTCAAGGTCAGAAGGCAGCTCTGCGTAGATCGGGACGAGGTTGCCCTGCGCGCTGAGCGCGCGCACGTCCTCTAGGCTTGGTCGGATGATCAGGCGCGGCATCGGGTCACACCACCTTTGCTAAAGCAATTGCGCCTGCCTCACCGAGGGACGAGGCAGGCGCAAGCTCGTGGTGCCACCCTACGTTCGAGCAACGCAGAAAGCGCATTGCTCCTCGTTACGCGAGCGCGATGCGGAAAGCATCGCAGTCGCTCCGCCTTGTAACGGTGGCGGCTCCGGCGCCCCTACTGCGGGCGGCATGTGCCCGGTTCAGGTTGCAGCTCCCGGGTCCATTCTGCGCGCCGCTCCACGTGCGAAGCCTCTCAGCGCGCGGAGGCAGCTTCGCTCTCTGTCCGCTTCTGCGGCGGCGTACTTGTCCCGTTCGTCGCCTTTCAGTGCTTGCGATTGTATGCGCGGCACGTGGGATGTCAAGCGAGGCAGCACAACCGACGCGCTTCCGAGTAGAATGCGAATAACGAACGATGGCTCTGCATGCCTCTGAATTCCGCGAGTGGATAAGCGCGCTTTACGAGCACCCTGAGTGGCGCGAGGAGCTGCGGCGCCTTGTCCTCACCGACGAGCTGTTGAGCTTACCGCAGCTTTTCCGCGAGTTGGCGGAGGTGCAGCGCCGCACCGACGAGCAGCTGAACACATTGACAGCGCGCGTGGACGCGCTGGCGGCGCGCGTGGATGCGCTGGCAGAACGCGTGGACGCGTTGGCGGCGCGCGTGGATGCGCTGGCAGAACGCGTGGAGGCGTTGGCGGAGGCGCAGCAGCGCACTGAGAAGCGCTTGGATGCACT
>JAUQQA010000033.1:0-20903 GCA_030550095.1 Chloroflexota bacterium | reverse complement strand
CGCGTGGATGCGCTGGCAGAACGCGTGGAGGCGTTGGCGGAGGCGCAGCAGCGCACTGAGAAGCGCTTGGATGCACTCGAGCAGCGAATGAATGCCTTCAAGACAACGGTGGATCGGCTCCAGCAAACCTTTGGTGCTACCTTGGAGGAGGAGGCCGCCGAGGTGCTCGAGTGGGTTTTGCGCCAAAAGGGCTACACTCCGCTCGACACCGCTGTTGCGCTGTCAGTGAATGGCGAAGTGGATGTAATCCAGGCCTTCGAGGATGCGGCGGGCAATCGCGTTTGGTTCGTCGTCGAGGTGAAGGCACGCCTGAGCCGTCACGATGTGAGCGCTTGGGTGCAGCGCATGTCGTCGCCCGACTGGCGTCGCCGCTTGGCGAAAGAGGGTGCGGTAGGACCTTACTATCTCTACTTCTACGTAATCCGATTTGACAAACCGGCACTCGAGGCGATTCGTGCCGCGGGCGTTGGGTTGCTGAAGAGTGACGGCGAAGTTGTGGCTGCACAGCTGCGATTCGATGCAGTCTCGTGAGCACGACACCTCGGTGGCAGGGGGAGGATGACAAGAGCCGCAAAACACCGGTCGGTCGTTGGCTTCTTGGGGCTGTTGTTCTGCATCACAGTGGCTTCGCCAAGCGCGGGCATGACGCAAGCGGCGGGAATGCTTGAGCCGCCCGTGCGCCAGCTCATCGTCAAGTACCGCGACCCTGCAGATGCGAACTTGGCACCCACAGCGCAAGAAGCGCTTCTGCGCGCCCATGTGGGCGTCGCGCTGGAGTATGTGCGCCCCATGGCAGGCGAGGCGCACGTGCTGCGCTTACCTGACGCCGTGCCCATTGCTGAAGCCGAGCACATCGCAGCACAGTTGCGGGCGTTGCCCGAAGTCGAATATGCTGAGCCAGACTGGGTGATCCAAGTTGCGCAGGTGCCCAATGACCCACGGTATGCGGACCAGTGGCACTACTTCGAGACCTACGGCATCGGTTTGCCCCAAGCGTGGCAGGTGACAACAGGGACGACAAGCGTGGTGGTCGCCGTGATCGACACCGGACACCGGCCGCATCCCGATCTCGCTAGCCGCATTGTCGGCGGCTATGACTTCATCAGCGACGTGCGCTCCGCGAACGACGGCAACGGGCGCGACGCTGACCCGACCGACCCCGGGGATTGGTCGGCGGCGAACGAATGCTACTCTGGTAGCCCCGCGCGCAACAGTAGCTGGCACGGCACACACGTCGCGGGCACGATCGGCGCTGTTACCAACAACGGTGTCGGCGTTGCAGGCGTGACGTGGCGAGCGCGCTTGCTCTCGGTGCGCGTGCTCGGCAAGTGCGGCGGCACCCTCTCGGACCTCGTGGACGGGATGTATTGGGCGGCTGGCTTCAACGTGCCAGGCGTGCCGCCAAATCCAACGCCAGCGCGTGTGCTCAACCTAAGCCTCGGCGGCTTCGGCACGTGTGGTTCTACGCTTCAGGCGGCGATCAACGCGATCAACGCGCGCGGCGGTGTAGTGGTCGTCGCTGCGGGGAACGCTAACCAGCCTGCGGCGAACTATCAGCCCGCTAGCTGCTCGGGCGTGATCGTGGTGGGCGCGACCAACCGCAGTGGCGTGCGCGCATGGTACAGCAACTACGGCAGCGCCGTGGACATCAGCGCGCCGGGCGGCGACAGCGCAGGCGGCATTCTCTCAACCGCCAACGACGGCGCCACATTTCCAGGGGCGGATAGCTACCGCGCCTACATCGGCACAAGCATGGCGACGCCCCACGTCGCAGGCACCGCCGCACTGATGTTAGGGGTAAATCCGCAGCTCAACGCGCCACTTGTGGAGTGGCTGCTGCGAAAAACCGCAAAGCCTTTCGGACCTGGGCACACCTGCACGGGCGAAACGAGCTGCGGCACTGGCATTGTGGACGCGCGCGCAGCCGTCCTCGCGGCGCAGCGCGTGCGCAACACCTTCTTGCCGATAGTGCAACGCTGATCTCAATCCCCGCCGCCGAACTTGATCTCCGGCATCGGCAGGTGTTCTGTGCCAAGCTTGCGGCGCAACAGCGGGATCAGCCCGCCGGCTTCGATGATCGCCATCGCCGACGGCGAAAGCGGCGGAAAAGTGAACACGCGCTGCGGATCGCGCGCCACGGTGATGGTATGGCGCTCCAGATCCACCGTAGCCACGTCGCCCTTTTGGAGAAAGTCGGCGGCTTCGGGGCAAACGATGGGCAACACGCCGTTGTTTACGCAGTTGCGGAAGAAGATGCGCGCGAACGACTTGGCGATGATCACGCGCACTCCTGCCATCTTGATCGCAACTGCTGCCTGTTCGCGCGAAGAGCCACACCCAAAGTTCTTCCCGCCCACGATGATGTCGCCGGGTTGCACTTGCTTGGCGAAGTCGGGATCGAGGTCTTCTAGCGCGTGAGCTGCAAACTGCGATACGTCCGTGAGGGTGTAGGTGTACTTGCCAGGGAAGATCACGTCGGTGTTCACGTCGTCGCCATACACCCAGCAGCGCCCCGTGAATTGCATAGCGCGATTGTACGCCAACAGCGCTCGGCACAGCATCCCACGTGCAGACCTGATCACCAAGCGATCCACAAACCTGCGATCGATCGTCTCATGTTCTATTCATGAATAGTCAGTTCTGACTAGTCATTGCTAGAATATGCGCGTATGGAACGCGAGCTGTTGTTGCTCGGCTTGCTGCGCCAAGGCGAGATGCACGGTTACCAGCTCCACGACTTCATCGAGCGCAACCTCGCCTTCTGCACCGACCTGAAAAAGGCAACCGCCTATCTGCTGCTGGAACGGATGGCGGAGAAAGGATGGGTCACGGTGCAAGAGACGCGCGAGGGGCATCGCCCGCCGCGCCGCGTGTATCGGCTGACCCCGGAGGGCGAGGCGGCGTTCCAGCAGCTTCTGCGCGAAAACCTGGCGCACTTTGAGGCTGCGAAGACGGGAAGCGATGTTGGGCTTGCCTTCGTGGATGCTTTGCCGCGCGCAGAGGCGCTTCGCCTGTTGGAGCAGCGCCGCGCTGCTGTTGCCGAGCAACTTGCCGCGTTCCAAGCTGCTCCTGAGCACAGCGGCGGCTACCAGCTTCTGATCGATCACCAACAGCACTACTTGCGATCAGAGTTGGCGTGGCTGGATGCGGTGCTGGCGCGCTTGCGCGAGGGGCGGCTACGCTTCGCAAACCCTTCATCACGAAAGTCAAGACTGCAAGGAGAAGAGAGACCATGATTGGAATCGGCACACTCATCACCATTCACGGCTTGCTGCGTTGGATCACCGCAGCGCTTGCCCTCGTCGTCATTGCCCGCTATGCCTGGGGTTGGCTAGGCAAGCAGACGTTCACAGCGGCTGACCGCCAACTGGGCGTTGCGTTTGCCGTGGCGATCACCGTGCAGTTCGTCCTTGGCGTGGTCAACCTCGTGTTGCTGGCAGTGAACGGCGCCTTTCGCCCTGCGGTGCACATTGAGCATGCCTTCTACGGCCTCGTGGCTACGGGGTTGGCGCACAGCTTGCCAGGTCTGAAGCGTCTGCCTGATGCCGCGCGTTTTCGCACCGCGTTGTTGCTTGTGCTCTTGTCGCTGGTGCTCGTCGTTTTCAGCGTGACCCGTTTGCGCGGCAGCTTCTTCTTCGGGATGTGAACCGCGCGCGCTTGGATGAGGTGATGGAAATGCGCAAGGAACGTTCGCAAAGAAGCAGTGAGATGAGCAAGCTGCTGCCGGTCTTTGTGATCGTGCTGGTGGACTTGCTCGGCTTGACGATCATCGTGCCGTTGTTGCCGCTGTACGCGGCTTCGTTTGGCGCGACGCCAGTGATGATCGGCTTGCTCGGCGCCGCATACCCGATCATGCAGGCGCTGGGCGCGCCGCTGCTCGGGCGGCTCTCCGACCGCTTCGGGCGCAAGCCGATCCTGATGATCAGCCAACTCGGCACCTTCGCCGGGTTTGTGCTAATGGGCTTGGCGAACTCGTTGCCGGTGTTGTTCCTCGCGCGCATCATTGACGGCATCTCCGGCGCGAACATCGCCACGGCGCAGGCAGTGATCACCGACAACACCACCGAGGAAAAACGCACGCAGGGCTTGGCGCTGATCGGCGCGGCGTTCGGCATCGGCTTCACCATCGGACCGCTGGTGGCGTTTGCAGCGCTGGCGCTCAGCGGCAACAACTACCAAGTCCCGGCATTTGTCGCAGCAGCGTTCTCGTTGCTCTCTTTCTTGCTCACCACGTTTTGGCTGAAGGAGTCGTTGCCGGCTGAGATGCGCGGCAAAGTGAAGCGCGAGGTGCTTTCGTTGCAAGCGATGGTGCGCGCGCTGCAGCATCCGCTCGTTGGCTTCTTGCTCGTCCTCATGTTCGCGCAGCAGTTCATCTTTGGCGGCATGGAGCACCTGCTCTCGCTGTTCACGCTCAACCGCCTCGGCTTCGGCGCTCAGATGAACGCAGCGCTGTTCCTGTTCATCGGCGTGATCACCGTGATCATGCTCGGCGGTGTGATCCGTGTGTGGAGCAGGCGCTACGGCGACAAGTGGATCATCATGGTGGGCTTGGGCACGCTGGCGGTGGGGATGTTGCTAACAGCGGTAACGCCAGAAGTGCCGCCGCCGTGGTACTCGCGCGCGAGCATGTTGGCAGAGCTTCAGCGCTCAGCAGAGCGCACGGTGCAAGTTGCCTTGCCGCCCGATACCCACAACGGCTGGTTGGGCATGTTGTGGATCTTCGCAGCGATGATCCCAGCATCCATTGGCGGTGCTGTGCTCGCGCCGACCATCAACAGCGCGATCACCAAGCGCGTAGAGCCGACCGAAGTCGGTGGCATGTTAGGCATCTCTGCGAGCATGGTGAGCTTGGCGAACGCCTCGGCGCCGCTGGTGGGCAGCGCGATCTTCCAGTTCTTCGGCGCTTCGGTGCCGTTCGTGCTGGGTAGCGTGGTGCTGCTGGTGTTGCTCGTGCTCGTCAGCAAGCGGCTCTCACCCCAACCGCCGCAATCGCCTGCCGCTGTGGCGCAGCTTGCGCACTGACACCACAATGTTAAGACGCGCTTCACCTGCGTTTTACGCGCACTTAAGCGCAGTGTAGATATTTAGGGCACAGGCGCTTCTTCCAACCTCTACCTCTTCTTGGACGGTCAGCTCGGCGGAACCCTCTTCCCCGGCTGGCTTTTCTTTTTCTACAATCGCGCGCATGACGTTGCGGCTTTACTGGCAGGACGCCTACCAGCGCACATTCGATGCGCGTGTGGTGCAACGCCTCACCCACAAGGGGCGCCCTGCGGTGATCTTGGACCAAACGGCGTTTTATCCCACAGCCGGTGGCCAGCCTCACGACACCGGGACGCTCAACAGCATCGAGGTGATCGAGGTGCTTGAGCAGGATGAGCACATTGTGCACGTCACGGCAGCGCCTATTGAAGCAGACGCTGTGCGCGGCACGCTGAACTGGGCTCGGCGCTTCGACCACATGCAGCAGCACACTGGGCAGCACATCCTCTCGCAGGCGTTCGTGCGCGTTGCTGGGCTGGACACGGTCGCGGTGCACATTGGCAAGGATGTTTGCACGATCGATCTGCCAACCGCGCAGCTTGCGCCTGAGGTCGTGGCGCGCGCCGAAGCAGAAGCAAACGCCATCGTCTGGGAGGACCGCCCCGTGCACAGCTTCGTCGTGGACGAGTCGGAGGTGATGCGCCTGCCGCTGCGTCGCCCGCCAAAGGTGCGCGGCGCGGTGCGCATCGTCGAGGTGCGGGATTACGACTGGTCAGCGTGCGGCGGCACCCACGTGCGCAACACAGCGCAGGTCGGCTTGATCAAAGTGCTGCGCGCAGAAAAGCGCGGCAACGAGACGCGCGTCACGTTTGTGTGTGGTCAACGTGCGTTTGCAGATTACGCGCAGCTCCACCGTGAGGTGACGCGCATCATGGATGTGCTCAACGCGCCGCGCTATCAGGTGAGTGAGGCTGTGCAGCGCACACTGAGCAACGCGCAACGCACGCACAAGGCGCTGCAGGAGGCGCGCGAACGGCTCGCGGATCACGAGGCGGAGCAGCTTTTCGCGCGTGCAGCGGAGGTGAATGGGCGACGTTGCCTTGCCCATGTGTTCGAGGCGCGCGATCCCGAGGAAGTGCGCCTCATCGCGCGTGCGCTCTGTGCGCGTTACCCTGTTGTGGCGTTGCTTGGCGTTGCAGGCGAGCACGGACACTTAATCGTTGCGCGCGCCGAAGCGCTTGCAGATGTGGATGCTGCGGCGTTGCTGCGCGAGGCGCTTGCTGCGTTGTTTCCACAGGGCGGCGCGAAGGGCGGCGGGTCTGCGCTTTTTGCGCAGAGCGGCGGGCTGAACGTGGCGCGCGAGCGCTTGCAGACGGTGCTTGAGGCCTTGGCGGCGCGCGTGTGCAGTGCACAAGCGTGAGCGCACTTCACAAAAATGCCCACTGAGTGGCACGTTGCCCCTACCGCACCACGTGCATTTTTCGAGGCGCTTCCCGAGCTGCACCCGCTCACCGCGCAGGTGCTTTACGCGCGCGGTTATCGCGATCCAGAGCTGGTGCGCTTGTTTCTTGCGCCCCCTCGCGTCGAGCAGCTTCAGCTTAGCGATCTCGAGCGCGCCACAGCGCGGCTGCTGCGTGCCGTGCACAACCAAGAGCGCATCGCTGTGTATGGCGATTACGACTGCGACGGCGTGAGCGCAACCGCGCTGATGACCGAAGTGCTCACGGCACTAGGCGCAGATGTGCGCGCCTACATTCCGCATCGCTTCGATGAGGGCTACGGGCTCAATGTTGAGGCGATCGAACGCCTGCACGCAGAAGGCGCGCGCGTGATCGTGAGCGTGGATTGTGGTGTGCGCGCGTTTGACGAAGCGGAGCGGGCGCGCGCCTTGGGCGTGGACTTGATCATCACTGATCACCATGCGCTGATGGAAGGGCGCGTGCCGCGCGCCTTTGCAGTGGTGCACCCCCAGCGCGAAGGCGAGGCAGCATGGGCTGAGCTGGCAGGGGTGGGGGTGGCGTTCCAACTAGCGGCGCGCTTGCTTGAGGAAGGCACGTCGCTCGGGCTGCTTCGCCAGCCGTTGGCGGCGGAGTCGCTGCTCGATCTCGTGGCTGTGGGCACGGTCGCAGACGTGGTGCCGTTGGTCGGCGCAAACCGAGCGTTGGTGCGCGCGGGGCTGGAGCGCTTGAATCAAGCCCCGCGCTTGGGGCTTGCCGCGCTCATTGAGGCTGCGCGTCTGCCGCTCGGTGCCCTCAACGCGGAGCACATTGGCTTTGGGCTTGGCCCGCGTCTTAATGCTGCTGGTAGGTTGAACACTGCGCTCGATGCTTACGCGTTGCTCGTCGCGCAGGCTGCGGAGGACGCACGGCGATTAGCCCAACAACTGGACGCGCAAAACGCGGAGCGCCAACGCCTCACCGATCGCATCAGCCGCGCAGCCGAGCGGCTAGCCCTGCAAGAAGAGGAAACCCCGCCGCTGCTCTTCGCAGCCTCGCCCGAGTTCAACGCAGGCGTGATCGGCTTGGCAGCACAGCGCTTGGCAGAGCGGCATCACGCGCCAACAGTGGTGGTGCAGATTGAAGGCGAGCGCGCGCGCGGATCGTGCCGCAGTGTGGAGGGGTTTCACATCACCCAAGCGCTGGATCAAATGCAAGACTTGTTTGACAAGCACGGCGGACATGCGACTGCCGCAGGGTTCACGCTCCCAGCGGCGCGTCTGCCTGTGTTGCGTCAGCGACTGCACGCGCTTGCGACAGCGTTGCGCCCCGCGGAAGGGTGGCGGCGCGTGTTGCGCGCAGATGCGGCGTTTGACCTTTCGGCGTTGGCGCGGCTTGCGGATGTGGACGGAAAGGCGCTGCGCGACCTCCAGCGGCTTGAGCCGCACGGAGCTGGCAATCCACGGCCGTTGTTTTTGTTGCGCGGCGCCGTGGTGCATCGCGTGCGTCGGGTCGGACGCGCCGACGAGGACAGCGCGTCACACCTCTCGCTCCAGCTGCGTGATCAGCGCCGCGCGGTGTGGGATGCAATTGGCTGGCGGCTCGGGCACCGCGCAGCGGAGTTGCGCGAGGGCATGTCCATTCAGCTCATGGCGCGCCTTGGAGTCTCGGCTTGGGACGGCGTGCGCCGGCTCCAGATCGAAGTCTTGGACTTTCGCCCAGCTTAACGCGCACGGTCGCGCAATCGCTCAAACGCAGGGCGGGGCGAGCCGTCCTGGCGGATGATGCTGTAAAGCGCGGGATCGCCGCCGGGCTCGTCTGGGTTTTGCCCGATCTTCTGGATGAAGTCCAGGTTGAAGATCGTCGCCAGACGCACATAGCCCAGCTCCCGGAAGATCTCCAAGCTGCGCATGATCCACTCGGCTTGTTCTGCCTCAGTGTTGTCGAGCGCGAAGTCGAAGCCGGGCGGCGCGCCTTGAACAGGGGTTCCGTCCTTGCGCGTGAGGTTCTCTGTGCTTGCCCAGCCGAACTCGGTCACGCACATGGGCTTGTTTGTGCGCTGGCGATAGCCCTCAATCGTGCTGAGCAGCGACCAAGAATGATGTGGGTTGTCAAATGGCCCGCGGAAGCGCGCGGTTGGGTCGTTGTAGCCCTCATCCCAGCGCTTATCAGGCGGCATGTTGTAGCCGTTGAGGTGCACGCCGATGCAATCCACGTAGTCCAAGCCGCCAGCGCGCACAAAGTCCTCAAGGTAGAGGAAATCGTCTTGCACTGCGCCAGGGATGTTGGCGCCAGTTGGCGAGGGCGCTGCCATGATGATGATGAGCGAAGGGTCAATTTGGCGCATCACCGGCACCACAGAGCGCAGAAAGCTCACGTAGTCCGCAGCCTTCAACTCACCAGAGGCAACTGTCCACTCGCGATCGAGGTTCGTCTCGTTGAGCACCTCGATGGCTTGGATGCAGCCCTTGTAGCGCGCCGTGATCAAGCTGAAAAAGCGAATGCCCTCGTTGATGTCCTCGGGAGGGCTGGGGCGGTGGTAGGGCTGCTTGGGCGGCGTGACGCGCGTCCACTGTGGCGGCTGTGTGATGGTCGCCACGATGTGCAAGCCTTTCTTGTTTGCGTCGGCGACGAAAGCATCGAACAACTGGAACTGCATCAGGTTAGGCTTGCCCCGCTCTGGCTCAAATTCGTACCAGTTGACCTTGGCGCGCGTCCAGGTGAGCTTAAGCTGCTCCGCCATGAGCGAGTTCCAGTAGCCGATGTCGCCCACAGACCAGTTGCTTTGGATGCCGAAGCTGAAGCCCTCAGGGGCGGGACGCGGGTTGGGGCATTCAAAGTCGGGGATGCCAGGAACGCGCCCGCGTGGGTCCATGGTGGAAGCCTGTGGGGTAGGCTGCGCAGCAGGCAGTGAGGCTGCTGTTTGTTCGGGGGTTGCGGTGGGCTGCGGTGCAAAGATCGTCACCTGGACGGCGGGTTTGGTCGGCTGTGCGGCAGGCGTGCGCTCTGCGCCGCAGGCACTCAACACGACGGCAAGCGCAAGGCCAAAGAGCAGAGCACGATTGGCGAAGAAAAGCTTCGCTGACATGGGGGAATGAAAAGTTCTTCGTGTGTTCATTGTGTTCTTATTCGGATTCCAGGGCGCTTCGCAGCGCGTTGCAAGCAGGGCAGGTGTCGTCTGGGCGGATCAGCGCATAGCCAGCGCGTGGGTCATCGTCCTGCGTGGCGACGTTTGCGCCGTCCACGTTCCAGATGATGGCGAGGCGCACCTTGCCGCTTTGCTTTGCCATTGCCACTGCTTTGCCGAGCCACGTTGCTTGATCCTCGACAGAGGTGTTTGCAGCGAAAGAGAACGCCTCTGGCAAGCGCGACACGGTCTTGCCCGCGAGGTAGCCGAGCGCGACGAAGCAAATGGGCACGCGCTGGTTGAACGCGCCCGCGTAAAGGCTGAGCACAGGCTGGAAATACCAACTGTAGTGAAACACGCCGGTGACGTCAGGCGCATCGGCGCCGTTGGTGTACTGCACACCGAGGCAATCCATTGCCTCTGCTGCCTTAGCCGTGGCCATTTGGCTGAGGAAGGCGAACTCCTCGCAGCCTTCGGTGTCGCAACCGCCGAGGAATCGCCCGCCCGTTTGGGCAAGCCCTGCGCTGATCACGAGCGTCTGTGGGTTGGCTGCCTTGATCGCAGCATAGGCTTGGCGGAGCAGCGCTGTGTATTCAGCGCCGTTGATTTGCCCAGCGATCCAGCGCGAAGCGTGGTTTGGCTCGCGCCACACCTCGATGGCATCGGCGCCGAGCTGCGCAAGTTGGGCGAGGTGTGCCGTCCATGCGGCGCGGTAACTCTCCTCGCGTAGGCGCTTGGGGTCGCCGTAGGCGCGCACGAGCACCTTCATGCCGCGCGCTTTGGCTTCGCGGATGAAGGCCTCGGGGCGCTCGAAGTCGCGCGCCTCGGTGGCGACCCACGTCATGCCAGCGGAGCGCATGCGTGGGACCAGGCGCAGGTCTTGCACGTAGCCGCCTAGCTCGAAGGTCACGCTGAGAGCGTCTGTGTTGGCTGTGCCGTTGAGATCGTCCAGTTGAACGGTAGGGTCGGTGGGGGGCGCATCGGGCGAGACGGCAAACGTGCGCGTGCCGAGCGCGATCTCGCGCTCGCCGACGAACACGGTCTTCACTGTGTATTCGCCAGGGGCTTGGGGCGCCCACGCGCGCACGAGTGCGCTTGTGGGTGAGGCGAGGAACTGCTCACCAGAGCTGAGCACGACGCGGAACTGCGGCGCGCGTGCGTCCACGGCCTCTACAGTTTCGTTGCGGCTGAGCGCCTCTGCCAATTGCATCACAGCTTCGGAAGGCGAAAAGTCGAGCAATCCGCGCAGCACGATGCTGTGCATGGGCACGCGCTGCACAGCTGCGAGCACGCGCTTCAGGTCGGCGGGCGTCCACAGCCAAACCGTGTGTTGCACGCCGCGCGCGTCCACATACTCGTGCACAAGGATGTCCTCGGCTGCTGACCACGAAGCTGCACGTTGCAGCCGCCTTTCCCAGCGCAGCAGCAGTGGATCGCCAGGTCGCACAAGAGGCTGCGTTGGCTGGAGTGCGCCGAGCGTGGCGAGCGCCTCCTCTAGTGCGATGAGGCGGACGTGTCCGTTCACGTCCTGCTCCATGCTGGTCACTGGCAGGGCAAGCTGGAGCTTGGCGGGGTCCACGCAGCGACGCGCCCAACGCAGCAGGTCTTCCAAGCGCCCAGGTGCCAGCGCGCGCGGCTCGGCGGAGAGATCGATTTTGATTCGGTCAGCGCTGGCGACCAGGCGCGAGACATCGTAGCCTTCCACCGCGCAGGTTTCGCCGTAGGTTTCTAGGGCGGGGATGACCACATAGAGGCGTTTTTGGCGCGCGCGTAGCTGCGCAGCGAGGTCTTCGACCAAGCTGCTGAATGCCTCGCTGAGCGACGCATCCACGCCGCGATAGTCCATCTCAAGCGCGGGATAGGGCTTGTTGCCCACAAGCTCGGCGAGGGCAATGCGGTGAACGGCGCGCGCTTCAGGGACAAGCAGCGCTTCCTTGAGCAAGCTGCGATTGGGCGCACCGCGCACGCCCCAATTGCGCACCGCAAGCACGGTCTTGCTTGCCTCTTCGGCGCTCTCAGGAAGCTGGACTTGGTCACGTCGCGCGAGGCGTCCTTGCTCGACGAGATAGTATGCCGGCAACACGCGCTCGCTATGAAGCAGGCTGAGGCTGAGCGTGCTGCTGATCGGTAGTTCGATGGCAAGCGCCTGAGTGTTCCCCAACAAGCGCATCAACGTAAGTGCATCGGGCAACTCTGTGAGCGTGGCGACCACTTCGCGCGTCGCCGGGTCCACCTGAGCGCTTAGCCAACGCCATGTGCGTTGCTGGTGATACCAACCGTAGAGGTCCAGCGTTCCCTCTTCTGCGGCTGAGGCTGGCAGTGTCACGCGCACGGTGATGCGACGCGGGGAGGTGCCGCATTGCACCAAGCGCACAAGCTCGCCCTGAGAGATAAAAGAGGGCGAGAGCGCTTCCAACGCTGCGCGCTCTACTTCGTCGCTTGGGGCTTGTGGCCACGAGGAGGGGCTAAAGGCGATACGCACGCCAAAGCTGCCTCGCATCTCCTCGGGGCGCACGGTGATCTTCACGCCTTGCTCGGCGATGGTGTCGTTGAACAGGGTGAACTCGCGGCAGCCATTGGCGCTGAGCATGCGCACGCTGAGCGCCACCGCGGCGAGGAACACAAAGATAGCTGTGCCAAAGCCGATTAGTTTTGCCCAGCCGCTGCGCGTGCGCGGCAAGAGGAGCGTGGTCGGCGGAGGCGGGGTGCGCGGTGTGTGCGCGCGCAAGCGCGGGCGTTGCTGCTGAGCGCGGATCCGTTCTAAAACGCTTGGCTCCTCTGAGGTCGGCGTTGGCGCTGAAGGGGCAGCGCCAGCCTTAGGGGTTGGTTCGTGCAGCTCATCCATGCTGCGCTACGCAGGTTGCCCGTCAACGGGCAGCGTGGGATTCTAGCACGGCTGCTTTGTGCGCCTCAGCGCCAGCACGTCACCTCGTCCACGGGGTGCCGTGGGCGGTGACGCCCTTCCTCAGCAGGGAACCCGAGGGTGATCAGCGCTTGCGGCTCCCAATCGTTCGGCAATGCGAGCACAGCGCGCACGGTCTCGGGGCAAAATAACGGCGCGCACATCCAACTCGCGCCGAGGCCTAGCTCGGTAGCGCGCAACAACAGGTTTTGGATTGCTGCTGCAACGCCTTGGCCCGCCATCCAACGCTCGGCGGCGTTGCGCTTTGCGTCGGGGTAAACGTCCATATCGCGCAGCGTCATGCACACTAAGATCGCCGCGCCTGCGCTGGTGATGCGTTGCACCGATCGCGTCGCATCGCGCTCGATTTGGTCGGGTGGGTCACCGTCGCGCTCACGGTCGCGCCGCAGTTGTGCCGCCATCGCCAACGCGAGTTGTCGGCGCGCCGTTGCGCTGAGCACGACGAAGCGCCACGGCTGGCGGTTGTGTGGCGAGGGCGCGTGGATTGCGGCTTCGAGCAGCGCGCGGATGAGCGCGCTCGGCACAGGGCGAGGCGCATAAGCGCGGATGCTGCGCCGTCGGAAGAGCACGCTGTGGGGGTTGGGCTCACGCATCGCTGAGTAGCTCGCGCACGGCTTGCGCGTCGATCACGCGGCTGCGTTGCACCCGACGGCGCGCAGGCAGCATCAGCGGCCAGGTCAAAATGCCAACGAGTTGCCCAAGCAACCGCATGCGCGCCGCCTTTCCACGCCACGCGCGCAGCGCGCGCCAGAAGATGCGCACTTGCTCACGCACTATGCAGCGCCAATTTTCGCACAGCACTTCCGCGGGCACGTCCTTGGCAAGCAGCCAAATGAAGTTGCGTCCATCGTAAAAGCTGTTGATTACGCCGCCGCCTGTGGCGCTCACCTTGTGATACACGATGGCGTCGTGCGCAAAGGCGCAGCGATAGCCAGCAAGCTGCGCGCGCCAAGCGAGATCAACATCCTCGCAGCTGAAAGCAAATCGCTCATCGAGCAGCCCAATGCGGTCGAGCATGGCGCGGCGATAGGCGGCGGCTGCGCCACAGGCGCCGAACACGAAGGGCGTGTCGAACTGCCCCTCGTCTTTCTGCCAGACGCCGCGGTTGCCCGGCACGCCGCAGCGCGAGTAGAAATCGCCTGCGCTGTGCAGGTGGTCGCGCCGATCGAAGAGGCGGATTTTGCTTGCGACGCAGCCGGCTTCGGGATGCTGCTCAAAGCAACGCGCCAGGTTTTCCAGCCAGTGTGGGTCGGCTTCGGTGTCGTTGTTGAGCAACACCACCACGTCGCCGCTTGAGGCACGAATGCCGACGTTGCATGCGCCTGCAAAGCGACGATTGCGCGCCAGCGCAATGAGGCGCACCTCAGGGTAGTGCGTGGCGATCAGCGCGCGCGAGTGGTCGGTTGAGGCGTTGTCCACCACGATGATCTCGTGCGGGGGCAAGGTCTGCCGCCGCAGCGAGTCTAGGCACGTTGGCAGGTGATGCGCGCCGTTCCAGTTTGGGATGATGACGGAGAAGCGCACCGCGGTCTCGCGCGCTCACGAGTTCGGGATCAGCGCGCGCAGCAGCGGCTCGATCCACTGCTGGGTTGCAAGGTCATAGACGCCAAAACCAGCGCCAAACTCCCAATATGCCCATGTAATGCCGCGCTGCTCCGCTGCGCGCGCGACGTAAGCTGCCCAGCGCGCGCGATCCTCGAGATCAGCATGCAGTCCATAGGCGCCGAACTCACCCATCCAAACGGGGATGTTCTTGTCCTTGCTCCACCGCGCTACTGCATCGAAGCCGCGGTCAATGGCGCGGCGCTCAGCCTCGGTGCCCTCCCAGCGGGTGCCGATCCACTCCGCGCTGCCCTGCACCCAGCTTGCGCCTTGATGCGTAAACGGCTCCGGTTCGTAGTAATGGAACGTGGCGATCAGGTAAGGGTCATCGGGGATCTGCAAGCTGAACAAGCTGGCGAGCTTGCCCCAGTTTGCGCCTGTGAGGATGATGTTGCGCGTGGGGTTGGTTTTGCGGATCACGCGCAGCGTGTCTTCAAAGAGCGCGTTCCACACGCGCGTTGTGAGCGCGCCGTGTGGCTCGTTCAGCACCTCGAAGAGCAACGTAGGCGGCAGGTCCTTGTAGCGCGTCGCAATTTGATCCCAAAGCGCCAAAAAGCGATCCCACTCTGCGTTGGGGTTCTCGAACAGCTCCTCGTAGTGGTGCACGTTGATCACCACGTTAAGATCGTTGTTCAGCGCTTGCTCGATCACCCAATCCACGCGCTCGAAGAAGGCGGGGTCGATCGTGTAAGGCGCCTCGCGCAGCGCGTGTGCCGACCAGCGGATGGGCACGCGCACGGTGTCGAACCCTGCTTGGCGGATGATCGGGAAGAAGTAATCCTCGAGGGTGATGCCCCATTCCCCTTCGCGTGGTGCTTCCAACGCGTTGCCCAAGTTGAGGCCGCGCCCAAGCCGCTTTTGCATCGTGAACGGATCGATGGGCGTGAACCCCGCAGCTTCGCCAATGGGCACGCGCTGCGCGGTGCTCGTCGGGGAGGTGGGGCTGGGTGCTGGGAGAGTGGTTGGGCGTGGTGCTTCACGGCTCGGCGCACAAGCGCTGAGCAACACCAGTGAGGCACAAGCCGCACCCGCCCAAAGTCTCCATCGTTGTTGATTCATGACGCATAAATGGTATCACGGCGTGCGCGTGTTGCAAGGCAAGCCGAGTGCGGTACGCTACGCGGCGGCAATGAGCGCCCACACAGCTCGCGCGTTAGACCTCGAGGCGTTCCTAGAGCGGATCGCGCACTTCGACGCATGTGGGCAGCGCACGCAACGCGCGCGTTTCCCCGATGCGCGTTTCGATGTGCCGGTGTATGTCAATGCCTTCTGGACAGCGCGCCAGCGCGCTGCGAACGCGTTGCACGAGATCGCTTACCGCGCTTGCTTCAAGCCCTTGCTGCCGCGTTTTTTCATCGAGCACCTCACGCAACCAGGCCAGGTGGTGTATGACCCGTTCGCCGGGCGAGGCACCACGCTGATCGAGGCGGCGCTGCTGGGGCGTCGTCCGCTTGGCTGCGACGTGAACCCGCTGAGCGGCGTGCTGATCGTGCCGCGCCTGCGCCCGCCAACCTTGGCGCAGGTGGCGGAGCGGCTCGAAGCGCTTGACCTCGATGCGCCTGTGGCTGTGTGGGAGGACCTACTCGTCTTCTATCACCCCCATACGCTGCGGCAGATCACCAATCTGCGCAACTACCTGCTCCAGCGCGAAGCTGCGGGCGCGCTCGACGACGTGGACGCCTGGATCCGCATGGTGGCAACGAATCGCCTTACGGGACATTCGCCTGGATTTTTCTCGGTGTACACGTTGCCGCCCAACCAAGCCGTCTCACTGGAAGCTCAACGGCGCATCAATGCGCGCCTCAGGCAGACGCCGCCGCCGCGCGACGTGAAGGCGATCATCCTGCGCAAGACGCGTAGCTTGCTGCGGCACGTGGACGAGGAAACCCGCGCGCGGCTGCGCGCCTGTGTGCCCACTGCGCCCTTTTTCGTCGCCTCAGCCGATCACACCCCCTTTGTCCCCGATGAGAGCGTAGCGCTCGTGGTGACCTCGCCGCCGTTCCTCGACGTGGTGGACTATCAAGCCGATAACTGGCTGCGCTGCTGGTTCAACGGCATTGACGCGCGCGCCGTGCCCACTTGGCAATTGCGTAGCCCAGCTGCCTGGCAAGCTGCAATGGAGGCTGCGCTTCGTGAGCTGCGGCGTGTTCTTGTGCCCGGGGGCGTTGTGGCGTTTGAGGTGGGCGAGGTGCGCCGAGGTGAGTTGCTGCTGGAGACACTGGTTGTGCCGGCTGCGCGTGCTGCAGGGCTTGAGGCGCGCGCCGTGCTCATTAACGCGCAGCGCTTCACCAAGACGGCGCACTGCTGGGGCGTGACGAACGCCGTGCGCGGCACCAACACCAATCGCGTGGTGTTGCTCACCAAGCCGCAGTGAAGCTCGCCAAGTGTCTAGGGTGCGAGCTGGTGCGGCGGAGAGTGCAAGGGGCACATGCTTGCGCCATACTTAGGCTAACCCACGCAAATCACTGAGGAGTGCAACCATGTTCAAGCGCATTCTCGTTCCACTGGACGGCTCGCAATTCGCAGAGAGAGCGCTGCCTTACGCGATCGGGCTTGCCCGTTGCATGGGGTCTGCGATCACGCTCCTGCGTGTGGCGGTGCATCCCTCGAACTATGTGTATGTCAATGATCCCGAGGCACTGGCGAGCTTGTATGAGAGCGACCGCGCCCACTGCGAAGATTACCTCAAGCAGGTCGCCGCGCGCGTGAAAGGAGAGCTAGAGGGCGAGGTGAACATCGCGGTGCTCGATGGCGTCGTTGCTGATTCCATCGTGGACTATGCGCAGGATGCGCAGGTGGACTTGATCGTGATGACCACACACGGGCGCACGGGGATGGAGCGTTGGCTGCTCGGCAGCGTTGCTGAGCGCGTGGTGCGCGGCGCCAAGTGCCCTGTGTTGCTCATCCGACCGCAGGCGGAAAAGTAGGCGCGCTCACCATCGCTCACGCAGTGCGCGTTCAATCTCGCGTTGAGCATCGCGCTGGGCGATACTTTGGCGTTTGTCGTAAAGCTTCTTGCCGCGCGCAAGCGCGATCTCCACTTTGGCACGTCCGCGCTTGAGATACACGCGCGTGGGGATGATGGTGTAACCGCGCAGTTCGCTGCCGCGCGCGAGTTCCGCAATTTCTTTCTTGTGGAGCAGCAGCTTGCGTGCGCGGCGCTCATCGGCAAGCGGCCCTTGGCGCGCGAAGCCTGTGCTGTGCTCGTAGCGCGGCACGTAGGCGTTTATGAGCCACGCCTCGCCATCTCGGATTTGCACGAAGGCGTCTCGTAGGTCAATGTGCCCCGCGCGAATGGCTTTAATCTCGCCTCCTGTGAGCGCAATCCCTGCTTCGTAGCGCTCACCCAGCTCGTAGTCAAAGCTCGCGCGGCGGTTGGTGGCGATCAGTTTGATGCCTTCGCCTTTCTCGCTCATCGCTCATCCTCGCCGTAGATAACCTTTGGGTCCACAGGGCGCAGCCGTGGGATGAAACGCGGCACAGCTTTGAGATAGCGCGCGTAGGGCTCGCCGAAGCGCGCGAGCAGCTCGCGCTCTTCTAAGCGCAACTGCATCACCAACTGCGCTACATAGACGCCCAAGAGCATGATGAGGAAGAAGTTCTGCGTGAGCAGCGCTGTGCTGCCGATCAGCGTCATGTCGGTGAGATAAAGCGGGTTGCGCACGTAACGATAGGGACCAGAGACCACCAAGCGCTGTGGCACGTCGTACTGCTCGGCAAGCTCACCTGGCGGAAAGAGCGCCGGCACGAACAACAAGCGCTTCCAACCCATCTGCCCTGCCGCCCACACCCCAACCAGCACCGAAAGCACAAGCCCCACGCCGCCGATGATCTGTAGGAAAAGCGGACCGCGCCACGTCCACTGCAACCAGTGCGGCGCTAACAGCGCCAGCACAACAGCCGTGCCGATCCACATCAGCCCCACCTCCACGAGGTACCAGCCCACCAGGCCGTGCTTGCGCACCCACGCGCGCCAACGTTCCAGCATCGGGTAGGTGAAGAGATCGATCACCACCATACCGCCGTAAAACGCCGCCACGTAGAACGGCAGCAGCGTCCAGCGCCCGATCAGCGCGTCGCCAGCGATCACCACCACGAACGAGAGCAACCACAACCAAGAAGGCCCGTGGTGCCAGCGTTTTTCTGCTTCGCGTTGCTGCATTGGCGCTTTAAGTTTAGCTGTGTTGTGCCGCTAAGGGGCGAGGGCAGCCTTGACTTCTTCATAGATCGGCAGCGGCTCAAGCGAGGGCGTGACGAACGTGAAATGATCGCGGTAGCCGCGCGCTGGCGCCGGGAGCTTGAACACCCAAAAGGCAAGACAGGGCACCCAATCCCAATGCGTGCGTGCGTATTCAAGGGCGCGCAACGTGTAGGTAATGCGCTGTGCAGGGGTGACGCCGTTCACCCAGCGCACGTCGTCGTTCCAGCCGCTTTCGGTGATGTAAACGGGGGACGTGTCGCCGTGGCGCAGCATGATCGTGCGCAGTAGCTCCACGCGCCGAAAGTTGAGCTTGTCGGGCGCGGGCGGAGACTCTGGCGGCTCGGTCATGCCGTAGGTGTGTGCGGCGAGCGCGTCCCACAGTCGTTCACCAGGGCGCAGCGCGCGGTACATCGCTTCAAGGTAATCGAGATCGCTCAGCGCCACGTCGGGATTACGCTCTAGCGTGGGCGCAAGCGCGCCAGCGAGCACAACAGCGTGTGGGTGCGTTGCCTTGATCGCCGGGTAAACTGCGCGCAGCAAATCAACGTACGCTTCGGGGTCCACGCGGCGCATGCCCCACTCGTTGGTGAGGTTTGGCTCGTTCCACACGATGAAGTGCGCGATCTCATCGCGGAAGTGCGCTGCGAACGCAGCAGCGAAAGCCGCGAAATCGGCATAGTTGGGCGGGTCGAGGTGGGTGAAGGTGGTTTGGCGACCATCAGGCAAGCGTTGAGGGCGCGCCCACTCTGGCACAAAGCCCAGCCGCGCGATCACCTTCAGCCCTTGGCGCCGCGCGTGGCGCACGATGCGCTCCGCGCTGCGAAAATCGCGTTGGCCTTTCGCAGGCTCGTAGTACGCCCATGGGAAGAACTCCACCATCCACGGTGCACCCATCTCACGGATCATCGCTGCGCCGCGCTTGATCTTCCATGTCTCGACCTCTTCGACAAAGCGCGTGTGCATGCCGGCGATGGGGTTGCGCGTGTGCACGATCTGCTGCGGTCCGAGCGTCACCACTTTTTGCGGCGGCTGCACAGTGCGCGCGAGCACAACGGAGAGCAGCAAAGCGAGCACAGCAGAAAGGTGCTCGCGCCGCCTATGCATAGCGCGCCACACCCTCAAGAGGAATACACGCGCCCTTTCCACGCTACCCCTCTGCCGAGCCAGGCACGGGTTGTGCTGAGGAGGACGATGCTCAAGTAGAGCAGCCAGCCCAGCGGCGCCAGCCACGCACGACGCATGGGTAGGCGATACCAAGTACGATAGCGCCACGCCCAAAATACCCAGTGGGCACCATACGCAAGCAACGACGAGAACGCCGAAGCGGCTGCGATGGGCGCAGGGCTTGTGGCGAACTGCGCAAGGCTAATGAGGAGAAGCAACGGCGGCAAAGCGGTGGTTAACGTCATGCGCATGACTGCCCAGAACGCGCGCCAGCCGCTTGCGCGCCGCCCTGCGTTGGCATGCTTGCCTAGCCCTTGCGCGATCTCGTGAAAACTGCGGTACATGCGCACGCGCAGCACGTCGAATGCGGTGGCAAGCCCAATGCGAAACCCGGCACGCCGCAGCGCGCGCGCAAGCTCGATGTCTTCAAGCACCTTGTCCTTCACCGCAGCATGCCCATCAATTGCCCAGTAGGTCGTGCTGCGCACAAGCAAACATTGACCATTAGCGAGCACAGTCTCGGCGGGCGCGCTTTCTGGTCGAAGGTTTTTCTGCAGAGGGAAAGCGGTAAGCGCGAACTGATAGAAGACAGGCAGGACAAGTTGCTCAGCGAGGGTGGGGAGCTCGTTGAACGGCAAAACGCTGAGCGCGTCGAGCTGATGCTGCTCTGCGAAGGCAACAAGAGCGCCGAGGAGCGCGGGTTGTGGCACGGTGTCTGCGTCGAGAAACAGCAACCACAAGCTGTTGCTGGCTTGGCTTGCGCCGTGGTAGCAAGCGTTGCACTTGCCCACCCACCCAAGCGGCAAAGGGCGAGCGCGGATCGCGCGCAGCCGATCAGGATGTTGCTCTACGTAGCGCGCCAAGATGCGGGGCGTCTCGTCCGTCGAGTGATCGTCCACCACGATGACCTCATAAGGCGCGTAGTCTTGGCGCAGCACTCCGTCGAGACAACGCGCAATGTTTGCTGCCTCGTTGCGCGCTGGGATGATGACGGTGATTGCAGGCCCACGCGGGCGCGCTGTGTGTGGGAGAAGCGCAGGCAATTGGTGCGCACGCCGTGCGTCGAGTACAACGAGCAGCAAGATCGCGGCGCTTGCGGCAAGCACAGGCAGGGCGAAATCCATGGCAGCAATGCAGGGGGTTGAAGCCCAAGGCGCGATTATAGGCAAGCGGTCTCCAAGCAGCTACAATCCTCACCGAGAAACGCAAGGCGTTCACCGTTTCAGATTTGCACGACCTGATCCAGCTCCTCAGCGAACACCCCGATTGGCTCCGTCTGACGGCGCGACTGAATCAGCACTGGATGGGAAAGCGCGCTCAGCGCGGCACTTAAGGAGCTGCCTTGACAGTTGTGCGAAGTCTGGTATAGTTTGCGCTGGTCATTCCTCGATAGCTCAATGGGTAGAGCACCCGGCTGTTAACCGGGGGGTTACAGGTTCGAGTCCTGTTCGAGGAGCTCCCTCCTTC
>JAUQQA010000032.1 GCA_030550095.1 Chloroflexota bacterium | reverse complement strand
TGCACGCTCGCATGTTTGCAGCACAGCCTCCATACTGTGCGACACAAACAGAATTGTGACCCCTCGCTTACGTAACTCGTGAATGCGCTCCTGACTGCGCTGCTGGAACGCTTGGTCACCAACGGCAAATACCTCGTCTAGAAGCAGAATATCTGGGTCGAGGTGGATAGCAACAGAGAACGCCAAGCGCAAATACATGCCGCTGGAGTAGTCCCGCACCGGTATGTCAATGAAATCACCAATTTCGGCAAACTCAACGATGGCGTCAAGCTTTTTGCGGATCTCGCGAGCAGTCATGCCCATGAACGCGCCGTTTAGAAAAATGTTCTCACGCCCAGTGAGATCAGGATGAAAGCCAGCACCAAGCTCGAGCAGGGCTGTCACGCGCCCGTTAACCCGAATGCGACCCGTGTCTGGCTTGAGAATGCGGCTGATCAGTTTAAGCAAGGTGCTCTTTCCAGCTCCGTTCGCTCCAATGATGCCGACATGCTCACCGCGGTAGATGGTGAAGGACACATCTCTCAACGCCCAAAACAGCTGTGTTGGCTGCTTGCGCCTAGGCAATGAGACAAACCATTCTTGAAAAGAGGTTGGTCGCTCTCTGCTAAGCCTGAACGCCTTCGAGACTTTCTCGAATTCAATAACAGGCTCCATCGCTTTGCAAGCCCTTTGATCTTAGCACTAACAATCTCGTGTCTTCCGGCTACTATAATCGAGACACTAGTTCTGAGCAGATGAGCCAAAACTTATCGCCATCTCACGCCAACGGAGGTGATGCCATGATGAGTAGTGCGAAACGTAACTCCCGCGCTGTGGCGTCACCTCGGGCGTTGAACCGCTAGAACGCCACGGCGCACACCACAGCCTCAGCCCAGCGCTGGGGCTGTGGTGCTTCTAACGTCGCTTGAGCAGCGTTTGCCGCGCCGCCGTTGCTGCCCCGCGCAGTCGCTCAATGTCCTTGAAATGTGCTCGTTTGGATGCTGCGATAGAAGCCGGCAGCATCGCTCGCAAGCGCATGGCGTCGTCCAACGTGAAGGGCGCTGAGCTATACGCGAGTGACTCGGCAAGCTGCGCCATCGGCAGCACCCAGCTCATCTGCCGGCGGAGCGCATCGGCTTTGCTGTGGTAGGCGCGCTTGTCCCACGCGTTGGCGCTCTTCTCCGTGTCCTCATGCACGCGCCGCAGCGTGATCGCCAGCACGGCGCAAATGTCCTTGCAAAGATCACTGTCGTTCACGTGCTCGAAAAGATGCTCACGCACAAGCTCAGCTACCATCTGCAAATCTCGGTTGCGCTCTTTGACCGTCATTCGCTCACTCCCACTCAATGGTCGCTGGAGGTTTGGTGGTGATGTCATACACCACGCGGTTGATGCCAGGCACCTCGTTGACGATGCGCGTGCTGATACGCGCCAGGACCTCGTGGGGCAAACGTGACCAGTCCGCCGTCATGAAGTCCTCAGTGGTCACAGCGCGGATTGCAACCACCTCGTTGTAAGTGCGCCCATCGCCCATGACGCCGACAGTGCGCACGGGCAGAAGCACCGCAAATGCTTGTGCGGTGGCGCGTTGTAAGCCTGCGCGCGTGAGTTCTTCTTGCACGATGGCGTCGGCTTCGCGCAGGCGCTCCAAACGTTCCCAGGTCACTTCGCCAAGGATGCGCACCGCTAGCCCAGGACCAGGGAAAGGATGACGCCAGATCAGCGATTCGGGCAGTCCAAGCGCTAAGCCGATCGCGCGCACCTCGTCCTTGAACAAGTAGCGCAGCGGCTCGAGCAGCTCAAATTGCATGTCGGAAGGCAACCCGCCCACGTTGTGATGCGTCTTGATCTTGGCTGCGGCGCTTCGCTCTGGGCCGCGGCTCTCGATCACGTCAGGGTAGAGCGTGCCTTGGCAAAGGAGTGGCAAGTCGCCGTTAGGCTTGAAGTGTGCTTGGACGACAGTCTCGAAGGTGCGTACAAAACGCTCACCAATGCGCTTGCGTTTCTCTTCGGGATCCACTACGCCGCGCAGCGCCTCGAGGAATTCCTCGGTCGCATCTACGGCGATTAAGCGCATCTTCTGGGTGCGCTGAAACGTCTCCACAACCTGTTCAGGTTCACCCTTGCGCAACAGCCCCGTGTTCACAAAGACGCACGTGAGCTGATCGCCAACGGCGTGATGCACGAGCGTCGCAGCTACGGAGGAGTCCACGCCGCCCGAGAGCGCGCAAAGCACTTCGCGCTTGCCGACTTGCTGGCGAATGCGCGCGATGCTCTCTTCGATGATCGCAGCGGGCGTCCAGCTCGGCTGGCAACCGCAAATGGTGTGCGCGAAGTGCGCTAGGATCGCTGCGCCGTGTTGCGTGTGTTGCACCTCGGGGTGGAATTGGACAGCATAGATGCGCCGTGTGGGATCAGCCATGGCGGCGATGGGCGTGTTGGCGCTCTCCGCGATCACAGCAAAGCCGGGCGGCGGTGCTTCGATGCGGTCGCCGTGGCTCATCCAGACCTCAAGCACATGGGTGCTGCGTGTCTCCTCGGGCCAGAGTGTGCTCTCGCGCAGGTGAACCGTGGTGCGCCCGTACTCGCGGCGTTGCGCAGGCGCCACGCGACCGCCGAGCGCGTGGGCGAGCAGTTGCATGCCATAGCAGATGCCGAGCACGGGCACGCCGCTCTGTAGCACGTAGTCTGGGAGCGTCGGAGCGTCGGCCTCGTACACGCTGCTCGGCCCACCAGAAAGAATGATGCCGCGCGGCTTGAGCGCCATCACACGCTCCGCAGGGGCGTCCCAGGGGAACAGCTCGCAGTACACACGCGCCTCGCGGATGCGGCGCACGATGAGTTGCGAGTATTGCGAGCCAAAGTCCAAAACAACGAGGGCGTCCTGCATCGGCGCGATTGTAGCAACTCAAGCGTGCGCGCGCTGGGTCAACGCGGCGATCAGCAAGCTCAGCGCGCTCAGCTCGTCCATGGCGCCCGTCTTGATCGCCTCGTCGGCTTCGAGCAACAACGCCAACATCTGGACCAGCTCGCTTTCGCCGAAGAATCGCGCCTGCTGCAGCGCCTTTTTGGCGACGAATTCGTGCACACCGATATGTTTGGCAAACGCTGCTGGGCTGAGTTGTGCGTGTTCCTTCGCTTGCAGAAGCAAGCGCGCTTGGCGCGCGATGTGCGCGAGGATCACCAAGGGCGGTTCGCCACGCGCCAGCAGTGCGTTTGCTTCCTGCCAAGCGGCTTCTGCGTTGCGCGCAGCAAGCGCGTCGGTGAACTTGAAGACGTTGGCGCTGATCTCCTCAGCAACCAATAGCTCCACATCGCGGACGGTGATCGGGCGATCCTTGGCGTAGGCGATGAGTTTCTCTAGCTCGTTGTCCATGCGATGCACCCACAGCGGCGCTTCCACGCGGTAGCGCTCAGCATCTTTGGGCGAGGGTGGGGGCAGGCGCGCGCAGATCGCTGCTGCAACGCGCGCATCGGCTGAGCCGCCTTTCTGTGCAATGCGCTGAAGCACCCAGTCTTCTGGGTTGCTTGGGAGATCAAAGCGCTTCTGTGTGCCGCCTGCTTTCTTCGCAGCAAGTGCCAACAGAGGGTGATCCTCGGGCAGAAGTTGATCTTCGGCGAAGACCAACCACGTGCTCTCGGGGAGCTGCGGCAGGTAGGCGATGAGCGCGTCGAGTGCGTCTGCGGATTCGCGCCCGGCGGTGCGCTTGCGCGCGGTCTCGTGGGCGCTCAACCAATCGCGTGCAAGTACTAGCCGGTGTTCGGCGAGGAAGGGCAGCGCGTTGCACGCGCTGATCAGCGCGTGCACGGATGTGTCGCGTTCGAGAAGCGTGAGGTTCAGCGCGGCAACTTCTGGTGGTCCCAGCTTGGCTTGCAACTGTGCAAGTGCCTCATCGCGCGCGAGCGTGTTCGGACCATGGAAGACGTACCACATCACACCATCCCTGCCGAACGGTACCATGCATAGGCGCGCTGAACGGCTTCGCAGGCGGGGCGCGGCGAGAAGTGCAACTCGTGGCGCGCCTTTGTGTTGTCGAACCAGAATGTTTCAGCGGCAAAGCGCACCTGCTCGCCGCTGAGCGGCATGCGTACGCCCAAAGCGCGCGCTAGGTCCACAAACGGCGCTGCAACGCGCAGCATCGTGCGGCTCACGCGCCAGCGCGGAGGCTTTCCGCCAACGGTTTGGGCGATCAGCGCGAACAGATCGGCGTACCACAGGTTTTCTGCCGTGAGGATGTAGCGCTCGCCTGGGCGTCCGCGCTCGGCGGCGGCGATCATGCCCTCGCACACGTCGGCGACGTCAACCACGCTCACGCCGCCCGGCGGCAAGATTGGGATGCCGCCGCGCCGTGCGGCTTCGACGATCAAGCTACCGCTGATCAAGTTCACGTCGCGCGGCCCGAAGATCACGGCGGGGTTGACAATCACCACAGAAAGCCCTTGCGCGACGTATTCTCGGCAAACGTGCTCTGCAAGGTGCTTGCTATAGCCGTAGAGGAAGGCGCGCGGGGGCAAATTGAACTGCGCGCGCTCGTCGAGCGCCTGCCCGAACGGCGGCTTGCCCAAAGCAGCGCAACTGCTGGTGAACACCACGCGCGAGACACCCGCCTCGAGCGCTGCGCGGAGCACGTTGCGCGTGCCCTCCACGTTCACGCGCAGCATGTGTTGCGCGTTGTTGCGCCAGTAGTCCGCCGAGGCGGCGACGTGAAACACCACGTCCACATTGCGCATCGCCGCGCGCAAGCTTTCGGGATCGAGCACATCGCCGAGGGCGGACTCAAACCGAAGCCCTTCTAGCGCGCGCAGCGAAGACGTGCGCCGATGCAGCGCGCGCACACGCCAACCGCGCTCACCAAGCGCTTCCACAAGATTGGCGCCGACGAAGCCCGTAGCGCCAGTGACGAGCGCAAGGGGGGTGCTCATGGTGATGGGGGTTGAGGTGGGGCGCTTGCGTTAGTGCGCGCCAGCGACGGCGTCGAGCAGCGCGGCTTGGGCTTGCGTGAAGGCGTCGGCGCCGATCAGCGCGCGCCCTTGAAGGATCAAGCGCGCGTTGGTGTCAATGCGCTCAACGGCGTCGAACACCGCGTCGAGGTCTTTGCCGATGCAGAACAAGCCGTGCCAAGGCGCGATCACGGCTGCTGCTTGCTTGCGGATGCGCGCCTCTTGCCCGCGGATCGCCGATGCGACGTGCTCGGCAAGCGCCTCGCTGTGCGCAGGCGCGAAGGGAATCACGGGGATCACGCCGAACTTCACGGTGCACTCGAGCACGGGCGGGATGGGCTGGCGCGTCACTGCAAAGACCAACACGTGCTGAGGATGCGCGTGGATCACAGCTTGGCCGTCTGGGAACTCGCGATAGAGCCGCAAGTGCACTTTGCTCTCGCGCGAAAGATCACCTTCGCCCAGGAGCTTGTTGCCGTCGAGGTCCACCACGAGGACATCTTCGGGTTGCAAGTGCCAACGTCGTTTGGAGCCGCTGTAGCGCGGGGTGAGGCAGATCCAATCCCCGACGCGCACGCTGATGTTGCCGCCTGAGGCGTCGGTCAGCCGGCGCTCGTAGAGCAGCCGACCGATCTCGGCGATGTGCGCGCGTGTGCGTTCGATGGCCTCGCTGAGTGTAGGTGTAAGGAGGGCTTCAGTCATGACAAGGATTCTCGCACGTTGAGGGTTTTTCACAAAAACCCGCTGCGCAGCGCGCGGGCGTAAGCGCGCACACGTCCAGCGCGCAGCGGGCGCTTGTGCCCAAGCAACCACTTGAGCGCCTCAAAACCCAATTCGCGCGCCCAGAGCGCGAGCAAAATCAGCCGCAGCAGTTCGGCTTGGGCGCGCCCGTGATGCTTGGCAAAGTAGCGTACCTTGCTCGTGTTGAAGTGCACGAGGCGCTGCGCGACGACCTGCTCGCTGCTCTGCGCTTCGTGGTGCATGATCTGCGCACTCGGGCAGTACAGCACATGCCAGCTCGCTTGTTTGAAGCGCCGACACCAATCCACTTCCTCGGAATACATGAAGAAGTGCTGCTCGTCTAAAAACCCCACACTGCGGATCGCTTCCCAGCGCACAAGCATCGCCGCGCCGACAACCCAGTCCACTTCAGCAGTTCGGTCGTCTGGCAAGTCGCGCGCGTAGTAGCGTTCGAGGATCGCGCGCGGCGCGTGGGGCTGCAACGGTGTGCTCTCAAAGATCGCGGTGAGCAGTGTGGGGAAGCGACGGCGTGAGGATTGAATGCGTCCGTCGGGATAACGCAGCTGCGGACCGATCACCGCAACGCGCGGGTGCGCCTCGGCACAGTCGAGGAGCGCATCGAGCGCGCCAGGCATCACTTCGGTATCGGGGTTGAGCAACAACACGTAGCGCGGCTGCGCTTCGCCGCGCAAGCTGAGGGTCTCGATGAAGCGCAAGCCGTCGTTGTTGCCACCCGTGAAGCCGCGGTTTGTGGTGTTGGCGATGAGGTGCACCTCTGGGAATTCGGCGCGCACCATCGCGGCGCTGCCGTCGCTCGAGGCGTTGTCCACCACGATCACGCGCTGCGCGAGGCGCGTGCTGGGATGTGCGCGTAGTGATTGCAGACAAGCGCGCAGCCGTTCGCGCACGTTCCAGTTAACGATGAGCACGAAGAGCATTCAATGCGTGCGCGCAAGCGTGTAGCTCACCAAGTCGGCAAGTGCCTCGCGGTAGGGGGAAGGCGGGAAATGCGCCAGCGCGGTGCGCGCGCGTTGCCCGAGTTGGCGCGCTTCCTCGATGGCTTGGCTGATCGCGTCGGAGTGGCGGATGCGCGCGATGATGGCCTCATAAGTCTCGGCGGTGCAGCGCCCTTGCAGCGCGCACTCAAGCCCGTCTTTGCCGTGCGTCTCGATGTAGCAGATGACGGGCAGCGTGATCAAGCCGCGCCGTAGGTCGCTGCCGACCGGCTTGCCTACTTCGCGCACGTCGCCGATAAAGTCGAGCACGTCGTCCATGATCTGGAACGCCAAGCCGAGATCGCGGCCATAGGCTCGGAGCGCTTCAAGCTGGGCTTCGTCGGCTTCGCACAACACGCCGCAGGCCGTGGTGGCGAGCACGAACATGCTCGCGGTTTTGCTGTAGATGCGTCGGTAGTAGTCCTCGCGCGTTGGGCGCAGCGCGAAGTCGGTGAATTGCTGTTGCAGCTCGCCAGCGACAATCACGCCAAGTGTGTCGGCGAAGATGCTCATCACGCGCGTGTTGTGGGTGCGCGCAGCGAGGTTTGCAGCGTAGGCGAAGAGGTAGTCGCCTGTGAGCACGGTGGCGGCGGGCGTCCAAACGGCGTTCAACGTCTGTGCGCCGCGGCGCATCAGCGAACCGTCAATAAGGTCATCGTGCACCAGCGTTGCGGTGTGCAGCATCTCGACGGCGCTGGCGAGGTCGATCACGCGCCGGTCTTCGGCGCGGTTGAAGAGGCCGGCGACGAGCACGGTGATCGCAGGGCGCAGGCGCTTGCCGCCCGCGGCGACGATGTGGATCACGGCTTCGCGCAGCGCTTCGGGTTGAAGGTCTGGAAGGTGAAGGAGTTGCGTCTCGACCTCGGCAAGTTGTGCACGTGTGAGCGCATGCACCCGCTGAAGATTAGCTGCATGCCCATCGTGCGCCTGCGACAGGGCAGGGCTGGATTGCAAAGGAATGGCGGTCATTCGATCACCGTGTTTGATCCAAAAGGAACAATCAGGCTGTATTCTAGCGTTTCGCGTGCAATGTGTGCCTCGCTTTAACCCTTGGCAAAGCAGCGCGCAGGTTGCGCTGAGCGGTGTGCATACAATCGGCGCCGATGAGATCGCCCGTGCAGCGCACGCCTGTCTCGCAGCGCCCAGGCTATGTGCCGCCGAGCCGTGCGCCAAGCGCGCCGCGTAAGCCCAAGCCAGAACGATCGGCCCTGGCTTGGGTGGTGCAGCTTTTCTTCTTTCTCTCGCTTGCTGTGGTGGCTGGTTTTGGGGCGCTGGTGCTGCTTGGGATCGCGGGTTATCTGTGGATCGTGCGTGATTTGCCCGACCCGGCTGCCCTGGAAGCGCGCCAAAGCACCTTCGCCAGCACCAAGCTCTACGATCGCGAAGGCAACTTGTTGGTCGAGCTGACCGACCCCAACAATCCAACGGCCGGCCGGCGCACCTATGTGCCGCTCAGCCAGGTCAGCCCCTGGGTGATCAAAGCGACCTTAGCGACTGAAGACCCGAACTTCTTTCGCTACAGTGTTGGGTTTGATCCCATCGCCATCGCGCGCGCGATTTACTACGCCTTCACTGAGCGCGCTTTCGTCAGCGGCGGCAGCACGATCACGCAGCAGGTGGCGCGCAACCTGTTGCTCTCGCCCGAGGAGCGCGCCGCGCGCACGCCGTGGCGCAAACTGCGCGAGATCGCGTTGGCAAACGAGCTGGTGCGCCGATACCCGCGCGACAAAATCCTCGAGATTTACCTCAACGAGATCAACTACGCGAATCTCGCGTACGGCATTGAGGCAGCCGCGCAAACGTACTTCAACAAACCCGCGCGCGATCTCACGCTCGCGGAGGCAAGTTTGTTGGCGGGCATCCCGCAGGCGCCTGCGTTGTGGGACCCGGTGGCGCACCGCGAGCGGGCGTTGCGTCGGCAGCGCGTGGTGCTCAGCCTCATGGTGGAGCAGGGGATGATCTCGCCTGCCGAAGCGGATGCAGCACATGCGGCGATGCAGAATTACACCTTCCGAGCGCCCCTGGTGAACTTCAGCAGCGTTGCGCCGCACTTTGTGCAGTTTGTGCGTCAGCAGCTCGATGCAGAGTTCGGCGCGCAGGCGCTATACCGCGAGGGCTTGCGCGTGTACACCACGCTCGATGTGCGCCTTCAGCGCATCGCCGAGCGCGCCGTGCGTGAGCAGCTCAGCAAGCTGAAGGATCGCAACGTGACAAACGCCGCAGTGGTGGTGATGCGCCCGAACACCGGCGAGATCCTCGCCATGGTGGGCAGCGCCGACTTCAACGACCCGACGATTGACGGACAAGTGAACGTGGCGTTGGCGCTGCGCCAGCCAGGTTCGGCGATCAAGCCGTTTGTGTATCTGGCTGCCTTCGAGCGCGGCTGGACGCCCGCGACCTTGCTTTGGGATGTGCCCAAGACCTTCACCGATGCTTACGGCAAGCCATACGCGCCGCGCAACTACGACGGCAAATTTAACGGGCCTGTGCTCGTGCGCGAGGCACTAGCGCGCAGCTTGAACATCCCTGCGGTCGAGGCGCTGAGCTTTGTTGGTTTGCCCGTGTTCTTGGAGGTTGCCGATCGGGTAGGGTTGAACTTGCCGCCGAATCCGTATTACGGCCTGGCAGTTGCGTTGGGCAGCGCTGAGGTGCGCTTGCTTGATCTCACCGCGGCGTATGCAACGCTTGCGAACAACGGCGTGCGTGTGCCGCCCACGGCGTTGTTGCGCGTGGAGCGCGCGGATGGCACGGTGTTGCGCGATTATCGGCAAAGCCAAGGGCAGCAAGTGGTGCTCCCAGAGCACGCCTATCTCATCACGCACATCTTGAGCGACAACGCCGCGCGCGCTAAGACCTTTGGCGTGAATAGCCCGTTGCGCCTCTCGCGCCCAGCGGCTGCGAAGACAGGCACCACCAACGATTTCCGCGACAACCTCACCCTTGGCTACACGCCGGATTTGGTCGTCGGTGTGTGGGTGGGCAACAGCGACAACAGCCCCATGCGCGACGTGAGCGGCATCACGGGCGCTGCGCCGATCTGGAAACAGATCATGGAGGAAGCGCTCGCCGGCACGCCACCGCGAGACTTCGCGCCACCGCCCGGCGTGGTCCAAGCGGAGATTTGCCTGCTTGGCGGTCATGCACCCTCGCCGAATTGCCCGCCCGACCAACGGCGCTTCGAGGTGTTTAAGGCAGATCAGCCGCCTCTGCCGCCCGATGAAGTGGTCGAGCTAGCGGTTGCCGCGCGTGATCCTGCGTTGCTCACTGCGCTGCCGCCTGCGCCAACCGCGCCACCGCAGATGCCGGAGATCGTGATCGTCCAGCCCTCGCCCTCGCAGCCAGCAACGCGCGGCTTGATCTCGATCCGCGGCACGGTGAACCCACCGGGCTTTCAGCACTACGTCGTCGAGTTCGGTGAGGGCGACAACCCAGGGGAGTGGCGTTGGATCAGCGGCCCGCACCTTGCGCCAGTGATCAACGACCAGCTCACGGTTTGGGATGCGAGCGTGTTGCCGCCAGGGCGCTACACGCTGCGTGTCACCGCGCGCACCGATGGGGGGGAGCAAGTGGGCTATAGCCATTTTGACCTCTTGCCATGAGCCGTAGCGTGCAGCAGGAAGCGGGCGCCGGGCGTTTGGCGTTGCTTGCGGCGTTGGCGAGCTTTGCTCTCGCAACGCTCACGCTCGATTGGCGCAGCTTGTGGGGCGACGAGGCGTTCTCCGTCTGGGCGAGCAAACAGTCGTTGCTTGCGCTTTGGGGCGGCCTTGATGCGCAGCCGCCGCTATATCACACCTTGTTGGCGGGCGCGCGCTTGCTCTGGGGCGAGTCGGTGTTTGCGCTGCGTTTCCTTTCGGTGCTTAGCGCGGTGTTGTTGGTGCCGTTGGGGTTCCGCCTGGCGCGACTGCTGGGTTTGCGCATGGGTGCTGTTCTGGTTGCGTGGGCGATGGCGCTTGCGCCGATTCAGCTCTACTTCGCGCAAGAGGCGCGCATGTATGCCCCTGCGGCGCTCTTCGCGGCGATTGCGATGGTCGTTGCGCGCGTGGGTGCGCTGCGCACGTGGCGCCGGAGCGCTGCGTATGCGTTGGCGACGCTCGCAGCGCTGCTCATGCACTACTACACCGCCGGCATCGTCGTGGTGAACGCAGCCTATGCGCTGTGGCGGGCTTGGCGCGCGCAGCAGGGCGGGCGCGCAGTCTCCTCGCAGTTGAGACGTTGGGTGTTAGTGCATGGGATGGTTGCTTTGCTGTTCACGGGATGGTTTGTGCTGTTTCAATCGCGCTATGCGCTGCGCGCCACGCGCGGGCGGGCACAATGGCTGGCGCCGCTGGCAGAGATCGCCGAAAACGTGCCCAACGGATTGCGCGGCTTGCTGCTCGGGCTACACGTTGATGCCGCGTGGAACGCCCCTGCGCTTGTGCTGTTCGCGCTCGCGTTGCTGGGCGTGCTCGGATATTGGCGCGCGTGGCGGCGTGGCGATGCGGTGCTGGTGTGGGCTTGGTCGTTGATCCCGCTGGTGTTGGTCACGCTCACCGCCTCACGCTCGGCAGTGGTCCCCGATTTTCATCCGCGTTACTATCTGTTCGCGCTGCTGCCGCTCTTGTTGGCGCTTGGGGGGTGGACGCTTTGGTCGCAGAGGTGGGTGCGCGGTGTTGCGGCGCTGCTGATGTTGGCGCCAGCGCTGGGGAGCGCAGCGTTGTTCGATCTGAGCTGGGCGAAGAGCCGCTACGCCGAGCTGATTGCGCACCTACAGCGCGAACATCAGACGGGCGATGTGTTGGTGATGGTGAACAGCGATCAGTTCGCGCTTGCCGAGTACTACCGCCCGCCCGCGTTGCCCACGTGGTTGGTGTCGAACGCGTTGCTCAACGACGAAGCCGCTGTGCGTCACGAGCTGGAGATATTCTTGCGCAGTGCCTCGCGCGTGTGGGTGGTGAACTACGGCTGGGCGATGGCGCTGCGCCCGCCCTCGGCGGTGGAGCGCGCGCTGCGCGAGCGCGCGGTGCTTGTTGATCAGCGTGGTTATCAAGACGCCGCGTTGCTGCTGTTCGATCTGCGCGTGAGCGAGGGCGGCGCGTTCGAGCCGCACGATGCGCTCTTCGGCGGTCAGATTCGCCTGGTTGGTGTGCGCGCGCGCCGCAGCGTTTATCGCCCTGGTGAAAACGTAGTGCTCGACTTGCTCTGGCGCGCGGAGCAGCCGCCGCGCACGGACTACACCGTGTTCATGCACCTGCGTCGCGCCGACACAGGTGAGCAGCTCAATGCGTTCGATAGCCCACCGCAGCCGCCCACCAGCGCGTGGGCAGTCGGTGCGACGATCACCGACACGCGCGCTGTGCCGATTCCGTCGCACGCGCCGCCAGGAGACTACGTGGTGATCGTGGGTTGGTATCTGTATCCCTCGTTTGAGCGCCTCAGCCTGAACGGGAGCGCGCAGACTGAATATCTTGCTGCGCGCGTCCGTGTGGAATGAAGCCGTGATGATCTTTGGTTGAACGTGTCGAGGCAACGGCATGCCAAGCGACTACAGCGCGGCGCGAAGTGTAAGCAGAGGCGGAATAGCGCGCCTTGCGATCAAGAGGCAAGCATCTCGCGCAGCAGCGCAGGCCCACCGCGCAGCGCGAGCCCAGCGATCACCAGCTTGTCCACCAGCCACGAAGTTTGTGCGCGGTAGTGCTTGCGATAGAAAAGCCACATCGCACGCTGGAACTCATAGCGCGCTTTGGCGCTGCTGCGGCTTGCCGCGCGTTTGACGTGTTGCACCACCACGCGCGGGTAATACACCACGCGGTACCCTGCTTGTTTCACGCGCAAACACCAGTCGAGGTCCTCGCCGTACATGAAGAATTGCTCATCGAGCAAGCCGACGCGCGCAATTGCTTCAGCGCGCACCATCATGCACGCGCCCACTACTGCGTCCACGTCGGCTTGTTCATCCTCGTCGAGGTAAGTGAGGTTGTAGCGCGCAAAGCGCCGGCTCTTGGGGAAGAGCTTGCTCAAGCCAACCAAGCGATAAAACGAGACCGCTGGGGTGGGGAAGCTGCGCCGACAAGCAAGATCGAGCGCGCCGTTGGGCAAGACCAGCTTTGGACCTACGATGCCCACCCCTGGATTCGCGTCGGCAAACGCCACAAGATCGCGCAGCGCTTGCGGCGGCACGACGGTGTCAGGGTTAAGCAAGAGCGCATAGCGTGCCTGAGGTGCAGCGGGAAAGCCAAAGGCGCGCAAGCCGCAGTTGTTGCCGGCGGCGTAGCCGACATTTGCTGCGTTGCGCAGCAGCAGCACGTGCGGGAACTCCGCCGCGACCATCTCGGCGCTGCCGTCGCTGGAGGCGTTATCCACCACGCACACCGCATGATGAACGCCTGTTTGGGCTTCGAGAGAGCGCAGGCAATTGCGCAGCAGCTCGCGCGTGTTGTAGTTGAGGATGACGACCGCGAGATCAAGCATTGCGCCTTGGCAAGTGGGCGTTCAGCGCCGCAGACGCTGCAAGCGCTCACGCGCCATGGCGAGCGTCTCCATCTTCTTACAAAACGCGAAGCGCACCACAGAACGCGCAAGCTCGGGGTGCGAGAAGAAAGGCGAGCCGGGCACACACGCCACGCCGATCTCCTTCGCCAGGCGCATGGCGAAGCGCACGTCGTCCTCGTCGCTGATCGCGCTAAAGTCCGCCATGATGTAATACGCCCCTTGGGGCACGACGGGCTTAAAGCCGACCTCGCGCAGCATCTCCAGCGCGAAATCGCGTCGCTCGCGGTACTCAGCGCGCAGTTGGGCATAGTACTCGTCGCCGAGCGTGAGCATGGTGATGCCTGCCACTTGCAACGGCGTCGCGGCACACACGCTCATGAAGTCGTGCGCCTTGCGCGTGGCAGTCATGAGGTCTTCTGTGGCGACGGCGTAGCCGAGGCGCCAGCCCGTCACGCTGAAGGTCTTGCTCATGCCGCTAATCGTGATCGTGCGTTCTGCCATGCCGGGCAAAGTTGCCAACGGGATATGTCGCGCGCCGTCGTAAGTGATGAACTCGTAAATCTCGTCGGTGATGGCGATCACGTCGAAGCGCTGGCACAGTTCGGCGATGAAGCGCAGCTCTGCCTCATTGAACACTTTGCCAGTGGGGTTGTGTGGCGTGTTGACGATGATGGCTTTGGTGCGCTCGTTGAATGCCGCGCGCAGTTCGTCGGGGTCGAACCACCACTGCCCTGGCTCTGCTAATCCGTTGCGCTGCTCTTCAACGGGTGGGCGGAGCGCGACGAAGCGCGGCGTGCTCCCCGTGATGTAGCAATTCGGCAAGTAACTCTCGTAGTACGGCTCGAACAAAATGACTTCATCACCAGGGTTAACCACGCCGAGCATGGCGGCGAGCATGCTCTCCGTCGCGCCGCAGCACACCACCACGTTTTTATCGGGGTCAACATCCATCTCGTAGTGGCGGCGATAGTGCTCAGCGATCGCCTCGCGTAATGGGCGCAAGCCCCACGTCACGGAGTACTGGTTCCAATCGTCCTCGATGGCTTGGATGGCGGCATCTTTGATCGCGCGCGGCGGCGAGAAGTCCGGATAGCCTTGCGAGAGGTTGATCGCTCCCACCTGCAAAGCGACGCGCGTCATCTCGCGGATGAGCGATTCGGGGAATTGTTGGGTGCGGTGAGAAGTGCGTGCCGTTTGCATCGCGCTACTGCGACTGCGACCAGGAGAGACGGCTGAGCAGCTTCCACGCGCTCGGCAGAGCGAGCGCTGCCAAGAACGCCTTTAGCACATCGCCCATGAGGAAAGGCAACACGCCTGCCGTGAGGGCGCGCTCCCATCCTACAAACTGCGCTAGCCATGGTGCACCGAGGGCGTAGATGACCAGATTGCCCAGCCCCATGGCGGCAAGGGTGCTCACGAATCGGCGATCCCAGCCGCGTTCGCTTAGCCACCCGACAAGCGCAGCCGCGGCCACGAAGCCGACCAAGTATCCCCCTGTGGGTCCGAGCAAACGCCCCAAGCCTGCTGTGCCGCCGGCGAAGACAGGCAATCCCATGAGCCCTTGCGCGAGGTACGCCAAAAGCGCAAGCGCTCCCCGGCGCGCGCCAAGCGCAGCGCCGACGAGCAGCACGCCAAAGGTTTGCCCAGTAATAGGCACAGGTTGCAGCGGGATGCTGATCTGCGCTAGCAGCGCAATCAGCCAACTGCCGCCAAGCACAGCGGCAAGCTCATGCCAGACACGCGCACGCGGCAAAAAAACCTGCACGAGGGTGGGGTAGGTCGCAAGCCTCATGGGGCTTAAAGTTTAGCGCAGTTTAAGGCGCCCTTTGCAAGGGGATGTTTGGCTTCGGGCATCAGCGTCCGCGCCAGCGGCGTGCGCGCTGCGTGAGCGAGCGCGCGAACTGCTGCGCGCCAGCAACCCACGCCGCGGCACGAATGATTGGGCGCGCCACATGGTCGCTCACGAACGTCGCCGTGCCGCGCACGGTGTGCACAGTTTGCGTAGCGTCGCGTAGCAGAGGCGCTAGCTCGCCGCGCAGGAAGCTGATCATCTCCTGCAAACGGAACAACACCACGACCAACAACACGCCGACCACGAGATTGATCACGATGAGCGAAACCATCAGCAGGATGATGGTGATATCGCGCAGGTTGGCAGTGCGCGCTGGGTCGAGCGTGAGCACAAAGACGACGCCCCCAAGCACGAGGACGAAAAACACGCCAACGAGCGCAGCGACCCATCCTGCCTTGCGGTTGACCGTCGCGCGTGCAGCTTCAGCAGGGGAGCCTTCCAAGGGCGACGGCGTCGGCTCAGTCATAGCGGTATGCGAGAGTATACACACCCTCGCCGCAGGCTCGCGCATCTTGCCGTGCACGTCTTGCCTTTCTCCATCAAAACTTCACAGCCCTGCGTTAAGAACAGAAGCGAGGTGGTGAGCGATGCGAATTCCTGTGAAGACCAAGTTCTGGCTCGACGTGGTGATCTTCAGCGTTTTCCTTGTGCTGATGCAACCAGCGCTGACAGGTCTCCCAATCCACGAATGGCTTGCCACGGCTGCTGCCGCTGCGTTCGTGGTGCACTTGCTGGGGCAGTGGGATTGGGTGATCGCTGTGGGGCGGCGGTTCTTCGCGCGTTGGGAGCGCTCGCGTTTGAACTTTTTGCTCGACGCGCTGCTACTGGTGGCGATGACTACGGTGTTTGTGAGCGGCTACGCGATCTCGCACAGTGTGTTGCCCATGCTCGGGCTTCCCGTCGAGCGCGATTTCGTGTGGCGCCGCTTGCACGCGCTTTCTGCTGATGCCACGTTGCTCATCGTTGCCGTGCACGTCGCGCTGCATTGGCGCTGGATCCTCAGCACGGCGAGACGCTACATGCCGCGCTTCCGATCACGGAAGGCGGTCTCGGGGTTGACTGTTCACGAACCATTGGTTTCGAGCACACAGGCACAGGAGGTGTAGCCATGACCGTTCTTAAGCGCGTTTTGGTGATTCTGCTGGCGCTTTGCTTCTGCGCAGCGGCGGTTTACGCAGCAGAGCGCGCGTTGCGACCAACGCTGGCAGACGTGTTCGCGGGTGAGGCGGGGCAGCACGGGCAGGGATATGGGCGCAACATGCAACCAGAGCTGCCCGAGGAGCACGAAGAGGAACAGCAGCAGATGCGCCCGGGTGAGCGCGGACGCGGGATGCGCCTGCGCGGAAGCAACGGCGCGCTTCAGCGCCCAGGTGCTCTCAACGAGCACTTCCAACCGCTTGTCGGGCTGCAAGGACTTGCGAGCGATGTGCTCTTGGTGGCTGGGATTGGCGGTGCTGTGGTCGGCGTGGATTACGCGCTCGCAAGAGCAACGCGGACGCGCTGATGGGCTTGATGCACGAAGCGGGATGTGCTAGAATCCAAGCAAAGTCGAGGCGTGGCGCAGCCTGGTAGCGCACTTGCATGGGGTGCAAGGGGTCCCGAGTTCAAATCTCGGCGCCTCGATTTTTTTGTTGCCGGTCCTTCGCTTGCTCATTCGGTTTAAGCCTTCTTAATCTAGGCTTTACATTCCTTGAATACGCTCCTGCCACGATCAACGCGACCGCAATCCTGCGGAGTTCAAACCGTTCAAGGAGCGAAAGACGTATGAGCAAGTTCTTCGCAAAGCCCCTGATTGCAGCAACGGCGTTGGCGACGGTGATGAGCGCCACGCTTGCAAGCGTCGCCCAAGCGCAGACGTTGCCGCCCGTGAACCCTGCGGCGTTGAGCGGCAGCATTAAGACGGGCGGCAGCTCCACGGTGTACCCGCTGAGCAACCGCATTGCAGAGCTGTTCAAGCGTGACGGCTTCGCGGGTGATCTCACCGTGGATTCCATCGGCTCGGGTGCTGGCATCGCGCGCTTCTGCCGTGGCGAGTATGACGTGGCGAACTCCAGCCGCGCCATGACGCAGGCGGAGATCAACACCTGCCGCGCCAACGGCATTGAGCCGATCCAGTTCAAGGTCGGCATTGACGCGCTCACCATCGTGGTCAACCCTAAGAACACGTGGGTGCGCAACCTCAACCGCTCCCAGCTTGCGCTGATCTTCTCGGGTCAGGCAAAGACGTGGAAGGATGTGAACCGCAACTGGCCCGATTTGCCGATCAAGCTCTACAGCCCTGGCACGGACAGCGGCACGTACGACTACTTCGTCGAGGAGGTGTTTAACCGCTTGCCCGCCGCACAGCGCCGCGCGATCATCCCGCGCGTTCCTGGCGTCCAACTGAGCGAGGATGACAACGTGTTGGTCGCCGGTGTGGCGAGCGACCTCAGCGCGATCGGTTACTTCGGCTTCGCTTACTACGAGGAGAACCGCAATAAGCTGAAGGCGGTGAACTACGAGGGCGTCGCGCCGAACGCGGCAACCGTCGCGTCTGGTCGCTACAAGTTCGCGCGCCCGCTGTTCATCATCAGCTCGGCGAAGATCCTCAAAGCGAAGCCACAGGTGGCGGGCTTCGTCAACTATTACCTCGCCAATGTGGACAAGGTCATCCGCAGCGTGGGTTACTTCCCCGAGCCAGCTGCTGACCTCGCCAAGACGCGCCAGCAGTTCCTTGATGCGATCAAGTAGGATCGTCGGCAAGCAGCCGATGATCTGAAAGCGCGGCAAGGCAGAGCGCGCTTAGTCTCTGCCTTGCCCAATCTTTACAGTCCTTGGAGTTGGGAAAGGATGGTCAGTGTTGGTCTTTCAGAAGAGCAGCGCACGGAGCTTGGGGCACGCCGCACGCAGCGGCTCAGCCTGAGGCGCAGGCCGAGATCGGGCGAGGCGATCATTCGCGCGATGTTGCTCGGCAGCGGGCTGCTTTCGATCTTCACCACGGTGGGCATTGTGGTCGTCCTTGTGAACGATGCGCTTGCCTTTTTCCTACACCCAGGGGTCACGCTGATCAAGTTTTTCACCGATACGGTGTGGGCGCCTGAGTTCGAGCGCTACGGCATCTTGCCTTTGGCGACAGCGACTTTCATCACCAGCTTGATCGCGCTGAGCATCGCGGTGCCTATAGGGCTTTCGGCAGCGATCTTCTTGAGCGAGTATGCATCGCCGCGCGCGCGCGGTTATCTAAAGCCGATCTTGGAGATGCTCGCGGCGATCCCGACGGTGGTGTACGGTTACTTCGCCGTCACGTTCATGACGCCCTTGCTGCGCTCCATCTTCGGCGCAGACGTGGTGGATTTCTACAACATGGCGTCGGCGGGCATCGTGATGGGCTTCATGATCATCCCCTTGGTTGCTTCAGTGAGCGAGGATGCGCTCGCTGCGGTGCCGCGCGCGCTGCGCGAGGCGGCGTTGGGCTTGGGCGCCACGCAGCTGGAGACCAGCCTGCGCGTGGTGGTCCCAGCGGCGACCTCAGGCATTGCGGCGTCTATCATCCTCGCTATCTCGCGCGCCTTTGGCGAGACGATGATCGTGTTGCTCGCTGCGGGCGCTGGACCGAACTTCACGCTAAACCCCTTCAAAGCCGCTGAGACCATCACCGGGCACATCGCGCGCATTAGCACGGGCGACATCAGCCAGGAAGGCATGGACTTCTACAGCATCTTTGCATTGGGCTTGGTGCTCTTCCTGGTCACGCTGTTGCTAAACCTGATCAGTCGCTGGTTTGTCAAACGTTTCCGAGAGGTGTATTGAGCCGTGAGCACACCCATGCTCTCTTCGACAAAGCCCGAGACCGCAGAACCTGGCTATTTGCAAGGGGATTCGAACGTGCGTCGCCGCCAAACGGTGGCGCGAGTGGGGCGCGGTGTATTGTTTCTCTCCTTGGTCCTCGGTCTTGTTGCCCTTATCACGCTTTTCGTAGATGTCTTCGATAAGTTAGGAGGCTACGCAGTTTACTCGTTCCGCGTTGATCCCTTGACCATCACTCCATCGCGCCCGCTCGAGGAGCTTTCCCGCGAAGAGCTGCTCGCGCTCATCGAGCAACATGTGCCCGAAGAAGCAAAAGCGTTGATCCCCGAAGACTACGGAGCACCGCTCGAGGAGCTTAGCGATGAGGACCTGGTCAACATCCTCTACAACGAGGTTCCTTCCCCAGAGACGTTAACCGCGAAACCCCTCGAAGCGCTCACCAAGGAGGAGCTGATTGACGTGCTCCAGCGCAACCTCACTGACGTGCGCTTCCAGACCCTCAACGCAGAGCAGCCCTTCGAGCAGATGAGCCGCGAGGCGCTGATTGAGCTGATCGAGACCGAGGTGCTGCAAGAATCTGTCGCGCGTCAGTGGACGCTGTTCGAGTCCATCTTCAACCGAGATGCGATCATTGCCGAGATCGAGCGCGAGTATCCGGGCAGCGACTACGAGTTTAAGTGGTGGCTCACGTGGCGTTTTCTCACTTCTGAGCAGACCACTCGCCCAGAAACGACGGGCATCCGACCAGCACTGCTTGGCTCCTTGTTTGTGGTGACCTTGAGCATCCTTATCGCAGTGCCGCTTGGGGTTTCAGCCGGGATCTACCTTGAGGAGTTTGCGGGCAAGAGCCGTCTTGGCGCGATCATCCAGACCAACATCTACAACCTCGCTGGTGTGCCCTCGATCATCTACGGCATGTTAGGCTTAGCGGTGTTTGCGCGTGCGTTGCGCGATTTCACCACGGGCGCTGCGTTTGGCGTCCCTGATCCGCCCCCGAATGGGCGCACCATTATCACGGCTGCCATGACCATGGCGCTCCTGATCCTGCCCTTGATCATCGTGAACACGCAGGAGGCGATCCGCGCCGTGCCGCAGTCGCTGCGCGACGCTGCGCTTGCAGTGGGCGCGACGAAGTGGGAGACGGTTTGGCATCACGTGTTGCCCGTTGCGGCGCCTGGCATCCTCACGGGCACGATCCTCGCTACTGCGCGCGCGTTGGGCGAGACGGCGCCCCTCATCGTGGTTGGCGCTGCCGCCTTCGTCACGCTGGACCCAAGCGGGATTTTCTCCAGCTACACAGTGGTTCCGATCCAGATTTACACGTGGACGGCGCTGCCCGAGCAGATCTTCACGCGCGTGGCGTCAGCTGCGGTGATCGTGTTGCTCGTCACGGTGTTGCTGATCAACCTCAGCGCCATCATCTTGCGCAATCGCCTGCGCAAGCAAATTTAGATTGAGAAGCCCATGGTTGAAGTGCGCCTTACTTTGCCCTCGCAGTCGCCCGCTCCAGCGACAGACGGTTCCGCATTGCCTGTGAAAATGGTCCTGGAGAACGTCTCGGTGTATTACGGCACATTCCGCGCGCTTGCCGACGTGACCATGCCTGTGTACGAAAACCACATCACGGCGATCATCGGTCCCTCAGGGTGTGGCAAGAGCACATTGATCCGCACCCTCAACCGCATGAACGATACGGTGGAAGGCGCGCGGGTGACTGGGAAGGTCTTGCTGGACGGCGAGGACATCTACGCTAGCGATGTGGACCCTGCCATTGTGCGGCGGCGCGTGGGCATGGTGTTTCAAAAGCCTAATCCTTTCCCGAAGTCCATCTTTGAGAACATTGCGTTCGGCATCTGGCTATACAACAAGCGCATCTCGCGCTCGGAGCTGAGCGACCGCGTGGAGATGGCGCTGAAGCGTGCGGCGCTTTGGGACGAGGTGAAAGACAAGCTTAAGGAGCTAGGCACCTCGCTCTCGGGTGGGCAGCAACAGCGCTTGTGCATCGCGCGCGCCATCGCCATCGAGCCGGAAGTGTTGCTCCTAGACGAGCCAGCCTCGGCGCTGGACCCCATCTCTACTGCGAAGATCGAGGAGCTGATGCTCGACCTGAAGCGCGATTACACCATCGTCATCGTCACGCACAACATGCAGCAAGCTGCGCGCATCAGCGACTACACGGCGATGATGATGATGCGCCCTGACCGCGCTGGTGAGCTAATCGAGTTCGACCGCACCGAGACGATCTTCACCAACCCCAAAGACAGGCGCACCGCGGACTACGTGAGCGGTCGTTTCGGTTAACTTCGTTTAATTCCTGGATAACAGGCTCTTAAAGTGTGCCAAGTAGCTTCTTGCTCGTTGGAGAACCTTTGCCAAGAGAGGAAGCACACCATGAAACCCACCATTCGCAAGTCCATTGTTTATCTTGCACTTGCGGGCGCCATTGGTGCCAGCGTTGCGGCGACGACGCCCACGGCATCTGCACAGGGCATCGGTTACATTCGTGGCATTGCTTTTGAGGATCGCAACGGCAACGGCAAGCGCGATGCAGGCGAGCCAGTGCTGAGCGTGGCGCGCTTCAAGATCACGGGTGGCGGCAACTTCTTCCGCTGCGGCGCTGTCTTCGGCGAGACGCCGTTCCAGGTGCCAGTGGAAGCAGGGACGTACTACGTCATGCCCATCGGTGGGCCAGGGCAGTACCCCACGGTGCCCGTGATCAAAGTTCAAGTTGAAGTTGGAAAGTCCACGCAGGCTGATCTGCCCTTCGGGCTGAATCCGCTCTTCCCAGCAGAGCAGTGCGGCGAGTTCCAGCCCAAGCGCACGGCGCGCCTCCCGCTAGGGATTATTGAGACGGCGATCGGCGCTGGCTTTGCCACTCTGCCCAGCCTCGTTGATCGCGCAGGTTTGTTCGATACGCTGAGCGGTCCCGGTCCGTTCACAGTGTTCGCACCCACTGACCTTGCGTTCGGTCAGTTCACAGAAGAGGAGCTGGAGGCCATCGCGGCAGATCGCAATTTGCTCCGCTCGATCCTCACATATCACGTGGTTCCCGGCGCGCTGAAGGCGGAAGATGTGCTCGCGCGCGGCACGCTAACTACGGTGAACGGCAAGACGCTCACCGTGAGCGTTGACAAGAACGGCGATGTGTTTGTGGGTGGCGCGCGCGTGCTCAAGACGGACATCGTCGCCGGCAACGGCATCATTCACGTGATCGACACGGTGCTCGTGCCCTGAACTATTCGCAACAGCCTACTCCGACGCCGAAGCTCAACAGGGCTTCGGCGTTTTTTGCTTTTGTACACTTCTGCGCGCCATGCAGGTTGAATCGGGAGCATTGCCATACAGCGATCGTCACACCTTCCCTCTGTTCAGCGTCGCGGAGATGCGCCATGCGGAGGCTGAAGCAAACGCGCGTGGGCTTTCGTATGCGCAAATGATGCAAAACGCAGGACGCAGGGCGGCCGCGTTCATCGTTGAGGAGTTGCTCAAAGGGATGTTTGACCCTCACGTCGTGGTGCTGGTCGGTCCGGGGAACAACGGCGGTGATGGGCTGGTGTGCGCCACAGCGTTGGTGAGCCATGCGTGGTCGGTGAGCGCCGCCCTGTTGCGCGCGCGCGATGTGGCAGATGATCCTGTGTATGCGGAGGCGATGCGAATGGGGGTCCGATGCTTTGTGGTTGAAGGTGAAACGGGTTTTGAGCGACTGCGCGAAGTGGTGAGCCGCGCTGATGTGATCGTAGATGCGCTATTGGGCACAGGAGCATCTCGCCCCCTCGAGGGCGTGCTCAGGCAAATCCTCACCGTTGTTGCAAGTGCGCGCCAACCCTCGGCGCGCGTTGTGGCGTTGGATGGTGTGACGGGAATGAACCACGACACGGGCGCGCTGGACCCGGCAGCGCTCCCTGCGGATTACACGCTAAGCTTTCACGCCTTAAAGCGCGGGCATGTGTGCTTCCCAGCGGCTGGGGCGTGCGGTCGGCGCTTCGTGGTTGAGATTGACATCGAGCAGCCGAGAGATTGGCGCGTCTTTAGCGTCGGGCGTGATTGGGTGAGGGCGCGGCTGCCACGACGTGCGCTGGATGCAAACAAGGGCACGTTTGGGCGTGTGCTGGTCGTCGGCGGCAGCGAGGCGTTTGTCGGGGCACCTGTGCTTGCAGCGCGCGCCGCCTATCGCGTGGGTGCTGGGATCGTGACGCTAGCTGTCCCGCAGAGTGTGAAGCCCTCCGCAGCCGTGCTTTGCCCCGAGGCGACGTTTGTGCCGCTGCCCGAGGCGCTTTCCTCACATGATCCGCGCGCGCTGCCGCACCTCGAGCATTGGCTGGCGCAGTACGGCGAAAGCGTGGTGGTGCTCGGTCCAGGCTTTGGCTTGTCGGAGGCGGCGCAGGCGTTCCTCGATGCCTTCACCTCAAAGTGGCTCGGTGTCGCAGCGAAAAGTGTGGTGTGTGATGCAGATGCGTTGAACTGGCTGGCGACGCAACCGAACTGGTCTCAGCGTTTGCCGCCAAACAGCGTGCTCACGCCGCACCCGGGCGAAATGGCGCGCCTGATGCGCTGCACGGTAGAAGAAGTGCAAGCAGATCGCATCGGCAATGCCCAACGCGCTGCCCAGGCGTGGAACCATGTTGTAGTGCTCAAGGGCGCACACACTGTGATCGCTGCGCCGGATGGACGTGTGGCGGTTTTGCCGTTTGCTAACCCGGCGCTTGCCGTCGCGGGCACAGGCGATGTGCTCGCCGGCGCGATCGGCGGCTTGATGGCGCAGGGCTTGCCTCCCTTCGAGGCTGCTGTCTGCGGTGGCTTCGTCCACGCATTGGCTGCAGAAGGTAGTGGGGGCGTGGGGCTGCTTGCCAGCGAGCTGGCAGACAAGCTGCCCAAAGCGCTTAGCGTGCTGCGAGACGACGAGCAGGCGCTCCCTCAGCGTGTGTGATTCAAGCGTGCTTAACGTGGGGCGGCTACACTTCCTTGCGTGCCCGCGCTTACCTGCTGTAGTTGCACGAGTGTGCAAGCAGGGCTTGCTTTTTAAGGAAATCGCTTGCGATTTTTTCGCAGCAGGAGTACAACACTCATGCACACTGCCGGGCTTAGGCGCGGCAGACGAGAAGACAACTCAAATCATCGGAGGGTAAACCCATGAAACTAAGCAGACGCCTTTCGTTCCTCGTGCCTGCGCTCGCACTTGCATTAGCCTCCTGTGGCGCTCCCGCCGCGGAGGTGGACAAGAGTGGGGATTTCTATCTTGCCTTGCCGCGCGTGGAGATCGCGCTCGATGATCAAGGACGCCCAAGCATCGCGGGTCTAGACGCTGAGACGATAAAGATGATCTCCTTCGGGCTTGTTGATCTCTCGCTCTACGGCGTTGACCCGGCGTATGTGGCTTGGCTAAAGAGCACCAACACGCAACACATTGAGTTGGCGTTCAACGGCAACGGTGCTTTCATCTACGTCAACGGCAAGCCCCTGCCGCACATTGCCTTTACGGATGCGGCGTTGAGCAACACGGGCGAGGTAGCTGCGGTCGTGACGGACATTTTCTTGCCCGGCTTTGAGGGCTACGCCGCGTTGGCGAAGCGCTTCCTGCCGTTGGCGCGCAAGCTTGGCTTGGGCTTGGTCATCCGTCTGCCGAAGCAACCTGGCGCCGCCGATATTCCCTTGCGCGATCTGGCGGCTGCGATGAAAGCAGCCGAGCCGCGCCCCGATACGGCTTCGGTGCAAGCGCGCCTGGTGGTGGATTACGACGAGAACGGTGTGCCGTCGGTGGCTGGGCTTTCGCTCTCTGAAGTGGAGGCGCTGTTCGGCTTGGATCTCACCACGTTCAAGCTCGATCCGAACTTCGTGCGCGCGCTGATGAACAAGAACATCCAGCACGTCTCGCTGCGCAGCGAAGGCAGTGGCTTGGCGCTGGCAGTGAACGACAAGGAGTTGCCTAGCTTCATGTGCGACGCGGACTGCCTCTCCACGACAGCGAACGTGGTGAGCACGCTGAACACCTATCCGGGCATGGACCAGATCAACATGCTCATCAAGCAGTTCGGCCCCGAGCTGAGCAAGGTGGATGTGGAGTTGGCGTTGCGCTTCCCAGTGGCGCCTGGCTCGCAGCGCATCCCGCTTCCCTTCGCCTCGATGACTGAGTGAGCGCAAGAAGGATGTGAGACCCATGAACGTGCCTCAAAAGTTTGGCGGGCTAAAGCTTGTGGGCACACTCCTCGTGGTGTGGGGCGTTCTCATCGTCGTGGTGAGCTTGGTCGTTGGGATCATCTTGCTGACGGGCAACTTTTTCGAGGGCTATAACCGCGGCATCAACCTCATTGGTTGGCTGCCGATCCTGATCGGGCTGCTGAACGGCATCCCGCCGATCGTCTTTGGCGAGATCCTGCGCCTGCTGGTGGATACCGAGTACAACACCCGAGTGGCGATCCAATCCGCAGAGCAGGCGCGCCACGTGGCGGAGCTTGCTGTGAAGAACAGCGAGTCCCTCATGAAGGCGCTCTCGACGAAGAACGCCTGAGACTGCGTTCTCGCCCTGTAAAAAGAACGGCGGCGGAGTTTGTGCTCCGTCGCCGTTTGCGTTTGGGGTGCGTCGGCGCGCGGTCAGACAGCGCGATATTCGCCCTCGACGACGCCCTCATCGGGCTTTTGACTGCCGTCGCTGCTGCCTGCTGCTTGAGCGTAGGCAGATTGACCGATGCGCGAGAGCGTAGCTTGCAGTGCATCCGTTGCGCGGCGGATGCGGTTCAAGTCGTCGCTCTTCATCGCGTCGCGCAGGTCGTTGATCTGCGCCTCGGCTTGGGCGCGGTCGGCGCTGCTCACCTTCTCGCCGAGGTCGCGCAGCGTCTTCTCGGTCTGGTAAATCACGTGATCTGCTCGGTTGCGCGCTTCGGCGAGTTCCTTGCGGCGCGCGTCCTCAGCCGCGTGGCGCTGCGCTTCTTGCACCATGCGCTCGATGTCCTGCTTGCTCAAGTTGGTGCTGGCGGTGATGCTGATGCGCTGCTCACGCCCGGTCGCCTTGTCGCGCGCGCTCACGTTAAGGATGCCGTTCGCGTCAATGTCGAACGTCACCTCGATCTGCGGGATGCCGCGCGGCGCGGGCGGGATGCCCTCGAGCATGAAGCGACCGAGCAGCATGTTGTCCGCAGCCATGGGGCGCTCGCCCTGATACACCTTGATCTCGACGGCCGTTTGGTTATCCTCCGCCGTGCTGAAGATCTCGCTCTTGCGCACAGGGATGGTGGTGTTGCGCGGGATCAGCACGGTCATCACGCCGCCGAGCGTCTCCACGCCGAGGCTGAGCGGCGTCACGTCTAGCAGCAGCACATCCTTCACTTCGCCAGCGAGCACACCAGCTTGGATCGCTGCGCCGATCGCCACGACTTCGTCAGGGTTGACGCTCTTGTTCGGCTCTTTGCCGGTCATCTCGCGCACCAGCGCCTGCACCATTGGCATGCGCGTCGCGCCGCCGACGAGCACCACTTCATCAATATCGCTCATCTTAAGCCCAGCGTCGCGCAGCGCTTGCTCGACGGGACCGCGCAGCCGCCGCACCAGGTGCTCGCTCATCTGCTCGAACTTAGCGCGCGTGAGCTTGAGCAACAGGTGCTTTGGACCGCTGGCGTCGGCGGTGATGTACGGCAGGTTGATCTCCGTCTCCATCATCGAGGAGAGCTCGATCTTTGCCTTCTCGGCGGCTTCCTTCAGGCGCTGCAACGCCTGGCGGTCGTTGCGCAGGTCAATGCCTTGCTCCTTCTTGAACTCGTTGATCATCCAGTCCATGATCACCGCGTCCCAGTCGTCGCCGCCGAGGTGGGTGTCGCCGCTGGTTGCCTTCACCTCAACCACGCCGTCGCCGACCTCGAGGATGGACACGTCGAACGTGCCGCCGCCGAGGTCAAAGACGAGGATGGTTTCGTCCTTCTTCTTATCCAGCCCATACGCCAGCGCGGCTGCGGTGGGCTCGTTGATGATGCGCAGCACCTCCAAACCTGCGATCTGCCCCGCGTCCTTCGTGGCTTGCCGCTGTGAGTCGTTGAAGTACGCCGGCACGGTGATCACCGCCTTGGTGACAGGCTCGCCGAGATACGCCTCGGCGTCCGCCTTGATCTTGGCGAGGATCATCGCGCTGATCTCCTGCGGCGTGTACACCTTGCCAGTGTTCGGGATCTTCACACGCGCGTCATTCGATGGACCAGGAACCACTTGATAGGGGACGCGCCGGCGTTCCTCCTCGACCTCATCGTAGCGGCGCCCCATGAAGCGCTTGATCGAGAAAATGGTGTTTTCTGGGTTCACCACGGCTTGGCGCTTGGCAGCTTGTCCCACAAGGCGCTCGCCATCCTTCTTGAACGCCACCACCGAGGGCGTGAGGTTGCCGCCTTCTGCGGTGGGGATCACCGTCGGCGTGCCGCCTTCTAGCACCGCCACCACGCTGTTGGTTGTGCCCAGGTCAATGCCTACGATCTTCGACATCCCAGAAGCCTCCTTCGCTAGAACTCCTCTTCGGTTTGTGCGCACTATAGGCGATGCACGTTAGATTTTCAGCAGCGACGCACTAATGCTGCATTAGCCCACAGGGTTCAGCAACACCAGCACGACGTTATAGAAGAAATGCACTGCGATCGCTGCGTTGAGCGAGCGGTAGCGCCGCACCAAGCCGAGCACCACGCCGATCACGAACACGAGTGCCGTGGCAAGGGTGATCCCGTATTGCGTATGAAACGAAGTGAAGAGCAACGCCGTGAGCAAAATGCCCATGCGCGGCTGGTAAGCACCGCGGAAGAACACCTCTTCGCCGAGCGCGCCAGCGATACCGATGGCGAGCGCGCCAGGCACACCTTGCAAGTCGCCAAGGAGCAGCTCTGACAGGCTGCCCACTTGTTCGAGGCCCGAGGGATCAACGACACGCCACACCGCCTCGGTGAGGAACGCAAGCCCGATCAGCCCAGGCGTGATGAGGAGCGCGGTGAGCGCGTCGCGCCACGAAGGGCGTTCAAACCCAAGACGACGCAGCACTTCGTCTTGTGTGCGGCGTGTGTACAGCCCTACGCCTAGGAATGCCGCAAGCAGAAACGTGAGCAGTGGAAACACAAGGATATCGAGGTAGCTCTGCTGGAGCTGAAGCTGTATCTCTGGGCTTTGAGCGACCGCAAATAACCTGGGGCTGAGCACAAGGGCTTGGAACAAGTTCACACCTAGCGCCCAGAAAGTGAGGCTCAACGCAGTGAGGTCCAGGGCGCTCTCGGCGCGCAAGTTGAAGCCGCGCGCGAGGGTGCGGCGCACGTCTGGATGGAGCACTGCGCCTCCTAGCCCACTGCCGAGGATCAGCACGAGGGCGCCAAAGCGGCTTTCCTGATCGAGGGTTGCAGCCGCGCTCGCCCCCGTGAGGAGGGTAGCGAGATTGAGCATCCCCAAAAAGAGCAGCAACGGCGTGCGCATCGTCGGCGCCCGCTCGGCGAGATTTGCGAGCACGATGAGGAGGAGCAGAGGAACAACAGCGAGGAGCGTGAAAAGCGCATTCACAGGTGAGATTGTATGCAGTTGCGCGATGCGCGATGCACATCCGCATACACTTGGACAACGTGAACGCGTTGGCGTCATTTGGACCGTTCCGCGACTTGGTCGAGGTTGGGCGCGGTGGCATGTCGGTGGTGTATCGCGCGCGCGACGCGCAAGGGCAAGTGGTGGCGCT
>JAUQQA010000057.1 GCA_030550095.1 Chloroflexota bacterium | reverse complement strand
CTCGGCTACTACCGCGCGATCAACCGCGAGAAGCTTTCGCACACTGTGCTTGAAGCAGAGCTGAATGACCCGCGCTCGCGCCGCGCGCGTGTGTATGCCGCGCTGGCGCAGCTCTTGCGCGCACGCGCCAAGGCGCCTGCGTTTGACCCGTTCGGCGTGCAGCGCGCGTTGTCCAGCAACGCCGGCGTGTTCGCCCTGCTGCGCGAAGCTCCCGACGCTTCAGAACCCGTTTTGTGTCTCACCAACGTCACTGCGCAGACGCAGCTCGTCTCGCTGCCGTGGCGCGCATTGCTGGGGACGAACAATGCAGTGCGCGACCTCATTACGGGCACACGGCGATCGGTGCATGGACCTTCGCTCGCGCTTCAGCCCTACCAGACGCTGTGGCTCTCGCCGCGCTAAGCACCACGACCTGCGCAGCAAGCGCTCATCTCGAGCAGGAAGCGCGCGCTCGCTTCAATGCCACGTTGATAAGCCTGGAGAGAAAAGCGCTCGTTGGGCGCGTGGATGTTGTCGTCGGGCAAGCCAAAACCCAACAACACCACAGGCGCACGGAGTTGATCCCGAAAGTGCGCCACGACAGGGATCGAGCCGCCTTCCAGTTCAAAGATCGGCTCAGCGTGATACGTGTCGGTTGCCGCGCGCACAGCCGCGCGCACCGCGGGATGATCGCGCTCAAGAAGCACAGCAGGCGAGCCGCCTTCGTGCACGCGCACCTCTAGCGTTGCGCCTGGCGGCGTGATGCTGCGCAGATACTCGGCGACGCGCTGCGCCACTTTGTGCGGGTCCTGATAAGGCACAAGGCGACAGGTGATCTTGGCGTGCGCTTCTGCGGGGATCACCGTCTTCGTACCTGGACCAGTGTAGCCGCCCCAGATGCCGTTGACCTCGAAGGTGGGGCGCGCGCCACGGCGCTCCACCAGCGAGAACTCCGGCTCGCCAAATGCACAGCGTGCGCCCGTCTCGCGCATGAGGTCCGCTTCAGTGTAAGGAACGCGCGCTAACGCTGCGCGCTCCTCATCATCGAGCACGCGCACATCCTCGTAGAAACCAGGGATGCGCACGCGCCCTTCCGCGTCTTTCACCTGCGCCAGCATTTGCGCCAGCACAAAGATCGGGTTCTGCACCAACCCACCGTAATGACCAGAATGCACATCACGCTCCAAACAGCGCACTGTGACCTCCATGCTGATCAAACCGCGCAGCCCATAGACCAGCGTCGGTTGGTCGGGCGCGCGCATGGCGCTGTCGCTGATCAACACGCAATCGCAACGCAACAAATCTGCGTTTGCCGCGATGAACGCGCCAAGGCTTGGGCTGCCGATCTCCTCCTCGCCCTCGATCAGGAACTTGATGTTCACCGGCAACGTGCCCTGGGTGCGCAGCAACGCCTCCACCGCTTTCACGTGCGCGAAGTGTTGTCCTTTGTTGTCGCTCGCGCCACGTGCGTAGATGTAGCCCTCGCGCAGCTCTGGCGCAAAAGGCGGCGTGTGCCATTGCTCCATCGGCTCAGGCGGCTGCACGTCGTAGTGACCGTAGATCAGCACCGTTGGCGCATGTAGGTCTTGTCCTCGCCATTCGGCATAGACCAACGGGTGCCCCCCTGTGCGCAGCACCTCTGAGCGCAAACCGATGTGCCGCAACTGCTCCGCGAGCCAAAACGCCGCCATGTGCACATCGCGCGCGTGCTCGGGCTGAGCGCTCACCGAAGGAATCGAGAGGAACTCGAGCAGCTCCTGCACAAAGCGCGCTTGGTGCTCCTCAATGTAAGCGAGGGCTTGCCTGAGCATGGTTTCAACATTGTAAGCGAGTGTCGTGCTACATTAGTGCCCATGCGTGCAAGTGCACCGCTCCATCCTCCTCTGCAAGCACGCCTACAGCCCTGGCTAGAGCGCATGCTCGCCTTTGCGCTTGTGCTCGGCTTAGGATGGGCATTGTTCTTGCCTGTGCCTGTGGGGAAGAGTGTGGTGCCTGGCTTGCGCGCAGGTCAATGGGTCTTGGTGAGCCGCTGGGCGTACTGGCTCACCGCACCACAACGCGGCGACCTCGTTGCGCTCACCTCACAGCACAACGCGGCGGACGAGGGCATCCAACTGTGGCGCGTGATCGGCTTGCCGAACGAGGAAATTAACCTCACAGGCATCGGGCTGACCGTTGACGGCCGCTTGCTGCAAGATGCAGAAACTGCGCCTAGCCTTTTGGCAACGCCCTCTTCGCGCGAATCCGAGCGCTACGTCTTGCGCGAAGACGAATATCTCGTCGTTCAAGGCACGGCGCTCACACCTGCCCCAACTGCTCTTCAGCGCGTGCGCCGCTCAGAGATCCTCGGGCGCGCTTGGATCGTTTTCTTTCCGCTCGAGAACATCGCCCTCGTTGCGCCTTCAAGACCAACGCTGATCACCCCCTAAAGCCAACACGCTTGCTTTGGAAGCTTAAAGAAACCCTTGAAAGTTTAAGCATTCAGCGGGACAATATACCCCTATGACAGGTAAGACCGTCACGGTGAAGCGCACGATCGTCGCCCCCGCTGAGCTTGCATACCTCGCCTTCACGAATGCAAACGCGATTGCTGAGTGGCTTTGCGATCTCGCCTTGGCGTACCCTTACCCGAGTGGGCGGCTCTACTTGCAATGGCGCGATGGGCGCGCGCGCATGGGCACTTACACCGCGTTGGTGAACGGCAAGAAAGTCGCCTTCAACTGGCGCGGTGATGAGGACGAAGATGCCTCGCAGGTCAGCGTTACCCTTGCGGAGAAGGACGGCACCACCACGCTCACGCTGACGGAAAGCAGCGAGAGCAAGGGTTGGAGCAAGCAAGCCGCACAAGCCGAAACGTTTTGGAACGCGGCGCTTGACAACCTCGTGAGCGTGCTCGAGACCGGCGAAGATCGGCGCGAGCGCCCTTACCTCGGGCTGGAGATCAGCCCCGCGTCCAACGGCGAGGAGGGCGTGCGCGTGCTCCACGTCTTCGCAGAGGGTCCAGCACATCAAGCTGGCGTGCAGGTGGGCGACCTTATCACCGCGCTGGGCAGCGAGCGCGTGAGCGATGTGCTTTCTTACGAAGCCGCGCTCCATCGCCACAACGTAGGCGAGCGCCTAAAACTCGCCTTTTCGCGCGACGGCAAAAAGCTCAGCGCAACCGTGACGGTGGCGAGAGCGCCCAAAGTGACCATCCCCGAGTCGCACGAGGAACTCGCCGAGATCGTCGCGCGCAAATACACGGAGGTGAATCGCGATCTCACACAAGCGCTCAAAGGCGTGAGCGACGATCGCGCCGCGCGCGCGCCAGCCCCCGGACAATGGAGCGCGCGACAAGTGTTGGCACACCTCATCGAGAGCGAGCGCTACTTGCACCACTGGCTCACTTGCCTTATCGCAGGCGAGCTGCTGATCCCCGAATGGCCCCCAAGCGGCATGCGCGAGCGGCTCGACGCGGTGATCAACGGCTTCCCCACAGTGCAGGCGCTGCTCACCGAGCTAAAGCGCAACGAAGCGGAGACCGTCGCGCTGCTCAATGCGCTGCCAGCCGCGTTCCTCGCGCGCAAAGCAAGCTACCGCCGACTCGCCGAAACCGTGCTCGATTGGCCCAACCACGCGCGCGAACACCTCGAGCAGATCAAGCACGCTGTTCGACACGCCAAGGCGTTCGAGGCGTGGTGAGGCGCGCGCTCACGCGAGATACTTCGCCAGCTCCACGAGCGGATAGCTCACGCGCTGACCGTACGGGCGACGACCTTTGTCGAAGGTTGCGTCAATGCCGATTTTGGTGCCGATGCCCTTGCTGTCGTTCGCAGGGTCCATCTCGTGCCCTTGCGCGCGCGGCACGGTGAACACGTCTTGCCCCCAGTCCACGCGCGTCGTCAGCGCCCAGAGCAGATCGCTCGGGTCGTAGATGTCCACGTCGCCATCAACCACCACGCACACGCGGAAGTTCGGATGCGCCGCAAACGCCGCCAGCGCTATGTTGCGAGGCTCACCCATGTTGGTCTTCTTCGCTAGCTGCACCACGACGAGAAAGCCGTTGGTGTATGGCGGGATATGCACGGCGCGGACGTTTTTGCTCGCGTGGCTCACGAAGCGCATCAACAGCGGCTCGCGCGGCAACACGTTGCCGATGTAAATGTGCTCATGCCAGCCAGGCACGATGGTCTGGTAGATCGGCGCGTCGCGCCAGCCGATCGCCGTCACTTCAAACACAGGCGATTCCCACGGCTCGCCATAGTAGCCATGAAACTCAGCGAGCGGTCCCTCGCGGCGGCGCGCGTTGGGGAGCAGGTAGCCCTCGAGCACAAGCTCGGCGTGTGCGGGAATTGTGTCCACGTCCACTGTGATGCCGCGCGTCACCTCAACTGGTCGCCCGCGGATGGCGCCAGCGATGTTGGTCTCGTCGCCCTCGTACTTGCAGCCCGCCGCGATCATGATCGCTGGGTCCAAGCCGATCGCGACAGCAACGCCCAAGCGTTCTCCTTTCGCCTCGGCGGCTGCATGCGCGCGCTGCAAGTCGCGCCACTGGTTGATGTTCATCCCGAGCGTGCGCGGTCCCAAGATCTCCATGCGGTTGTAGCTCAGGTTGCCGATCCCCGTCTCTGGGTGTTTGCTGATCACCACGCCGCCCGTGATAAAGCGCCCGCCGTCGCCCATTGCATGTTTCGGGATGGGCAACGTGCGCACGTCAATTTTGTCGGGGTCGGTGATCACGTTGCGCTTCCACGGCGCATCGTTCACGCGCACGGGCGGCACAGCGTTTGCTGGATCGAGCACGCGCGCCATCGTCGCGGTGATCTCCGACTTGGCGCAACCCAGCGCCAACGCCACGCGCTCTGGATGCGCCAAGGCACTGCTGAACAGCCGCCAGCCCTCAAAGGGGCGCGCGGGGTCATCCTCGTAGATGCACTCAAACAGCGGCGCAGGTTGCTGCAAACGCTCACACGTCGCACCAACGTTCGCCGCCTCATGGATGATGCTCACAGGTTGGCGCACGCGCACCAGTTGCCCGTGCGCTTCCAAAAGCGCCAGGTAGGAGCGCAAGTCATACACGTCGGCAGGGCGCATACGCCGATTCTATTCAGAGTGCGCACCGAAGGCGTTAAAATTTCAACGCTTGAAGTCTTCCCAAGAGGGCGACGTTTCGGGTGACGCTATGGCAACAGCGACAACATCGGATTTGCGGCGCGGCATGTTGATCCGCTACAACGGCGACGTGTGGCGCGTGATTGACTATCAGCATCTTGCGCCTGGCAACTGGAAGGCGATGGTGCGCATGAAGCTGAAGAACATCTACAACGGCAAGATCATCGAAGACCGCGTGCGCGCCGGCAGCGAGATCGACGTGGTGGAGTCGGAGCTGCGCCCTGCGCAGTTCCTCTACAAGGACGGCAACACCTATCACTTCATGGACACCGAGACCTTCGACCAGATCAGCCTCGACGAGAGCATGGTCGAGGAAGCCGCACCGTTCATGAAGGAAAACGACATCGTGAACCTGTTGGTGCTGGACGGACACCACATCGCGGGCGTGGAGCTACCCACCTTCGTCACGCTGAAGGTGGTACAAGCCGAGGTTGCTGTGCGCGGCGACACCGCAACCAACGTGATGAAGAACGTGACGCTTGAAACGGGCGCGGTGATTCAAGTGCCTGCGTTCATCAAGGAAGGCGACCTCATTCGCATTGACACGCGCACAGGCGAATACATCGAGCGCGCAAAGGGCTAGATTGACCCGCTCAGGTGCCCCTCCTCGCGCGCAGCGCTGGCTCAACGTGCTGCGCGCTTTTTTGTCTGCGCAATCCTCAGCCCCTCAGCGAGGCAACGCCGTGGTCGGCAAGATCTCGATCAAAGCGCGCGGTGTTGCGGCAGGTAGCGGCAGAGGTGTCGGACGCGCACTGATGGACTCCAAGATCGCCACCAACACCAGCGCGAACATCAACAACAGCACCGCAACCACCAACGCCAACGCAACCCAGAATCGCTGACCCTCGAGCGAAACGCGCGACGTAGCAGTGCGTTGCACGCGCGGGCGCGAGGGGCGCGAGAGCACAACAGGCGACTCGAACGCCGCCTTGAGCGCGCGCGCAAACGTGCCTGCCATCGGCGGGCGCTTCTCGGGCGCTTTCTCCATCGCCCATTGGATGGCAGCGCTCGCAGCTGGCGGCACGGCTGGGTTCAGCGTCGAGGCAGAGGGCGGCGGTTGTTCCACGTGCTGGCGCGCAATCGCGATTTCATTCTCGCCCTCGAAGGGATGGCGCGCCGTGAGCGCATAGAACGCTGTGACGCCGAGCGCGTAAATATCGGCTGCTTTGGTGATCTCGTATCCACCCAGCACTTGCTCTGGCGCCATGTAGTGCACGGAGCCAATGCGCACGTGCGTCGCTGTGAATTGCGTCACGCCTATCAAGCGTGCAACGCCAAAATCGGTGAGCTGCGCGCGACCATCTGTACGGATCAAGATATTGCTGGGCTTCACATCCCGATGAACAATGCCGCGCTGATGCACAAAGTCCAGGGCGCGCGCGACATCTTCGATGATGCGAACGACCTCGCTGGGAGGCAACGCACCGCGCCTTTGCACGCGGCGCTCCAGCGACTCGCCCTCGACGTACTCCATGACGAGGTAGGGCGTGCCCTGCTCCACCCCTGCCGCCAACACGCGCACGATGTTCGGATGCAGCAGCGAGAGCGTTGCTTCTTGTTGGAAACGCGCCCAAGCGCTGGGCTGGCTCACCACGTGTGGCGCAAGCAGCTTGAGCGCCACCACTTGCCCTTGCGCGTCGCGCGCGCGATACACCACCGACATGCCACCGCGCCCAACCTCGACCAAGTCGCGGAACGGTCCAAATGACGCCAACGCGTTCACGTTGTCCAAGTGTATGC
>JAUQQA010000031.1 GCA_030550095.1 Chloroflexota bacterium | reverse complement strand
TGCTCATTTTATAATGCAAGTAAAGCGATGACCGAGAGGAGTAAGCAAGCTCACCCCGACAGAGCGTGCAGGTCATAGGCTGAGAGCCTGCATCGGTGTGTGGCTGCTGAAGGTCGCTCGGGAGCTGGCGCGGCGAACGTGGTGAGCCATTAGCTGCGCTCGGGTTCAGCCCGTTATCGCTGGCGAGAGTGCGCTGTGCGGGCACGCATGGCGAACATCGGTGGTACCGCGTGAAACGCCCTTCACGTCCGATGATGGACGCGAGGGCGTTTTCTTTATTTAGTTTTGTTCTCTGGAGGTGAGCATGGAGCTTGCAAAGACTTACGATCCGAAAGCTGTTGAAAAGCCCCTATATGAGTGGTGGGAGAAAAGCGGCTTTTTCAAGCCAGAGAACCAGCTTTACCTTGATCCCAACGAGCCGCCGTTCGTGATCACCATCCCGCCGCCAAACGTGACCGGCACGCTGCACATGGGGCACGCGCTCACGAGTGCCATCGAGGACCTCATGGTGCGCTATCACCGCATGAAAGGCGCACGCACGTTGTGGGTGCCAGGCACGGACCACGCCGGCATCGCCACGCAGGCGGTGGTCGAGCGTGAGCTTGCCAAGCGCGGCCTCAATCGCCGTGACTTGACACGTGAGGAGTTTCTCAAGGAGGCGTGGGCATGGAAAGAGCAGTCGCACCGCACCATCAACCTGCAACAGCGCGCGCTTGGGATCAGCGTGGATTGGGACCGCGAGGCGTTCACCCTGGATGAGGCGCGGTCGCTTGCGGTGCGCACTGCCTTCAAGATGCTCTACGACCGCGGCTTGATCTACCGCGACACGCGCATGATCAACTGGGACCCCGTGCAGCTCACTAGCGTCAGCGATCTCGAGGTCGAATTCAAGGAGGAGGGCGAGCCCGGCTTTCTCTACTACGTGCGGTATCCGCTGCAAACCAACCGCTGGCGAGGTCCACAACATCCCTGGGGAAGCGGTCGTTGGGCGGAAGGCGCGACCGAATGGATCACCGTTGCAACGACGCGCCCCGAGACCATCCTCGGCGACACAGCGGTCATGGTGAACCCAGAAGACGATCGCTACACGCACCTTGTGGCGTGTCGCGCGATCTTGCCGGTGTTGGGGCGTGAGTTGCCGATCATTAGCGACCCCAGCGTGGACATGCACTTCGGCACAGGTGCGGTGAAAGTGACGCCCGCCCACGACTTCACAGACTACGAGGTCGGCAAGCGCCATCACTTGCCCTTCATCGAAGTGATGGATGAGCATGCGCGCATGAATGAGAATGCGGGTCCGTATGCAGGGCTGGATCGCTTTGAGTGCCGCAAGCAGCTCGTCGCCGATCTCGAGAAAGAGGGGCTGCTGGTGAAGGTGGAGCCGTACATGGTGCGGCTGGGGCGCGGGCAGCGCAGCGGCGCGGTGATCGAGCCGCGCATCTCGCTGCAATGGTTCTGCAATGTGAAGCACATGGCGCAAAGGGCAGCCAATGCAGTGCGCGAAGGACACTTGCGCATCATCCCCAAGCGCTTTGAGAAGACTTGGTTTGATTGGCTCGACAACATCAAGGACTGGTGCATCAGTCGTCAGCTATGGTGGGGACACCAAATCCCTGTGTGGTACGTCACTAACGCCGAGGCGCTGCGCGAGGCGAATCCAGTGTTGCGCGAGGCAAACTTGCCCACTCAGTACTGCGAGCTCACCGAGGAAGAAGCCTACCGCGCAGCGCGCCGCGATTGGGGCGATGCGGTGCAACTGGAGCAAGACCCCGACGTGCTCGACACATGGTTCTCCTCGGGGCTTTGGCCCTTCAGCACGCTCGGCTGGCCCCAAGACACGCCCGACATGCGCACTTACTACCCCACCACCATGTTGGAGACCGGCTACGACATCTTGTTCTTCTGGGTGGCGCGCATGGTGATGCTGGGGCTGGAGCTGACCGGCAAACTGCCATTCACGCACGTGTACTTGCACGGCTTGATCCGCACCAGCGACGGTGAGAAGATGAGCAAAAGCAAGCCTGAGAAGGTGATCGACCCGCTGGAGCTGATCGACACCTACGGCACCGATGCCGTGCGTTTCTTCCTCGTGACGGCAGGCGCGCCGGGCGGCGACGTGAAGATGGACGCGAAGCGCGTGGGTGGACGCTGGCGCAGTGAGCGCATCGAAGGCGCGCGCAACTTCGCCAATAAGCTCTGGAACGCCACGCGCTTCGTCTTGAGCAGAGTGAGCGACCCGAGCGTGCTCACGACAGAGCAGCCGCTCTCGCTCCCCGATCGCTGGATCCTCGCGCGTTTGGCGCAGACCGTGCGCGATGTGCGCCGCCTGATGGAGCACTTCGAGTACGGCGAGGCGGGGCGGCTCATCTACGACTTCATCTGGAGCGACTACTGTGACTGGTACCTGGAGTGCGCGAAGGTACACCTCAACGCGCCGGTGCTGGTGCGCGTGCTTGATGCCGCGCTGCGCCTGTTACACCCATTCATGCCCTTCGTCACGGAGGCGCTCTGGCAAAAGCTCAAAGAGGCGACGCATGCCGCATTGCCGCTGGAAAGCTTCAACTATCCTGCCATCATGCTCTCGCCGTACCCGCGCGAGCGGGATTTCGACGCACCCGACGAGGCGGCTCTAGCAGACATGGCGCGCGTGCAAGAGGCGATTACCGCCATCCGCAACGTACGCGCCGAGTACGACGTGTCGCCGAGCAAGCGCGTGCAGGTGCTGTTCAGCGTTGGTGAACACGCAGCGCTGTTCGAGACGATGCGCGATTACATTGCTGCGCTAGCAGGCGTGGAGCCGAGCGCGTTGATTGCTGCACACGTCGAGGCACCTGCGCAGGCGATCGCGCGGATTGTGGGCGCTGGCACGCTCTATTTGCCGTTGGGCGGGTTGGTGAACCTGGAGGCAGAGCGCGCCCGCCTACGCGAGACATTGGGCGAGGTCGAGGCACAGATCGCGCGTCTTGAGGCGTTGCTCGCCAGCGAGTTCAGCACACGCGCGCCTGCGCCTATCGTCGAGAAGGAGCGCGCCCGACTCGAAGATCTGCGCACCCGCAAGCAAAACCTGGAGCAGCGCTTGCGCGATCTCGAGGGCGAACGCGCAGCAGGTTAGGGAAGCGCGTCGAGCGGGATTCGCACTTCTCCACTCACCACGTGGTTGGGGTCGCCGAGGTGTGCAGGACACGGCGCGCCGAAAAGCTGTGCGCACAACGGCGCTGGATCGGCAAGGAACGGCAGGCGCGCCCGCAGAAAGCACAGCGGCAACCCCACCACGTTAAGCGGGCAGCCGCGGATGTGCGCCACTGGGCGAAAAAGCGCGTGCTGCACCGCATAGCCGCCGGCTTTGTCGAAGGGATCGCCGCTAGCGATGTAGCGCTCGATCTCGTCCTCGCCATACGCGCGCATCGTCACCGTAGAGACCACCACGTCGAGGGTCTCTTGCTCCCCTTGGCGCACGACCAGTGTGGATTGCACCTGATGCGCACGCCCACGAAGTGCACGCAGCATGGCGCGCGCTTCGTCGGGTGTGGTGGGTTTGTTGAGCATGATGCCGTCGAGCAACACGGTGGTGTCGCACGCGATGATGATTGCGTGTTCATCGAGGGGCACGGCGCACTGCGCGCGGCGTGCCTTCTCGCGCGTGATGCGCTGCTGAGTTTCTAGCGGCGTCTCGCCCGCGCGCGGCGTCTCGTCCACATCGGCAGGGCAGACTTCAAACTGCGCCCCGAGTGCGGCAAGCAGCGCGCGGCGGCGTGGCGAGGCAGAAGCAAGCACAAGGTGCATGAGATGGGGTAAAGTCGTGGGTGGGCTTAGGGGATGGCGAACTCGGTGAGCTTGAGCACGTCGAGGTTTTCAAGCGCGCGCCCCGTGCCCAATGCGACGCACAACGTGGACGCATCGGCGACGTATGCCGGCACGCCCATTTGCTGCGTGAGGTATTCGTCGAGACGGCGCAGTTGTGACGTGCCGCCGGTGAGCGCGATGCCGCGGTCAATGATGTCTGAGGCAAGCTCGGGGGGCGTGCGCTCCAACACAGACTTGACGCACGCGGCGATCTGCGCCAGTGGCTCCATCATCGCCTCGGTGATCTCGTTCGAGGAGACTTCGATGGTCTGCGGCAGCCCAGTCACCTGGTCGCGCCCTTGCACTTCCATGAACAGCTCTTCATCGAGGGGCAACGCGCTGCCGATCCGTATTTTGATCTCCTCGGCGGTTGGCTCGCCGATGGTGAGGTTGTATTTGCGGCGGATGTAGCTCTGGATGGCGAGGTCGAGCTTGACGCCGCCGATGCGCACACTGTTGGCGACAACGATGCCGTTCATCGAGATCACGGCAGCCTCGGCGGTGCCGCCGCCGATGTCCACGATCATGTTGCCGGTGGGTGTATCCACGGGCAAGCCGGCGCCAAGTGCTGCTGCGAGCGGCTCGCGGATGAGATACGCCTCGCCAGCGCCCGCCTCGAGCGCAGCTTCGCGCACAGCGCGACGCTCCACGCTGGTCACGCCGTAGGGCACGCTGACCACGACGCGCGGCGGGAGCAGCGTGAATCCACGGGCGCGGCGGAGGAAGTAAGCGAGCATCTGCTGCGTGATTTGGTAGTCGGCGATCACGCCTTCGCGCACAGGGCGCACAACTTCGATCTCATTCGGCGTGCGCCCATACATCTGCCACGCTTCCGCGCCTACTCCGATCACCTCACCAGTTCTGGTCAAGAGAGCAACCACCGACGGCTCTTGGAACACAATGCCTTTGCCGCGCACGTACACCACGATGTTCACCGTGCCAAGGTCAATGCCGATCTCTGCGCGCAGGGTGCTCATGGTGACTAGCGCTTTGCGCCCCCGATCTGGATTGATCGGGGGCGCGAGGGTTCAAACGTTGGACTCGCTGCCGAACTGGCGTTGGTAGCGCCGTGCAACTTGTAAGCGCACGCGGCTGCGCTTGAGCGCTGCTTCGATCTGAAACAGGTCCTCTTTGCTTGCTGGCGGGTTCTTCAACATCTCCTCTGCGCGTCGGCGCGCGGCTTCTGCGCGGGCGATGTCGATTTCGTCAGCGCGTTCGGCGCTATCGGCGAGGATGATCACGCGGTTATCGTGGATGTCCACCACACCGCCGCCAATGGCGTATTCGTACACCTCGTTGCCGATGCGCACGCGCAGCTCGCCGGGGCGCAGGGTGGAGAGCACAGGTGCGTGGCGCGGCAGCACACCCATCACCCCGCCGCTGCCGGGGATGGTCACCATGTCCACCTCGCCACTGAACACCACGCGCTCGGTGGTAACGATCTCAAGATGGAGCGGCATGTGGACGCCTCCGGCTCACTTTTGCTCAGCGCGCGCCTTCTCGTACTCCTCCCACACTTCGTCAATTGTGCCCTTCATCAGGAAGAAGCTCTCTGGCACCTCATCCAGCTCGCCCTTCAAGATGCGGTCGAAGCCGTCCACGGTGTCCTTGATCTTCACGTAGCGCCCTTCGCGTCCTGTGAAGGCCTTAGCGACGAACATGGGCTGGCTGAAGAAGCGCTCGATCTTGCGCGCGCGGGAGACGAGGATCTTGTCTTCTTCGCTCAGCTCATCCACACCGAGAATGGCGATGATGTCTTGCAGGTCCTTGTAGCGCTGGAGCGTGCGCTGCACCTCGCGCGCCACGCGGTAGTGCTCTGGGCCGACGATGTTCGGGTCGAGGATGCGGCTTGTGGACGCAAGCGGGTCCACAGCAGGGTAAATGCCCTTCTCCGCGATGCTGCGCTCCAGCGTCACGGTTGCATCGAGGTGGGCGAAGGTGGCGACGGGTGCGGGATCGGAGTAGTCGTCGGCGGGAACGTACACGGCTTGCATCGAGGTGATTGAGCCGCGCTTAGTCGAGGTGATGCGCTCTTGCAATTGTCCCATCTCGCTGGCGAGCGTGGGCTGATACCCCACGGCGCTGGGCATGCGCCCCAGCAGCGCCGAGACTTCCGAGCCGCTCATCACGAAGCGGAAGATGTTGTCAATGAAGAGCAACACATCGCGCCCTTCGTCGCGGAAGTACTCCGCCATCGTCAGCCCGGTCAGCGCCACGCGCAGGCGCACGCCCGCCGGCTCGTTCATCTGCCCGAAGACCATCACGAGCGAGTTGAGCACGCCAGCTTCGTTCATCTCCTTGTAAAGCTGCGTGCCTTCGCGCGTGCGCTCGCCCACACCGGCAAACACGGAGTAGCCGTTGTGGAATTTAGCGATTGAGTTGATCAGCTCCTGAATCAGCACCGTCTTGCCGACGCCAGCGCCGCCGAAGATGCCCGTTTTGCCGCCCTTGGTGAAGGGCGCGATGAGGTCAATGACCTTAATGCCGGTCTCGAGCATTTCGACGGACGCTTTCTGCTCTTCCAACGATGGCGGTGGGCGGTGGATGGGGTAGCGCAGGTCGGTTTGGGGCGCGGGCTTGCCGTCAATGGGGTCGCCAAGCACATTGAAGATGCGCCCAAGCGTCGCAGGACCGACGGGGACGCTGATCGGTCCGCCGAGCCAACGCGCCTTCTCACCGCGGCGCAAGCCGTCGGTTGTGTCCATGGCGACGGTGCGCACGACGCCGTTGCCGAGCTGCTGCTGCACCTCAAGCACGAGTCGCCCTTCTGGGCGCTCGATCTCCAGCGCGTCGTAAATCTCTGGCAGATGCTCGGGCGGGAAGGCGACATCCACCACGCCACCGCGAATGGCGATCACGGTGCCGTACACTGCGCCGTTGCCGTTCTGAGTTGCCATGCTTCGCTCCATCAGTCCGTTGCAGGATTTGAGTTGGGTTTCTGCCGCGCTTGCAACACCACATACACGGGCAACCCGCTGCGCTCGTGGGCGATGAAAACCTCAACGACTTCTCGCCCGAGCTGGTGCGCAAGCTCGGTGAAAGGCTGGCGGCGATTATAAACGGCAAAGCGATCCCAAAGCACGATGTAGTAGCGTTCAGGGTCCTGTAAGGCGCTCAAGGCGCGCTGACGGAAGCCCTCGTCGGCTTCTGGCGCGTAGCCGAAGATCTCCACGGGGCGCACGCGGTCGGCAGTGAGCACGCGCACGTTGCGCTCGATGCCCCAATCGAGCGCAATGGGTTGTGTGATACCTTGCTCGTCGAGCCAGCGCGCAAGCTTATACACCGCGTCAGAGAAGCGCCCAGAGCCGCCTGTGCGCGCGAGCGTGGCGTGGTGTTGCGCGCTCACCCAGAGATCGCGGCTGAAGGGAAGCGCAAGCAAGGCGATCACCATTGCTCCAGCAAATGCTGTGCGTGCTTTTGCAGCTACGGGCAAGCGTGCCGCTGCCGCCTGAGCGAGCCACACCGCGGCGCAGGCAACCACGAGTTGAGGCAGCGGCAGCAGGATGAAATGGTGCGTGCTCCACAAGCCAGAGACGGTGAACGCCCCTTGCACGGTGATCGCAGCAAGCCCAGCGATCGCAGCGAAGAAACGCGCGCGTTCTGCACCAGGGCGTTGCAGCGCAAGTAAGCTGCCAGCGCCGATGGCAATCAGCAGCGTCGGCACAGCGTACACGTTGCTGAAGGGAATGCCGTTGTACCAAAAGTAACTCCCGTCCACGAAAACGCGCACATCCTCGATCGCCTTGCGCAGATTGTTGAGCACGTCGAGGTTGTTCACGCCGAACTGCTGCGTGGGCTGCTGGAGCGATTGAAGCAACAGCGTGAGCGTCCAGGGGTGACCATCCCGGATCAAGCCCACAAGGTTGTAGTAGATCAACGGCGCGGCGCCGAGCACAAAGCCAAGCACAACGCTCGGCAGCAGCCGCTTTAGTGCCGCAGCGTATCGCCACTGCGTGAGCGCGCCGATGACCAGACCCATCACCACGAGCGCGACAAGCCACCGCAAGAACAGAAACTTCGCCCACAAACCCAAGCCGAGCAGCACGCCCGCAGCGAATGCCACAAAGCGGGCGCGATTGGGTTGAGAAGCTTCCTGCTGCAACGCCACATCAAGGAGGAGGGTCGCGCCAACCGAGAACACAGTCATCACGCTCGTCACACTGATCCCCTGGCGGCTAAACCAGATGAACGAAGGTTGGGCTGCAAGCAACAACGCAGCAATTGCAGCTACGCCGTTGCCGAACCAGCGCCGCGCAAGCCACCAGCTCAGCAGAATGGTCACGCACGAGAAGAAGATCGGCTGAACACGGGCTGCGACGTGACCCACGCCAAAGACCCAAAAGAACGGCACGGTAAGGTAGCCGCCCAGGCTGCCCATGTAATCCAGCAGCATCACGGGATAGCGCCCAATGCCGATGCCACGCAAAAGGTCGGGGGGTTCACCGCGCATCAGGTGCAGCATTGGTGTCAGATCAAGCGCTTCGTCGTAGTAAAAGCCTGGGAGATCAAGTTGGTGCAACGCGATGGCAAGAAACAGCCCAAGCCCCACCCAAGGCGGTAATGCCAATGCTATCCGCCGCAGCATCGCTCGCGTGCCTCGAGTTGCAGGATGCAACCGTGACGTGTTGACGAATGACAAAGCGAGCAACGATTCTATCGCTTCGTCAAAGCTGAGGTCTGGCGCAGCTTGCGGATAATCGCAGACGCCATGATTCGCATCCGCATGAGGGATTTTGAGCGTTTGGTGCGCGAGGCGTTCGAGGAGCTTCCAGCGCCCATCCGCGCGCGCGTGCAGAACTTGGAGATAGAAGTGAAGTCGCGCCCCACGCCAGAGGAGCTGGAAGAAGCAGGCGTGGAAGACCCCGCTGATCTGTTCGGCTTCTATCGCGGTATACCGCTTCCCGCGCGTGGCGCGTACTATGACATGACCTTGCCAGACTTGATCACCATCTACCGCTACGCGCACGAACTTGCCTGCGATTCACTAGAAGAGCTGCGCGAGGAGGTGCGCCGCACGCTGCGGCACGAGCTTGCGCATCACTTTGGGATTGACGACGACCGGCTCGAAGAGCTAGGTGCTTACTAAAGCGACTGGATGCGCAACCACATCCCCTCCTTGGGCTGTAAGGTAACGGATGCCTTCATTTGGGGCACGGCAGAGGCGCGCGCAAGGCTAAAGCGAAAGCGTTGCACGAGTGCTGCGATCACCGCCAAACTTTCCACAACAGCGACCTGATTCCCAATGCACAATCGTGGTCCTGCGCCAAATGGGATGTAAGCAAAACGCGGTCTCGACTTTGCAAGCGCCGATTCAAAACGCGAGGGGTCAAAATGCTCTGGTTGTGCCCAAAAAGAGGGGTGGCGATGCACGGCATAAGGGCTGATAACCACCAGAGCGTTGGCAGGAACGCGATGTTCGCCAAGAATATCCTCTTGCACTGCTCGACGTGTAATGAGCCAAGCAGGAGGAAACAAACGAAGCGCTTCCTCAAACACATGGCGGGTAAGCGTTAGCTGGGAGAGTTTTTGATAGGTAGGAGGTTGTTCTCCCCCTAAGGTGTTGAAAAGCTCTGCGCGCAGCGCCTCTTGGACCTCAACATGTGCTGCAAGAAGGTACATCGTCCATGTGAGCGCGGTTGCGACGGTCTCGTGACCCGCGATGAGCAGTGTGACAATCTCATCACGCACTTCGCTTTCAGTTAGAGAAACTGTCCCTTTGCCTTCGAGCGCTGCAACGAGGATGTCCAAGAAATCTTTAGACGTGCTGTCTTTCTTTTTGCGTTGGCGCGCGGTGATTATCAAATGATGTGCAAATTGGTCGATCTCTGCCAGCGCTTGCTCAAAAGCATATTTATTTTCCCGTTTGAGCAAGAATTGAAAAGAGCTATGGAGAATGTAATCTAAGGCGATCTCGACAGAGTGCACAAGTGACTCGGACGCGCCATCTAGTTCCATCGAGAAAAACGTCTTCCCAAGGATGCGCATTGCTAGGTGGAGCATCCAGGGTTGTATGTTCACAAGTTTGCCTTCGCCACCTTCGCGGTTTCTTTGTGCAAACTCATTGCTCATCTCATGCGCGAGCACGAATGCGGTTGTTGCTAATTCATCGTGAAGGGAATGGTGGAATGCGCTTTGCAACAGGCGGCGATGAGTCAACCAAATTTCACCGTCACTCGTGAGCAACCCCTTCCCAGCAATGCGTGCAAGTTGCCGATACTGGAAAGTATCCTTTGAGTAATTGTGCGCGTTATCCAGAAGGATGTGCTTTACAAGCGAGGGATGGTTTGCAAAAACAACTGGTTGCGTTCCTGCCGTGAACCCCCACAAATCGCCATAGCGCCTTGTGTATTCCATGAGGAACGCCAGCGGCGAAGCTTGTATCTGCCGAAGCCTCGCAAGCACTGACAGAGAAGAAGGTCCAGGCAAGCCCTGATTAGCTGAGCGACCAGAAAAACCTCGGATCACCATACTAGCTCCTGAAGCTGGGGGCGATTGGCTTTCAGGGCGGCAAGTATATCTGCTGATCAGGTGCTGAATACACAATTTAAGCTTTTTGGCTCGTGTTTGATTTGGGTTAATACATAATTTTGCATAGGATACGGGGTGGGGTATTGACAAATATTGGGTAGTTTGATAAAATTTGGGTGTCTAGATGTTTGAACAGTTTAAGCGTTGGTTTTTGGATTTCGGCGCAAAAATCCGCGCCGTGCAGCGCCATGCTGCGACACAAATGCAGCGCGCTGTTGGGCGCGTGCTCACTCATTTGTCCGCGCTGCGTGGCTCGATTGGTGGGGAGCACCCTCGGAATCTTGAAGTCAACATTCAAGGCTCCGCAGACTACAGCAACATCTTGGTCGTGGGTGAGGTGCGCCAACAAGGCGATACCCGCAAACTTACCCTGATCTTGTTGATGGTTTCGCTCGTGCTCCTGATTGGCTTGAGCCTCGTCTTCCAAGTCCAGACGTTGAAAGCCCCAATGCCGAGCCAAGAGGGTGAATTGCTCGCAGAGCAGCCGGCGCGTGCGCTTCGCGTTGGTATTTCGTCTTGGGTTGTGCGAGCGGAGGATCAAGCGCTTGATGCAGCGCAACAGGCTTACTGTAGCCAAATTGCGCACGAAATGCCGAGCCGCATTCAAGATCTCGTGCAACAGCGCTTGGGTCGCTGGTCTGTTGTAGAACGCTTCTCTAGGTCGGGACAAGCTGAAGCTGCGGAGCAAGATGTGAGCATTTTTGGTGGGGTTGAGTGTTCGCCGTCTGGGGTTGGGCTTTCTGTGCAGTTCCAGGTAAATGACGCGCTGCTTGCGTGGACGCCAGAGCTTGCTGAGTGGATCAAGGGTGGCGCTTTGGATGATTCGGTGCGGCTCGAGCAGAATGCGGATTGGGGTTCGGCGGTTGATGCGGTCGCGGACCGCGCCTTCTCGAGCTTGAGCATGTTGCTTGCGCTGAAGGTGCACGCGGATCTCAGTGAGGGCAAATACAGCGCCGATCTGCAAGCGCTGCAGCCCGTTCTCCAAATCTTGGATCGCGGGCAAGCAATGCCTAAGTCTGGGCTGGCGGCGTATGTGCTGGGCAAGCTTTACAGCAAGGCTGCCTTCGACCAGTGTGGGGAAGTGGACGAGCGATTGCTCGATCAGGCATTTGAACACTTTGAGCGTGCGCGCCAGCAGATGGATTGGGGAGCGCCTGTTTTCGAGCAAGGCGTTATCGCTTATCAGCGAGCGTTGAGCCGCACGGGTTCGGTGCACGATGTGCAGTCGCTGGCTATCGAAAGCGAGCGTCTGACTAGCCAGGCATTGCAACAGCTCAGTGAGCCTTACCGTCGGTTGGCACAGGCGCAAGCCTACCTCATCGCGGCGCACAATCGCCTCTTGATCAGGAGCCGCAGCCCTTATGAAGCGTGGGGATACACCCTTGACACTGCCGAGGTAATGGTGAGCAGTGCGCTTGCCCTGCTAGAGTCAGAAGCACAGCAAACGCCACTCCTGCGCGAGCTTCGCGCGCAAGCCTACTTGCTCAAGGGCAACTTGCTCGCTGCGCGCCAGCTTCCTCAAGCATCGCGCGAGACGTACGAGCAGGCTTATGCTCTCGCCACACATCTGCGAACGCGCGAGCAAGCAGGAGCACGGCTCGCCAGCAGTTGGGTAGCTAGCCGCAACCCATGCGAGGCAGCGGCGCTGTATGCGGAGCTTGCGCGTAGCCGCTGCCAAGCGAAAGCTGCGGTGTACGCTCGCCAAGCACAACTCCTTGCCTACCAGTGTCGTGTGCAGCACGATAAGAGCACGCCTTGAGGCTCGCTGCTTAGACACGCTACGCCCCTGCTCTCCACAGCAGAGCAGGGGCGTGTTTGTTTTCAGGGCTTGGTGCGGTATGATTTTGAGACCTGCCCCGTTTTGGGCACTGCTTTGCAACTACTAGAGGAAATTCAGCCATGCACTACAAAAGCCACACCTGCGGTGAGTTGCGTCTTGAGCACGTTGGTCAAGAGGTCACCCTTGCGGGCTGGGTGCATCGCCGACGAGATCACGGCGGTGTGATCTTCGTGGATTTGCGAGATCGTTTTGGCATCACGCAGGTGGTGTTCAACCCCGCGCATCTCTCAGCGGAGATGTTCGCGTTGGCTGAGTCCCTGCGGAACGAATACGTGATCCAAGTGATCGGAGAAGTGGTGAAGCGCCCAGAAGGCATGGCAAACCCTAAACTTGCAACGGGCGAGATCGAGCTGCTGGCGCGCAAACTCGTTGTGCTCAACCCGTCGAAGACGCCGCCTTTTGTCCTAAACGACGACACGCAGGAGCTTGATGAGGCGCTGCGCTTGCGCTACCGCTACCTCGATTTGCGCCGCGAGCGCATGACGCGCAACCTCGTGATCCGCCATCGCTTCGTCAAGTTCATCCGCGACTACCTCGACGCGCGTGGCTTCCTCGAGGTTGAGACGCCGATCTTGTTCAAGAGCACGCCTGAAGGCGCGCGCGAGTATCTTGTGCCAAGCCGGCTCTACCCAGGGCGCTTCTACGCGTTGCCCCAAAGCCCGCAGCAGCTCAAGCAGTTGCTGATGGTTGCCGGCGTGGAGCGCTACTTCCAAATTGCGCGCTGCTTCCGCGATGAGGATCAACGCGCCGACCGCCAACCAGAGTTCACGCAGCTCGATATGGAGATGAGCTTCGTGGATCAAAACGATGTGCTAGAGGTGGTCGAGGGGCTACTCACGGCTTTCACCGAGCAATTCGTTGCGCTGCACGGCAAGCGCCTGATGTTCAAACCGTTCCCGCGCCTCTCCTACGAAGAAGTGATGGAGCGCTTCGGGCGCGATAAGCCCGACTTGCGCTTCGGCATGGAGCTGTTCGACGTGAGCGAGGCAATGCGCGGCACGTCGTTCGTGCCGTTTCAGGCAGCGCACGTTAAGGGCTTGGTGGCGCCAGGCTGCGCGCACTTCACGCGCAAGCAGACCGATGAACTCACCGAGTTCGCTAAGCGCAACGGCGCGCGCGGCTTGATCGTGCTGTGGCACGATGCTGAGGGATACCGCGCAAGCGGTGCGGGCGCCAAGCTCAGCGATGCCGAGAAGCAAGCCATCATGCGCCTCAGCGGCTCGAAGCCCGGCGACCTGGTGCTCCTTGCAGCGGACGACGACCGCATGAAGCTCAACGAGGCGCTTGGCGAGCTGCGCCACGAGTTGGGGCAACGCCTCAAGCTCGGCGATCCAGATGTGCTCGCCTTTGCGTGGATCGTGGACTTCCCCATGTTCAGCTACGACGAGACGGAGAAGCGCTGGGTGGCGAACCATCACCTCTTCACTGCACCGCGCGATGAAGACCTCGAATTCCTCGAGACCGACCCAGCGCGCGTGAAGGGCAAGCAATACGACCTCGTGTGCAACGGCTACGAGGTCGCTGGCGGTTCGATCCGTATCCATCGCCGCGACGTGCAAGAGCGCGTGATGCGTCTGCTCGGCTTGAGCATGGAAGAGGCGTATCAAAAGTTTGGGCACATGCTCGAGGCGTTCGAGTATGGCGCGCCACCTCATGGCGGCATCGCACCAGGCATTGACCGACTAACCATGCTCTACGCCAGCGCGCCAAACTTGCGCGAAGTGATTGCCTTCCCCAAGAACCAGCAAGCCGCCGACACCATGCTCGGCATTCCCTCGCCAGTGAGCGAGAAACAATTGCAGGAGTTGCACATCCGCATCGTCACCGAGGAAGCTGCGGAGAAGATCGCTCAGTGAAAGACGAGCGCACGGCTATGGCAAACGATCAACCGATGATCACCTATGGCAAGGGCAAACAGATGCCCTTGTCGCTTTACAAGAAGCGCCATTCGCTGGCGCACATCATGGCGCAGGCAGTGTTGGAGTTTTTCCCTGACGCAAAGCCCACTATCGGTCCGCCTGTGGAGAACGGCTTTTACTACGATTTCTACGTCTCGCGCCCGTTCACGCCCGAGGACCTGCAACGCATCGAGGCGCGCATGCGCGAGATCATCAACAAGCACGTGGACTTCGTGCGCCGCGAAGTGAGCGAAGCAGAAGCACGCGCGCTCTTCAAGGACAACCCCTTCAAGCTCGAGCTGATTGACGGCTTGGTGCAGGGCAAGAGCGATGAATTTGGCGAGAAGACGCAAGCGAACGGCGCGCCTGTGATCACGGTGTACACGCAAGACACGTTCACGGATCTTTGCCGCGGCCCGCACGTCGAGAACACGCGCGAGATCAACCCCGATGCCTTCAAGCTCACGCAAAGCAGCGGCGCCTACTGGCGCGGCGACGAGCGCAACCCCATGTTGCAGCGCATCTACGGCGTGGCGTTCGACACGCCCGAGGAGCTGCAACAGTATCTGCACATGCAAGAAGAAGCGCGCAAGCGCGACCACCGCAAGCTCGGCGCCGAGCTGGAGATCTTCTTCTTCGACGAAGAAGTCGGTCCAGGCTTGCCGCTGTGGATGCCGAATGGCGGTGTGATCATCGAGCAGCTCGAAGCGCTCGCCAAGCGCGTCGAAGAAGAAGCAGGCTACCTGCGCGTGCGCACGCCGCACGTCACCAAAGAGGCGCTGTTCCTGCGCAGCGGGCACCTGCCTTACTACGCTGATAGCATGTTCCCGCCGATGACGTTGGACGATGGCGAGCGCTACTACCTCAAGCCGATGAACTGCCCTTTCCACCACAAGATTTACGCCGCCAAGCCGCGCAGCTATCGCGATCTGCCGCTGCGCCTTGCGGAGTACGGCACTTGCTACCGCTACGAGCAAAGCGGCGAACTCTTCGGCTTGATGCGCGTGCGCAGCATGCAGATGAACGACGCGCACATCTATTGCACCGAGGAACAATTCGAGGAAGAGTTCCTCGGCGTGGTGAACCTCTACCTGCGCTACTTCAAAATCTTCGGCATCGAGAAATACGTGATGCGCCTGAGCCTGCACAGCGACGAGGGGCTGGGCAAGAAATACGTGGACAACAAAGAACTTTGGCTGAAGACCGAAGACATGGTGCGCAACGCCATGCGCCACGCCGGCGTGCCCTTCTACGAAGCAGAAAACGAAGCCGCGTTCTACGGTCCCAAGATTGACGTGCAGATCTTCAGCGCGATCGGGCGCGAGTTCACCTTGGCGACAAACCAGGTGGACTTCGCCGTGCCCGCGCGCTTTAACCTCACCTACACCGACCGCGACGGCAAAGAGAAAACGCCGCTGTGCATCCACCGCGCGCCGCTCGGCACGCACGAGCGCTTCATCGGCTTCCTCATTGAGCACTTCGCCGGCGCGTTCCCAGTATGGCTGGCGCCGGTGCAAGCCGTGTTGATCCCGATCGCTGATCGGCATATCGCGTACTGCCAGAACGTGGCTGCGGAGCTGCGCCAACACGGGATGCGCGTGCGCGTGGACGACGGCGCCGACCGCATGCAGAACAAAATCCGCAAGGCGCAGACGATGAAGATCCCTTACATGCTCATCGTCGGCGACAAAGAGCAGCAAAGCGGCGCGGTCGCAGTTCGCCTGCGGACTGGCGAGGATTTGAAAGCAATGCCCGTCGCACAATTCCTCGAGAACGCCTTGCGCTTGATCCGCGAATACTCGCTAGCGCTGTGGTGAGCCGTGCGACGCCGCACTTGCAGCAAGCGGTAAGATCGGCGCCGTGACCGAGCCACTGATCTTTGAGCTATCCGTGCCCGGGCGACACGGCGTGATCTTGCCCGAGCCAGATGTGCCAGAAGCCGAACTTCCTTCTGACGATCTGCTGCGCGAGGACTTGCCCTTGCCCGAGGTGAGCCAAGTGGACGTGGTGCGCCACTACACGCGCCTCTCACAACTGAACATGGCGGTGGACACCACCATGTATCCCCTCGGGAGCTGCACGATGAAGTTCAACCCGCGCGTCAACGAGGACGCCGCGCGCCTCACGGGCTTCGCAGCGATTCACCCACTGCAAGACGCGTTCGCCGTGCAAGGCGCGATGCACCTCATGTACGAGTTGCAGCGTTACCTCGCGGAGATCGCGGGCATGAGCGCCGTAAGCTTGCAGCCCGCCGCAGGGGCGCAAGGCGAGTTCACCGGCATCCTCATGATGCGCGCCTATCACGTAGCGCGCGGTGATCACAAGCGCACTAAGATGTTGATCCCCGACAGCGCGCACGGCACAAACCCCGCCTCGAGCGCCATGGCAGGGCTGACGGTGGTGGAGTTGCCCTCCGACGCGCGCGGCAACGTGGACCTCGAAGCGCTAAAGGCAAACCTCGACGACACCGTGTGCGGCTTGATGATCACCAACCCAAACACCTTCGGCATGTTTGAGGAGCACATCGAAGAAGTCTGCCGCTTGGTGCACGAAGCAGGCGGGTTGGTGTACGGTGATGGCGCGAACATGAACGCGCTGCTCGGCATCGCTAAGCCGGGCGAAATCGGCTTCGACGTGATCCACTACAACCTGCACAAAACGTTTAGCACCCCTCATGGTGGCGGCGGACCTGGAAGTGGCCCAGTGGCTGCCAATGACAAACTGAAAGACTTCCTGCCAGGGCCGATCGTGCAGGCGCGCGAGACAGACGACGGTGAAACAGTGTATGAGTGGTACACGCCGCCACACAGCATTGGGCGCATGCGCGCTTTTCATGGCAACTTTGGCGTGCTGGTGCGCGCCTACACCTACATCCGCGTCCATGGCGAAGCAGGGCTGCGCGCTGTGAGCCAACATGCCGTGCTCAACGCGAACTACATCCAAGCGCGCCTGAAGGGCACGTATCGCTTCCCGCACGGCGATCGCTTCTGCATGCACGAGACCTGCGCACAAGGGATCATCGCCGGCGCGCCGTCAATTGTCGCGCTCGACATCTCCAAGCGCCTAATTGACTATGGTTTTCACCCACCCACCAACTACTTCCCGTTGCCGAAGCTCGTGCCTGAGGCGCTGCTGATCGAGCCGACGGAGACCGAATCAAAAGACACGCTGGATCGCTTCTGCGATGCGATGTTGCGCATCGCGGAAGAAGCGCGCACACAGCCCGAGCTGCTGAAAGAAGCGCCGCACAACGCGCCAATGCGCCGGCTCGACGAAGTGAAGGCAGCGCGCGAGCTGGTGCTTTGCTGCGTCATCCGAGAGTGAGCCATGCTGGTGCAGCGCCAAGTGTTCATCGCGTGGAGCGTTGCCATCGGTTTGCTGCTCCTCACGCTCATCTTGTTCGGGCTTTCGTTCATCCCTGCGCGACCGAACGCTCCCGCTGCCTCTGTTGCGCCAGCGCCGCCGCCTTCGCTGCCTTCGTTAGGCAATGAGCAAGGCGCGCCTTCGGCAGGTGGGCTTGTGCGCACGGCGTCAGGTTTGCAGTACTTCGACGAAGTGGTGGGCAGCGGTCCAGTGCCACAGCCAGGGCAAACGGTGATCGTGCATTACCGCGGCTGGCTCGACAACGGCACGGAGTTCGATAGCTCCTACAGCCGCGGTCAGCCGTTCGAGTTTGTGCTGGGTGCCGGGCAAGTGATCCGCGGCTGGGAAGAGGGCATCGCCACGATGCGCGTGGGCGGCAAGCGCCGCCTGATCGTTCCGCCGGAACTTGCCTACGGCAGCAGCGGCTTCGCGGGGGTGATTCCGCCTAACGCGCGCCTAACGTTCGAAGTGGAGCTGCTGGGCGTGCGCTGAGCCTTTGCATCGCACCACCGCCGTGCGACAATCGGTTGCATGGAGGCAGCATCACGCTATACCCCTCAAGCACGGCGTTTTGTGGATCAAGTCGTGGTGATCACGGGCGGCGCGCAAGGGCTAGGTGCGGCGTTCGCGCACCGCTTTGCTGCTGAGGGCGCGCATGTTGTGGTGCTCGACCTGAGGTGTGACAAGTGTGGGCCGCTCGTGCACACGCTGCGCGCGATGTACGGCGTCCAGGTGCTTGCGATCCCCACGGATGTCTCTGAGGTTGAGGCCGTGCATCGCGCCGTGGAACAAACGCTTGCGACATTCGGGCGCGTGGACGTGTGGGTGAACAACGCCGGGGTGTATCGCGGCACGCCCATGGAACAGCTCGACATGGCGGAGTGGGAGATGATGCTGCGCGTGAATTACACCGGCGTGTTCGTTTGCATTAAAGCCATCGCGCCGATCATGAAGCAGCAGCGCTATGGGCGCATCGTTAACATCAGCAGCATCGCCGGGCGCACGGGCTTTAAGAATTGCTTGGCATATTGCAGCAACAAAGCAGCGGTGATTGGCTTGACGCGCGCGGCTGCGATGGACCTTGCGCCGTTCGGCGTGACGGTGAACGCAGTGTGCCCTGGCTCGATCCTGACCGACATGTTGCGCCAGGTGGATGCGATCATTTGCAAGAACGAAGGATGGGAGCCGGGCACGCACTTGAAGCAGAAAGCTGAGCAAATCCCCATGCGCCGTTTGGGCACGCCCGAGGAGGTGGCGAGCGTCGTGGCGTTTCTCGCCTCGCCCGAGGCGAGCTACGTGACTGGGCAATCCATCGAGGTGGACGGCGGCGAGATCGTGGTGTGAGCGTGCAATCGGTTCACGCGCGCGATGTGAGCGCAGCGCTGCTGCTCGTCTTGCTCGGCGTGGGGTTGGGCGTAGCCACGTGGGGCATCCGCTTCGACGATCCCTTCATCACCTATCGCTTTGCACTGAACCTCGCGCAGGGGCGCGGCTTCATCTTCAATCCCGAAGGGGGCGAACGTGCACTGATTACCACTGCGCCCCTCTACGCACTGCTGCTTGCGATCCCAGCTACGCTCAGCTTCGACGTGCCAACGGTGAGCAACGCCATTGGCATCGCAGCGCTGATCGCGTTGGCGCTGGGGTTGTTCTGGTTAGGGCGTTGCACAGCGGCAACCGCGGCGGGATGGTTTGCCGGGCTATTTGCGTTGAGTTTCCCTCTGCTTTGGCTCACGCTTGGCTTTGAAACGCCTTTGTTTTTGGCGCTCGCGGTGTGGTCTCTGATCGCGGCGCGCGCTGGGCGCGCGTGGATCGCCGGTGTTCTCAGCGGGATCGCGTTGGGGCTGCGTGGCGATGCAGCGCTTGTGTTGCTGATCAACGCGATGATGCTCGGCGCGCGCCGAAACTTGCTGCGCGAGCCACAAGCGCGTGTTGCGGTGAGATCGGCGCTGCTTCGTTTGGGGCTGGGCGCGCTTGCGGCTTACGCGCCGCTAGCCGTGTTCCTCGTTGCACAGTTTGGCTCGCCATTGCCCACCACCTTGCAAACGAAGACGGCGCAAGCTGTCGGCGGGCTGACCGGCTTTTACCCAGGCACGTCCTTCCTCGAGGGCTTGCTGCTGTTGGCGCGCGCGTATGTGCAGCTCACGCCGCTGTTCGCGATTTTGCCAGTGGGGATGCTGGTGGGCATCGTTGCGCTTGTGCGGCGCGCTGAGCTGCTCTGGCTTGCAGTGGCGGGGTGGGGGGCGTTGCACCTGACAGGATACGCTGTGCTCAACGTCGCGCCGTATGTGTGGTACTACGCGCCGCTGGTGCCAGCGCTGGCGCTCTTGCTGGGCTTGGGCGTTGCGCAGCTAGGGCGCGTGCGCGCGCTGCAAGGCCTGGCAGCGCTGGTCGTGCTTGTGCCGATGGGGGTGGCTGATGCGCACATCGTGCGCGTCGTGCGTGGTGAGACGCCGCCAGCACCCAAATCGCTGATCGCCAAGGTGTTGCCTGAGACGAAGGTGGATGTTTACGAGCGTGTGGGTCGTTGGATTGCTGCGAACACGCCGCCAACGGCAACGCTGGGCGTGACAGAGCTGGGCGTGATGAGCTACTACGCACAACGCACGACGTTCGACTTTCTCGGTCTCACGACGCCCTCGAAGCTGAGCGCAGTGCGCCGTGGCGATTTCCTCGCGTTGCTGATCCATGCGCAGCCCGATTTTGTTGCGCTGAGCAGCGTGAACGCGATTTACGACCAAGACCCGCAAAAGGAGGCGTGGTTCCGCGCGCTTTATCGCCCAGTGGCACAGATTGCCGACGCGCGCTTTTGGGGATCGCCGATGACGATTTGGCAGCGCGCGCGCATGCCCGCGATTCCTTCGGTGATGTTGGCGGAGGGCGTGTTTGACCTCGGCGAAGGCTGGGCAGTGACTGCTGTCGCAGCAAACACGCGCGTGATCCAGCCAGGCGAGCCGCTCATCGTGAGCGTGCGCGTGCGCGCAGGCGCACCACTGGGCAACCGCACCTTGCGCGTGCAGCCGATCTACATCCTGCGCGGCGAGGGCTTGCCCGTGCGATCACGCTTGATCCACACAGCGCGCTTTCGCATGGGCGAGGAAGCGTGGTATGACTTCCCGATCCTGGTGCCTCAAACAGCCTTGCCAAAGGGCGCGTATGAGATCAGCGTGCGTTGGTTGGAAGACGAGACCGAGGTGATCGCAGGGCGGCTAAAAGTGCCACTCGATGCAGCAGCGCCTGCCAACGCACATTGGTTGCCGCTCAGCGCGGGCGTGCACGTTGCAGCGATGCCGCGCGCGCTTCAAGCGTGCGCAGGCAAATCGTTGCTGCTCACGCTCACGTGGCGCGGCGCGCCGTTGCCGCTCGATTACACCGTCTTTGTGCATGTGCGTGATGCAGCGGGACAGATCGTTGCGCAGCACGACGGCATGCCGCGCGCAGGTGCGTATCCGACGAGCGTGTGGTCTGCAGGTGAGATCGTCCCCGACGTGCACCCCTTGGTGGTCTCACCAAACGTTGCGCCGGGCGAGTACGCAGTTGTGGTAGGGCTGTATGATGGGGCGAGCGGCGCGCGCTTGCCCGTGCAGCCTTCGCCAGCGCGCACGCCAGATGGTGGCGTGCAGGTTGGCGTGCTGCGCGTGGTACCGTGCGAGGGATGATCTTCACTGGTTACGCGGATTTCTGGTTTCTCGATGTGCCGCTGCCAGAGCGGGTGGCGCGTTTTGCTGCGCTCGGCATTCGGCATCTTGACGTGTGGGCGTGGCGCAGCAAAGGCGCGTTGATGGACGAGCTGGCGGATGCGTGTCGCCAGCACGGCTGCGTGATCAACTCCACGTTCGATGATGCGGGCGGGTCGTTGACCGACGCAAACGACCACGCGCGTTGCCTTGATGCGTGGGCGGAGTCATTGGAGCGCGCGCAACGTTGGGGTGTGCAGCACCTGTTCATGTTCAGCGAGCAAATCGAGCCCGTGCACATCCCCGCGCAGCCGCATATCCAAGGCTGGGTCAAGCGCCCTTCGCGCGATTACACACCGCAGCAGAAGTTCGCCAACCTGCTCGAAGGCGCAGCGCGCGTGATGGAGCTAGTGGCGCGCACGCCGATCGTGGTGTGGTTTGAGGCGCTGAACACGTATCACCTGCACGGCGGCATCACCGTATGCACGCATGAACTCGCTGCGGAGGTGGTGCGCAGGATCAATCACCCGCAGTTGCGCCTCGCCTTCGATTGCTATCACCAGCAACGCACTGCTGGCAACCTAATCCAAGGGCTGCGCGACTACTGGGGGCTATACGACAGCGTGCACATTGGCGACGTGCCCACGCGCCAGGAGCCGGGCACAGGCGAGATCAACTTTGCCAACCTCGTGCGTGAACTGAAGCGCCTCGGCTTCGACGGCAAGATCGGGCTGGAGTTTTACCCATCCACCACCGAAGCCGAGGCGTTTGCGCGCGTGCGGGCGCTGTTTGCCTAGAGCGACTTCACGCCGGCTGCGCCACCACCGACGCCTCGGGCTGAGGCTGCGCCGTGGGCACAGGCGCGCGGCTGAACTGCAAGCCGTTGCCGTCTGGCGACACGTCCACATGCACGCGGTCGCCTGCCTTGAATTGCCCTTTGAGCAGCTGCATGCTCAGCGGGCTTTCGAGGTATTTCTGCATCGCGCGGCGCAGCGGGCGCGCGCCGAAGTTCGGGTCATAGCCCTGTCGCGCAAGCCACTTGCGCGCAGCGTCGCTCAACTCGATCTCCAACCCTTGCTCCTTCAGCCGCTCGCGCAGGGCGCGCATCTGCAGCTCGACGATTTTCTCCACGTCCTCAACCGTGAGCGGTGAGAAGATGATGATCTCGTCCACGCGGTTGAGGAACTCAGGGCGGAAGGTGCGCTTGAGCGCGTCTTCGATCTTCTTGTGGTCAGCGACGAGCTTCAATTCTTCTTCGTTGCTCGGCTTGATGAAACCAAGCGTGCCGCCCTTGCGCACGTACTCGGTGCCGATGTTGCTGGTCATGATGATCACGGTGTTGTTGAAGTACACCGTGCGACCCTGCCCATCCGTGAGGCGCCCTTCGTCGAGGATTTGCAGCAGCGCATTCCACACGTCGGGGTGCGCTTTCTCGATCTCGTCGAAGAGCACCACCTGATACGGTCGGCGACGGATGCGCTCGGTGAGCTGCCCGCCTTCCTCGTAGCCGACGTAGCCCGGCGGCGCGCCGAACAGCTTGCTCACCGTGTGCGGCTCGCGATACTCGCTCATATCCACGCGCACGAGCGCGTTTTCGTCGTCGAACAAGAACCACGCCAGCGCCTTCGCCAACTCGGTCTTGCCCACGCCGGAGGAGCCGAGGAAGATGAACGAGCCGATGGGGCGATGTGGATCCTTGAGCCCGCTGCGCGCGCGGCGGATCGCGTCGCTGATCGCCTTGATCGCCTCGTCTTGACCGATGATGCGCTCGTGCAGCCGCTCCTCCATCTTGAGCAACTTCTCGCTTTCAGTCTCCCGCATTTGCTGCACAGGGATGCCGGTCCATTGCGCGACGACCGCGGCGATATCGTCGGCGTCCACCACTTCGTCGAGGTTTTTCTCTAGCTGCCAGCGCTCGCGCTCGGCTTCGAACTCTTGTTGCAGGCGCAGGCGCTGCACCTTGATCTCGGCAGCGCGCTGGTAGTCCTGTGCAGCAGCAGCGGCTTCTTCCTCAGCGCGCAGGCGCTCGAGTTCTTGGCTTTTCGCCTTTAGGTCTGGCGGCAGCGTGAAGAGCGCCACGCGCAGGCGTGCTGCGGCTTCGTCAATCAAGTCAATGGCCTTGTCGGGCAGCTTGCGCTCGGTGATGTAGCGCGTGCTCAGCCGCGCTGCGGCTTCGAGCGCCTCGTCGCTGATGCGCACTTTGTGGTGCGCCTCGTAGCGGTCGCGCAACACGCGCAGCATCTCGATGGTCTCCTCAACGCTCGGCTCGTCCACGAACACTGGTGCGAAGCGGCGCTCGAGGGCGCTGTCTTTTTCGATGAACTTGCGGTATTCATCGAGCGTGGTGGCGCCGATGGTTTGCAGCTCGCCGCGCGCCAACGCAGGCTTAAGGATGTTGCCTGCGTCGAGCGCGCCAGTGCCGCCGCCCGCGCCAACCACGTTGTGGATCTCGTCAATGAACAGGATGATCTCGCCCTCGCTGCGCTGCACTTCCTCGATGGCGTTCTTCAAGCGCTCTTCAAAGTCGCCGCGAAAGCGCGAGCCGGCGAGCATTGCGGCGAGATCAAGCGCGACGATGCGCTTGCCGAGCAGCGGCTCGGGCACGTCGCCGGCGACGATCTTTTGCGCTAGCCCTTCCACGATGGCGGTCTTGCCCACGCCAGCTTCGCCGATCAGCACGGGGTTGTTCTTGGTGCGGCGGCTGAGCACCTGGATCACGCGCATGATCTCCGCATCGCGCCCGACTACGGGGTCGAGCTTGCCCTCCTTCGCCATCTGCGTCAGGTCGCGTGAGAACTTCTCCAGCGTGCGATACTTGCTTTCTGCTTGGCGGTCGGTGACGCGCTGACCGCGGCGCAGGTCCTTGATCGCGTCGCTGATCTTGTCGCGCGTGATGCCCGACTCAGCGAGGATGCGCGCTGCGGGCGTGCCACGCTCGGTGCTGATGGCGAGGAAGATGTGCTCAGTGCTGATGTATTCGTCCTTGAGGCGATTCGCCTCTTCGTTGGCGACATCCAAAACGCGCTTGACGCGCGGCGTGATGAACACCTGGTTAATGGGTCCGCCGTAGATGTTGATGCGTGGCGAGCGGCGCAGCTCTTCGTCGAGCTTGCCTGCGATCACCGCGGGGTCAGCGCCCAGCATCTCGATAATTTGCGACACCGTCCCCTCTGGCTGCTCGATCAGCGCCAGCAAGATGTGCTCGGTGTCCACTTGGGTGTGACCATAGCGCTGCAGGATTTCGTAGGCGCGCGCCGCAGCGTCTTGCGCGCGCTCGGTGAATCGGTCGAACCGCAACATCTTCGCCTATTCTCTCCTATGTATGGACTTCCGACAACAGCCCGTTCCCTTGAGACTCAGCGCAGGATTATGGGAAGCCAAGGTTAAAACGATGTCAGAGTGGCGCCTCACAGCAAACGCTCAGCGAGTTGCCGAAGTCGGCGTGGTAATGCTCGTGCTCGGGCTTGCGGCAACGCTGCGGCTCCACCGTCTTGATCTCGCCGACCTGCGCTTCGATGAGGCAATTGCGCTTCGGCTGGCGCGCGGCATTGCTGAAGGACATTGGTTGGCGATCGCGCCTTTCAGCGGCAGCGTTGCCAATCATCCGCCAGCGTATCTCTACGTCATGGCGCTCCCCTACCTATTCATGCGCGCGTGGTGGCTCGCGTTTGTTTGGCGGGTGATGCTGGACGTGGCTGCGGTTGGGGTGACGTGGTGGATGACGCGGCGGCACTTCGGGCGCGGCGCAGCGCTGATCGCAGCGTTGCTCTTCGCAGTAGCGCCGTGGGCGGTGCAAATGGCGCGCAAGACTTGGCTGGCAGTTTTGCCGCTGGGGAGCGCATTGGCGCTGTGGGGGTTGCTCGAAGTGGTGAGCCGTCATGAGGCATGGGGGTGGGCGTTGGTGGGATGGGGCTTGGTGCTCACGCTCGGCGCGCATTGGTCGGGCGTCTTTGCGCTGCCGTTAGTTGGCGTGGTGTTGCTTTGGCGTTGGCGCACCGTGCGCGCGTTGCCGGCGTTGATTGGGTGGACGCCGCTTGTGCTGTTTGGCGCAGCTTATCTTGTGACTGACTTGCAAGGTGGCGCGTCGAACATGCGTGCGCTGGTCAACGCGGGGAGTGGCGTTGTGCAACATTCGCTCGATGCTTTGCAACGCGCATTGTGGCTCAGCGGCGGTGCGCATCTCAGCGATCTCACTGGGCCAGCATTTGAGATGTGGCGGGCGCAACCGATCTGGAGCTGGCGTTGGCTCGACACGTTGCAACAGCTTTGGCTTGGCGCAGGTGTTCTGAGCGCGTTGTGGTTAGCGTGGCGCGCGCCGCATTTGCGTATGGCGGTGCTGGTGGTGCTTGCGTGGGAAGGAGTGCCGATCGTGTTGCAAGTGCGTCATACGCAGCCAGTGCAGATGCACTACCTGCTGCTCACTTACCCTGCGCCGTTCGTGTTGATGGCGCTCGTGTGGCAGCTTGTGAGGCGCGACCTTGCAACGCGAGCTGTGCTTCTCGCTGTGACGATGCCGCTTACGGCATATCACGTCGTGCTCACGTTGCACTTCTCGCACTTTTTGGAGCATCACGTCACCTATCCAGGTGGCTACGGCCCGCCTGTGCGCGCAGCACTAGCGCTGAGCCAGGCAGTGCGCGACGAAGTGCAGGCTGGTCGCGCGCGCGAGGTGCTCGTCGTGGTGCCTGGCGCTGATCCAAACGTGGACGAGGCAGCGACAGTGCTCGATGTGCTCCTCGCCGATCTGCCCCGCCGGTTCGTCAACGCGCGCGACGCGCTCATCGTGCGCGAGGATGCGCCCCTGGTGTACGTCTTTGCGCCCGAAGCTGTCTCTGCGCGCGATTTAGCCGCGCAGCACTATGCCGAGTGGCAAGCGCGCGCGTTCCCCATTGCGGAACAAGGTGGGCCTGCTTTTCATCTCGCGCGCGCGGCAGGCTTGCGTATGCCGGGAGACCTGCGCCCCTTGCCTGCGCAGTGGGCGAAGGGCTTTGGGATGTTGGGGTATCGCGCTGAGCTGCGCGCCGATACATTGCACTTCGAGGCGTACCTGCGCGTGTTCGGCGTGCCGCGCGAGGATGTGCACTGGTTCGCGCATCTCTACGCGGGAGAGGCGCGCATTGCCCAACACGACATCGCGGGCGTGCACCCCTCGCAATGGCGCGAGGGCGACATCCTGCTCTTGCGCTTTGTGCTGCCGCATGCACCTCCAAATGCAGCGCTGCATTTCGGTGCCTACACCTTTCCCGAAGTTGCTCGCATCCCGCTGATCAATGAGAGCGGCGGTGCAATCGGTGAGAGTGTGGTGGTTTCCCTCAGCGCAGCCCTCGATTCCCGCTAAGATGCAGCGCTATGCAGAGCCGAAGAGGGCTGTTGCTTGCAGCCAGCGCTTACGTGTTGTGGGGATTTTTGCCGGTGTATCTCAAGCAGCTCAGCGCGCTACCGCCGTTGGAGATCTTGGCGCATCGTGTGGTGTGGGCGTTGCTGTTCTGCAGCGTGATCATGACGCTCAGCGCACGATGGCGCGAATTGTGGCAGGCACTGCAACAGCAAAAAGCGCTGCTGTGGTTTGTGCTGAGCGCAGCGATGCTATCTGCAAACTGGTTGATCTACATTTGGGCTGTGAACACAGCGCGCGTGGTGGAAGGCAGCCTAGGCTACTTCATCACGCCGCTGGTAAATGCGGCGTTGGGGGTGTTAGTGCTTCACGAGCGTCTTCGGGTTGGGCAATGGCTTGCGTTTGCGCTTGGCGGTGTGGGTGTAGCCTATCTCACCTTCGCCTATGGTCAGTTCCCGGTCGCCGGCGTTGCGCTTGCGCTCACCTTTGGGGTGTATGGCTTGCTGCGCAAGCGTGCTGTGCTTGAGTCGCTGCCGGGCCTGACGCTAGAGACAGCGCTTGTTGCCCCGGTAGCGCTAGGCTACCTTCTCGTGCGGGAGCTAGAAGGCAACAGTGCTTTCACGCACGGCGGCGTAGGGCTTGTTGCGCTTCTTGTTGCTGCAGGGCCGATCACCGCTGTGCCGCTCCTGTTATTTGCGGCAGGCGCAAGGCGCATTCCGCTTTCCTCATTGGGCATCTTGCAGTACATCGGTCCGACGATCCAGTTCTTGCTCGGTGTGTTGGTCTATGGCGAGCCTTTCACAGTGCAGCGCTTCATCGGTTTTGCGTTTGTATGGGTCGCTATGGTGGTGTTTTTGATCGAGGGTCGCTGGCAGCGCTTGACCTTTTCTCACCACCTGCGCAACGCTCAGCGCGCTGTGGGGTAGCAGCACTTGTATGGCAGGTTCTGCGATTTGGGTATACTATCCACAATGGCAGCTCAAGACTACAGCATTCCGCACAAAAAGCCAATAGCTTTTGAGAGATACCTACCTCGCGTTCAGATCGTTTTGGCAAGAAGTGTTTTGTTGGTGGCGCTTCTGAACGGCTTGCTTTATTTGTTTCTTGTTCCACCATGGCAGCACTATGACGAGCCTACGCATTTCGAATACGCGTGGTTGATCGCAAACAGGAGAAGCCTGCCGAGTGAAGGTGATTACGATCAGGATTTTCGGCGCGAGGTGGCGGCTTCCATGATTGAGCACGGATTTTTTAGGGGGATGAACTTCGCGCCTAATCTGCTCGCTCAGAGCGAACCTGTTTGGCTAGGCGTCTCAGAATTAAGCCATCCACCCCTCTACTATTTGCTCGTCGGCTTTGTCCTCGCGCCGATCTCACATGCCGACGTGACATTTCTGCTCTACCTAGCCCGTTTTGTGTCGCTATCTCTCTACCTCCTCACCATTTGGTTGTCAGGTCGGATTGTGGCTGAGCTTGTTCCCAAAGGACACTTTTTGCGCTGGGCTGTTCCTCTGAGCCTTGCCTTGTTGCCGGCTTACACCGACTTGATGACGGCTGTGAATAACGATGTGGGCGCGGTGGCAGCTTTTTCGTTTTTCCTGTGGGGTGCGGTGAGGACCATCATCCGAGGCTTCAGTTGGCAGCGGCTGATTTGGCTACTAGTTTCAGCGGTGATCTGTCTTTGGACCAAGGGCACGGTGGCACTTGCAGTGTGGTTGGCCCCTCTTGTTATCATTTTAAGCTTCCTGCGCAGGGCAAAGTTGCGCTGGCAATTGTTAGCTGTGGCGGTTTGGTTGTTACTGCCTATTGCTCTTTTTCTAGATTGGGGAGATGCTGCGTTCTGGCATCGCTACACTTCACAAATCAGGAACACCCATGAAGCTCGCGAAGAAGCGCCGCTTGGATCGAAGGCGCTTGTGCTCGAAGTTGGATCAACAAATCAACTAATGCAGCCTCTCCCCGCGGCAGAGGTTGAAAAGCTGCGTGGGAAAAATGTCACCCTTGGGGCTTGGATTTGGTCCTCTGAGCAGATAGAGATTCGCTCGCCGATACTCGACGATGGCTTCCGCTCCATCAGTCAGCGGCTGGAAGTTGGAAGAACCCCAAAGTTCTTCGCAATCACTGGCACCGTGTCGAACGAAGCATGGAGAATCCAAGTCATCCTAAGCCCTGCTCCGAGCCAAAAGCAAAAAACACAAGCAGTTTTGTATTACGACGGGCTTGTGCTTGTCGAAGGTGAATATCCGCTGACGCAAGAACCTGTTTTTGATGACCTTGAGGGCAAGCGCGGCACTTGGGGAGGTAAGTCGTTTGTGAATCTTCTGCGCAACGGTTCAGCAGAGGCCTCTTGGTTACGCTTCCGCGGTCTTGCAGGCCAACTGGAAGAGGTTGTGCGTACCCGCGTGCGCATCCCTGCTAATGTGAACGCACTACTTTCAGTACTTTTGGATTTTCATTGGAGTGGCTGGATCTACTTGCCAGCAGCGCGCACATTGCTCCTTAGCTTTTGGGCTTACTTCGCTTGGGGTCACGTCCGCTTGAACCTACCTTGGTATCATTTCTTGGAAGCGCTAAGCCTCTTGGGGGTTTTGGGCAGTCTCGTTTGGTGGGTGAGAAGGTGGCGCAACCTAGAACCATCTACGAGAGCTTGCGCCTTCTTCCTAGCAACTGCTGTTCTTGTGGTTTGGTTGAGCGCTCTGCTCAGAGTATTTCCTTCTCTGCCTTTCAGTCCAAATCCTTGGTTGCCTGTTGCGCGTTATGCCTTTCCAGTAGTCATTCCCACAATGTCATTGCTCTTGATCGGCTGGTTTGGAAACGTGCCATCCCCGGCGAGGAGTCGTATTTTGGTCTTGCTTCCTGTTGTGTTGTTTGTGTTGAATGGGGTAAG